>QHUZ01000039.1 GCA_003223395.1 Gemmatimonadota bacterium | reverse complement strand
ACCCTCGCTCCCGGACGCGGGAGCGAAGTGCGCTTCGCGTTCCGGGATACGACCGCGGATTCGACGACCTTCCGCTTCGACGTCGCCTCGCAGAACGATTCGGACGCGGTGCAGGTGCGCCTCGTCGGACGGCCGGTCTACACGCCGCGGGCGTACACCGTCACCGGCAGCGTCGTGGACACCGCCACCGTGGTGATCGATCTCCCCGAACCGGTCGATCCGGAACGCTCGCGCCTCGAGTTCAGCATCGGCACGACGCCGCTCGCGGTGCTGGCCGGCAGCTACCGCTGGCTGGCGGTCTATCCGTTCGATTGCTCCGAGCAGATCTCATCCGAAATGCTGCCGCTGATCGCGATCTACCGGGCCGGACCCGTCGCGCCGCTCACCGGTCTCACGACCGAGCGGGCGCGCGCGGAGATCGAGCAGGGCGTCGCGGTGTTGAGCGGCCGCCAGCGGCCCGACGGCGGAATCGGTCTCTGGTCCGCCGAGGATTGGACGACGCCGTGGCTGAGTGCGTTCGCCGGTGAGGCGCTGCTCGCCGCGCGCGACGCCGGCATTCCGGTGCGTGACTCGGTGCTCGCCCGGCTCAGTAACTACCTGTATCGCAGCGCCCACCAGCGCGGCACGATCATGGCGCCGATCGCCTCGTGGTACTCGAACCTGCACGTGGTGCTGGCCGAGCAGGTGGCGGCGGCCGATTTCCTGAGTCGCATCGGGAAGCCGGACTTGCCCACCGAGAACGAGCTGTACCGCCAGGTCGCGCAGCTCGCCTGGGAAGACCGCCTGCGCCTCGCGCAGATGATGGCGCGCCGTGGCGCCCGGGGCGCGGCTCGTCAATTGATCTCCCCGATCTGGGCGTCGGTGCGTGTCGAGGGTCGCCGGGCCGTCCTGCCGGACTCGGCGCGGCGGTCCTCCTGGTTCTACTTCCCCTCGAGCCAGCGACCCGTGGCTCGGTTGCTCTCCGCGACCCTGGTTGTGGACTCGACCAACGCCCTGATCGCTCCACTGGTCGAAACACTGGTCGAGCAGGCGCGCGGAACCGCCGGCGGCTGGTACTGGAATACCCAGGACTTCGGCGCGGCGGCCGCGGCGCTTGCCGACTTCACGGCGCGCCAAACCCGCGCGGCGCAGCGGGGCTACGAAGTGCGCGCCGGAAATCAGGTCGTGTACCGCTCGCGTGGCGACACGCTGCGCGAGGTCACCCGACCCCTCACGGGAGCAGTGTCGAATGTCTCGGACGGTGGCCAGCGCGTCGTCCTCAACGTCCGCGCCGGAGACGCTGCGACGTCGGCCGGCGTGCCCCTGTTCTTCTACGTGACAGTCCACGAAGTCCCGCGGCAACGGCCCGTCACGCCCGATCAGCAGGGCATTCAAGTCGAGCGCTGGTACGAGGACTACGAAACGGGCAAGCCGATCGTCAGTGTGACCGAAGGCTCGCTGGTCCGCGTGCGGCTCCGGATCACGGTCACCGCAGACCGGCAATTCGTTGCCCTCACCGATCCGCTGCCGGCCGGGCTCGAAGCGGTCGATCTGAGTCTGCGCACCACTGGTCAGTTGCCCGGGCCCGGGGCTACCATCCCCGAGACGCCGACCGAAGCGGGCGAGGGGGAGGGGGAGGGGGAGGGGGAGTCGGACTACTATCCCTGGGGATGGTATTACGGCAGCTGGGACGCGGGCTGGTGGTCGCCGTTCGATCACAAAGAGCTGCGTGACGATCGCGTGGTGTACGTCGCCACGGTGCTCTGGACCGGCCGCTACACGGCGACCTACGTGGCGCGCGCGACGACACCCGGCACATTCGTGCGCCCGCCGGCACACGCCGAAGAGATGTACAACCCGGCAGTGCAGGGCCGCAGTGACGGCGGCGTCTTCACCGTGACGCAGCGGGCGCCGTGAGCCGGCGCCGGCGCGTCTTGGCGATCGCGGCCGGCACACTCTCCGCCGTGCTGCTGTGGGCCGGCGTCTGGGTGGCGTTGCCGTTGCCGCGCGCGCTCACGTCGCCGCCGCAAGTGGCGAGCGTCACGCTGGAAGACCGCAACGGCCTGGTGCTGCGCAGCACGCGTGCGGGGGACGGCTCGTTGCAGCGCTGGCTCTCGCTTGCCGAGATCGATCCAGATTTGCTGGAAGCGTTTGTCGCCGGGGAAGATCACCGCTTCTACGAGCATCACGGCGTCGATGCCCGCGCCGTGGGGCGCGCGCTCAAGGACAACCTGCGGGCCCGGCGGGTGCGCTCGGGCGCGTCCACGATTACGATGCAGCTCGCGCGGCTGCTGCGGCCAGGCGCCGGCCGCACCTGGCACGGCAAAGTGATCCAGACGTTCTGGGCGCTGCGGTTGGAGGCGCATCTCTCCAAGCAGCAGATCCTCGAGCAGTACCTGAACCGCGTGCCGTTGGGGCAGGGCACCGTCGGAGTGGACGCGGCCGCCGCGCTCTACTTCAATGCGTCCGCGACGCGGCTCTCACTCGGCCAGGCGGCGCTGCTTGCCGGTCTCGCGAGCGCGCCATCCACCGACAATCCGTTCGTCGCTCCCGAGCGCGCGCGGAGCCGCCGCGCGCTGGTACTGGGTCGCATTGGGCGCTACGGCTACGCGCCGGCGGATCAGGTGGATCGCGCGAGTCGCGAGCCGCTGGTACCGGCGCGAGCCACGCCGCCGTTTCTCGCCCCGCACTTCACGAGCCGTGTACTGCAGTGGCTCGACACGAGCGCCGCGCGCGGCGTGTGGCGCACATCGCTCGATCTGCCGCTGCAGACCGCGCTCGAAGCCGAAGTGCGGCACACGGTGAACACGCTCTCAGACCGGGGCGTGCGCGAGGCGGCGCTCGTCGTGCTCGACAACGTGACGGGCGAGCTGCTCGCCTGGGTGGGATCGCCGGACTTCTGGGCTGATTCTGCCGGCCAGGTGGACATGGTCGTGTCGCCGCGCCAGCCCGGTTCGGCGCTGAAGCCGTTCCTGTATGGCCTCGCGTTCGATCGCGGCTACACGCCGGCGTCGGTATTGCCGGACGTCCCCCGCGCCTATCCGACCTCCACCGGTCCCTACCAGCCGCGGAACTATGATCGGCGGTTCCACGGTCCCGTGCGCGCGCGCGAGGCGCTCGCGAGCTCGTACAACGTCCCCGCGGTCGAGTTGGCTGATCGCGTGGGGGCCGCCACCTTGCTGCGCGTCCTGCACGGTGCGGGATTCGGCTCGCTGACGCGCAGCGCCCAGTACTATGGGTTGGGGCTGGCGTTGGGCAACGGTGACGTGAGTCTCCTCGAGCTCGCCAACGGCTACCGCGGTCTCGCCGCGAGTGGGGTATGGCGGGCGGTCGAGTGGCGCAGCGTCGGCCCTGGTCAGCGATCTGCGGGAGATCGTCGTTTCATATCTGCGGGATCTGCGGCCCTGGTGCTCGACATTCTGTCCGATCCCACGGCCCGCATCCCCGGGTTCGGCGTCGAGACGCCGTTCGATTTCCCGTTCCCCGCGGCGGTCAAGACAGGCACCAGTCATCACTTCACGGATAACTGGGCGGTGGGCGTCACCGGTGGGTTCACGGTCGCCGTGTGGGTCGGCAACTTTGACGGCCAGCCGATGCGTGGCGTGAGCGGCGTGACCGGCGCGGGACCGCTGCTGCATCGCGCGATGCTCGTGACCGCGCGCCGCCACGCCCCCGGCGAGCTGCCGAGTCCGCGTGCGGCGGGCGCGACGCGTGCGCGGATCTGCGCACTGTCGGGCTTGCGGGCAACGGCAGGGTGCGCGGATCTCGACGAGTGGTTCCTGCCGGGCACGACGCCACAAAAGGAGTGCGATTGGCATCAGGGCGGGGTGGTGGTGTGGCCGGCCGAGTACGTCGAGTGGGCGGAGCAAAATGGTAAGGCGGCGCCAGGTGAAACGGCGGCAGGTGAAAGGGCGGCAGGTGAAACGGCGGCGAGGGGCGGCGGAGCCCAATTTCAGATCGTTTCCCCACGCTCCGGCGACCGCTACGAAATCCCGCCAGGGATCGACTCCCGCTATGCCACGATCGCCTTCCGCGCCGCCACCAGGCCCGCTGACGGGCCGGTACGCTGGTTTGTCGATGGCCGTCCCGTTTCCCAGCCTCGCTGGGCGCTAATCCCCGGTTCCCATGTCGTGCGGGCCGTCGCGGCTTCGGGCGCGAGTGATGAAGTACTAATTGCGGTTGCCCCTTGAAGTTGCGAGATTAGCTTCAGAAACTCCTTGAACCTCTAGGCGGTCAGCAGTGATTCGCGTACAGGCGGTGGCACCCGACTCGTTGGGCGCCGCGCTCGAACTCATCCCAGGAACTGAGCTGCTCGCGGTCAGCGGTAAGGACCTCGAGGACTTTCTCGACTGGGAGTTCCTGACCGCAGACGAGCACTTCGTGCTGCGCGCCCGGCTGCCTTCGGGTGAGGAGATCGAGTACGACGTGGAACGGCCGGAAGGGCTGCCGATGGGCGTCATGCTGGAGCCGCCCCGCATCCGGCGCTGCGCCAACCACTGCGACTTCTGCTTTGTGGACGGCAACCCGCAGGGGATGCGGCAAACGCTGTACATCCGGGACGACGATTACCGCCTGTCGTTCCGCTACGGCAACTTCGCGACCCTGACCAACCTGAAGCCGTGGGATCTCGAGCGCATCGTCGCGTACCGGCTGTCGCCGCTCTACGTCTCGGTGCACGCGACCGATCCGGTCGTGCGCCGCTGGCTGCTCCGCAATCCCGAGGCGACCGACGTCATTCCGCAGCTGCGGTGGTTCGTGGAGCGGGGGATCGCGTTCCACACCCAGGTGGTGTTGGTGCCCGGCATCAACGACGGGCCACAGCTGGTCCGCACCCTGAGCGACCTGTACGGCCTTGGCCCAGCGATCCTCTCCGTTTCGGTCGTTCCGGTCGCGTTGACCGAGTTCAGCAAGCACGCGCTCGTGCGCCAGCCGACGCGCGCCGAGTGCCAAGCGGCGCTTGCCACGGTGGATGATTTCGCGGCGCGCGCGGTCGCCGATCGGGGCGTGCCGTGGTGCTACGGGGCCGACGACCTCTACCTCCAGGCCGACATGCCGTTGCCGCCGGCCGAGTGGTACGGCGACTTCGAGCAGCGCGAAAATGGCGTCGGGGCGGTGCGCTACCTGCAAACGCGGATTGCCGCGCGGGGCTCGGCGCTCGGGGCTGGCGACTGGGGTGGGAAGCGGATCGGCGTGGTCACGGGCATGGCCATGGGGCCACTGATCCCGCAGATCGTAACTGATCTAACGGAGATCACGGGGGCCCATTTTGAGATATTGGTCCTGGAAAACACCCTATTCGGGCCGTCGGTGACGACGGCCGGTTTGCTCCCCGGCAAGGCCGTGCTCGCCGCGCTCCGGGACCGGTCGGATCTCGACCTCGCCTTGCTGCCCGCCGAGTCGGTGAATGACGATCTGTTGTTCATGGACGATATGGAGGCTCACGATCTGGCCGCGCAGCTGCCGATGCCGGTACGGCTGTCGTACGACTTTGCGGATGCTTTGGAAGACGGAATGATGGAACGAAGGAATGATGGAATGGGCAGTCATTCCAACATTCCATCATTCCTTCGTTCCGGTGACGCATGAGCATCCCGACAGTTGCGATCATCGGCCGCCCCAACGTCGGCAAGTCCACGCTCTTCAACCGCATCATCGGGCGGCGCCAGGCGATCGTGGACGCCCAGCCGGGCGTGACGCGCGACCGTCATTTCGCTCCGGCGGAGTGGAATGGCCGCCGGTTCTGGCTCGTGGATACCGGAGGGCTGGTCCCCGGATCGGTCGATCCGTTGAACCGCGCCATTCGCTCCCAGGTGGAGCAGGCGGTGGCGGACAGCGACGTGCTGTTGTTCGTGGTGGACGTGGAGTCCGGCATCCACCCGATGGACCTCGAGATCGCGCAGTATCTCCGCAAGGCGAAACGGCCCTTGATCCTCGTGGTCAACAAAGCCGACAACCTGCCGGACGAAACGCGCCACCTCGCGTTCTACGAGCTTGGCCTGGGCGACCCGTTCCCCGTATCGGCGGCGGTCGGGAAGAGCAGTGGCGACCTGCTTGACCAGCTCGTGTCTCTCCTCCCGGACACCCCGGCGGCAGATGAGGAAGCGACGATCGCTGTCGCCGTCGTCGGCCGGCCCAACGTCGGCAAATCGAGTCTTGTGAACAAGCTGCTGGGCCAGGACCGGCTGGTCGTCGCCGACGAGCCGGGGACGACGCGCGATGCCATCGATACGCCGTTCGAGTACCAGGGCCGCACGCTCGTGTTCATCGACACGGCGGGGCTCCGCAAGCGGAGCAAGGTCGAGGAGGACCTCGAGTTCTACTCGACGCTCCGTACCACCCGCGCGATGGAGCGCGCCGATGTCTGCTTGCTCGTCGTGGACGCCAAGGACGGCATGCACGCGCAGGACCTGAAGATCGCGAACGAAGCGTGGGAGCGCGGGGCCGCGGTCATCATCGCCGTGAACAAGTGGGACCTGATCGAGGAAAAAGAGACCAACACCGCGCGCGATGGCGAGCGGGACATAAAGGCGCGCGCGCCGTTTCTCGAGTTCATTCCGTTCTTTTACGTGTCGGCCAAGACCGGCCAGCGCGTCACCAGGCTGCTCGACGCTATCGTGACCGTGGCGGATGAGCGCGAGAAGCGCGTGCCCACGGCCGAAGTCAATCGCGTCCTCGAAGCACTGCTCGCCCGCCAACAGCCGCCGCAGCCGGTCGGCGAGTCGGTGCGCCTGTTCTACGCGACGCAGGTCGGCACGGCGCCGCCGCGCTTTGCCGTGGTCGCGAATCGGCCCGAAGCGATCCCCGAGTCCTACACGCGCTACCTGCACAACGGCTTTCGGGAGGCGTGGGAGTTCACCGGGGCGCCGCTCACGATCAAGTTCCGGCGCAAGCGGGGCCGGCGCTGAACGCCATTCTGGCCATGCTCGCGTCCTATCTGCTCGGCGCCACGCCGACCAGCTACATCGCCGGCAGGGTGGGGCGGGGGATCGACCTCCGCGCGCACGGCTCCAAGAACCTCGGCGCCACCAACGTCTATCGCATCCTGGGCTGGAAGTACGCGATTCCCGTCGCGCTGTTCGACATCGCGAAGGGCGCGATCCCCGTGCTGTTCTTCTCGCAGTGGGCGGGCGCCGCGCAGCATCCCTGGCTGCCCGTCGTGCTCGGTGGGGCCGCGGTCCTCGGCCACATGTTCTCGCCGTACGTGAGCTTCAAGGGTGGGAAAGGCGTCGCGACGGCCGCGGGGATGTTTCTGGCACTCGCCCCCGTCGCCGTGTTGCTCGCGATTCTGGTGTGGGTGCTCTCCCTCTGGCTGACGGGCTACGTATCGCTCAGTTCGATCGTCGCCGTGCTGACGGTACCGGTGTCGATCTCCCTCTTGCAGCCGGGTTCGCCGTACACGTTCTGGGCAAGCGTCGCACTGGTCGCATTGATCATTTTCGCCCACCGTCGGAACATCAGCCGCCTCGTCGCGGGGACCGAGAATCGGTTCCGGACCCGACCGACCGACCAATGAAAGTCGCGGTCGTGGGCGGTGGAGCCTGGGGCACAGCTTTGGCCGATTTGCTCGCGCGCAAAGGCGAGCAGGTCACCATCTGGGCGCGCGAAGCCGAAGTCGTCGACAGCGTGAACCGGCGACACGTCAATGAGATGTTCTTGCCGGGAGCCTCGCTGGCGCCGGCCCTGACAGCGGAGGGAGACCTCGCGGCGGCGATCCGCGGCGCCGAAACCATCGTCTCCGCCGCACCCTCGCACGCCGTGCGGCCGGTGATGGCCGAGGCCGCCCAAGCGCTGGATCGGTCGCGACCGCTGATCGTGAGCGCTTCCAAGGGACTCGACCCCGACCGCCTCGAGCGACCCTCGTGCGTCCTCGCCGAGGTGCTCCCGGCAGGCATCCCAGTGGCCGTGCTCTCCGGCCCGTCGTTCGCGTGGGAAGTCTTTCAACAGCAGCCGACGGCGGTCGTCGCCGCCGCGACCGACCACGGCGTCGCGCAGCGGACGCAGCGCGTCTTCTCGACGAACTACTTTCGCGTCTACTCCCACACCGACGTTGTCGGTGTCGAGCTGGCGGGCGCGCTCAAGAACGTGATCGCACTCGCCGCCGGGATCCTCGAGGGCCTGGGGCTCGGGTTCAACACCCGCGCTGCCCTGATCACGCGCGGCCTCGCCGAGATCACACGCCTTGGCGTCACGCTGGGTGCGCAGGCGACGACGTTCGCAGGCCTGGCGGGGATGGGGGACCTGATCCTGACGTCCACCGGCGCGCTCTCGCGTAATCGCACGCTGGGCGTGGCGCTGGGGCAGGGGCAGACGCTGGAGCAGGCGCTCGCGGGGAAGCCGGCCGTCGTGGAAGGCGTCAACACGACCCGGACGGCCGTGGCTCTGGGTGAACGCCACGGTGTCGACCTGCCGATCGCACGCGAAGTCGCCAACGTGCTCTTCAAGAACAAGCCGCCGCGCCAGGCGGTGAGCGACCTGATGGAGCGCGAGCTGAAGGCGGAAGGGGAGGGGAGGGACCGATGAGCAGCACACCCGCCCAGCCCGTCCAGGAGTTCTTCTCGATCGGCGAGGTCTGCCAGCTCACCGACCTGAAGCCGCACGTGCTGCGCTATTGGGAGAGTCAGTTCCGGTTCCTGAATCCCGCCAAGAACCGCTCCGGCAATCGCGTGTACCAGCGGCGCGAGATCGAGCTGATCATGCTCGTGAAGCACCTGCTGTACACCGAGAAGTACACGATCGAAGGCGCGCGCCAGAAGATCGAGCAGTACCGCCGCTCGGGCGAGCTAAAGCCCGAAGCACGGCGCGCGCTGGCCACGGAAACCGTCAAGGAGCTCCGCGCCGAGCTCAAGTCGGTGCTCGGCATCCTCGAAGGGAGCTGATCTGCGGGTCGCGATCGTCATCCCCGCGTATCAGGCAGCAGCAACGATCCGCGAGGTCCTGTCACGCACGCGCGCGGCCGCGCCGGCGGCCGATGTCATCCTCGTCGACGACGGCTCAACAGACGCGACGGGGGACGAGGGATGCGGGACGGGCACAACGCTCGTCACGCATCCGCGCAATCGCGGCAAGGGTGCGGCGCTGCGGGACGGGATTCGGGAAGCGACTGCCCGCGACGCGGGCGTCCTGGTTACCATTGATGCCGATGGACAGCACCCCCCGGAGGAGATTCCCAGGTTGCTGCGACCGATCGCGGAAGGGCGAGCCGATCTCGTGTTAGGCGCGCGCAAGCGTGATCTCAGTATGCCCATTTCCCGCCGGCTCACCAATTGGCTGTCCGCGACCCTCGCGTCGCGCATCGGCGGGCAGCGGGTGAGTGACGCGCAGACCGGCTTTCGCGCGTTCACGCGCGAGGTCGCCGAGCGCGTGCAGCCCGCGGGGGATCGGTACGAGTACGAGGCCAACTTCCTGCTCGACGCGTTGCGGGCCGGCTTCCGTGTGGTTTCTGTCGAAGTACCGACGATCTATGGTGCCCACAGTCACTTTCGTGCCTGGGGCGATACCTGGCGTATGGCGCGCGCCTTTGCGCGCCACGCGGGCAGAATCGTGGTAGGAGCGACGTGACCAACTCGAACGACAACGGCTTGCGGATTCTGGTCTCGAACGATGACGGCGTCCTCGCGCCGGGCATCGCGCTGCTCGCAGATGTCTGCGCCACCGTCGGGCAGGTGACGGTTGTTGCGCCCGACCGCGAACAGAGCGGGACGTCGCACTCGCTGACGCTGCACCGGCCGCTGCGGGCGCACCGGCGATCTGACGGGGCATTCCAGGTAGACGGCACCCCGACCGACTGTGTCCTGCTTGCGCTCAGCACGCTCATGCCGGATGGCCCCAACTGGGTCATTTCCGGCGTGAACCATGGCCCGAACATGGGCGAGGACGTGCTGTACTCGGGTACCGTCGCCGCGGCGATGGAGGGACTTGCAGCCGGCATCCCCAGCATCGCGGTGTCGTACGGCAGCTTCGATCTCGAGCACCTCGAGAGCCATCGCCAGGGGCTGCAACGGATCATCGAGCGCATCGTGCGCGTCGAAAATTTCCCCGGTGAGACCCTGCTGAACATCAATCTTCCGGCGATTCCGGGCGATCAGGTCAAAGGCGTGAAGGCCACCAACCTTGGCAGCCGCGTGTTCCACGAAGAGGTCGCCAAAATGAAGGACCCGTGGGGCCGGGAGATCCACTGGATCGGGGGAGGGCACGTGACTTGGTCGGGCGGTGCCGATTCGGACTTCCAGGCGGTGAAAGACGGGTACATCTCGGTTACGCCGCTGCACGTTGACATGACGAATTACAAGCTGCTCGAAGTCGTCAGGAAGTGGGATCTGGGGAAGTGACGGGCAGCCGCGACACCTACGGCGGCTACCGCACCCGCCTGGTCGAGCAGCTCCGCGCCCAGGGCATCCGTGACCTCGCTGTGCTGCGCGCGTTTGCCGCGACGCCGCGCCATTTGTTCGTGCCCGAGGCGGTGCGGCATCGCGCGTACGAAGACGCCGCCCTTCCGATCGGTGCGGGGCAGACGATCTCACAGCCCTTCACGCAGGCGCGTTATCTCGAGACCCTCGGCCTCAAGGGCAACGAGCGCGTCCTGGAGATCGGGACCGGGTCAGGCTATCAGACCGCGCTGCTCGCCGCGCTCGCGGAGCAGGTGTTTACGATCGAGCGCGTGCGCTCGCTTGCCGAAACCGCTCAGGCGGCGCTACGTGCCGCCGGAGTCACCAACGTCTCTGTCCTGGTCGGCGACGGCACCCTGGGCTGGAGTGCGTACGCGCCGTACCATGCGATTCTGGTGGCGGCCGGGGGGCCCGAGCTCCCGCCGCCCCTGGTCCAGCAGCTCGCGCCCGACGGTCGCATGATCATCCCCCTCGGCACCAAGGGGAAGCAAGTCCTCTCCCTCGTGCGCGTCACCCCCATGGGAGCCCACGTGACGCCCATCGGCGACGCCCGCTTTGTCCCCCTCGTCGGCGAGCACGGCTTCGATGCTTGAGCGCTTCATCGACTGGCTGCTGCAGACGCTGCTCGACCTCGGCTACCCCGGCATCGTGGCGCTAATGGCGATGGAGTCGTCGATCCTCCCGGTGCCGAGCGAGCTGGTCATGCCCCCGGCCGGCTATTGGGCGGCGAAGGGACAGATGAACTTCGGCGTCGCTCTTCTGTGCGGGGTGTTGGGCAGCGTCATCGGCGCGCTCGCCAACTATTACGGCGCGCAGCTCATCGGGCGGCCGCTGATCCAGCGCTACGGCAAGTACGTGCTCCTCAGCGACAAGAACCTGGCACGCTCCGAGCGGTTTTTCGCCGAGCATGGCGAGATCAGCACCCTGATCGGGCGGCTGTTCCCGGTGATCCGCCACCTCATCTCGATTCCGGCGGGGCTGCATCGGATGCCGCTGCCCAAGTTCATCCTGTACACGGCCGCCGGCGCCGCCGTGTGGTGTGCGATCCTCACCTGGATCGGATACTTCCTGGGCCAGCACGAGGCTGCGCTGCGCCCCGAAGAGATCCATCGTTACGTCACGCGGGCGTTGCTGGTCTTGATCCCCGTCACGCTGATTGTCGTCGGGATTTATGTCCTGCGTCGTCGACGTCCGAAATGAGCCTCCGCCGCTGGATTATCCGGGGCCGCGTTCAGGGCGTCGGGTTCAGGTGGTTTGTCATGCGTGAGGCAGAGCGACTGAAACTCGGCGGGTACGTACAGAACCTTCCAGATGGCTCGGTTGAAGTAGTTTCTCAGGGCCCTGAGACGGCACTTGAGGTGTTGGAGGCTCATCTGAAGCGCGGCCCGTCGCACGCGCGCGTCGATGATGTCGAACGCATTCACGTTCCACATGAGCTCGACGTGCCGAGGTCCTTTGACGTCCGCTAAACCGCAGCTGATCGACGAGCTGAAGCGCACGATCCGCGACGTAAAGGACTTTCCCAAACCCGGGATCGTGTTCAAGGACGTCACGCCGCTGCTGTTGAACATCCCGTTATTCGGGCAGGCGGTGAAGGCGATGGCGGACCCGTACCGGAGTGCAGGGATCACGCGCGTCGTGTCGATCGAATCGCGCGGTTTCCTGTTTGGGGCGCCGATCGCGCTCGAGCTGGGGGCAGGGCTGGTCCCGATCCGGAAGCCTGGGAAGCTGCCCGCCGCGACGCAGCGTGTGGAGTACGCGCTCGAGTACGGCACGGATGCCCTGGAGATGCATCATGACGCCGTGCAGCCGGGCGACCGGGTGCTGATCGTGGACGATGTTCTCGCGACCGGGGGCACCGCGAACGCGGCTGCCCAACTAGTTGCTGGCACAGGCGCAGCCGTGACCGGATTCACCTTCCTGATCGAGCTCGACTTTCTGAAGGGCCGCCAGCGGCTGCAGGGAAGGCGCGTCGAGGCCTTGCTGCATTACGCCTAACTCGCGTAGATTTCGCCGCTTACGCGCCCCCGGCGCTCTCGGAAACGCCCCTGTAGCTCAGGTGGATAGAGCAGCGGTTTCCTAAACCGTTGGCCGGGTGTTCGAGTCACCCCAGGGGCACTTCTCCGAAGGAGCATATGGCAACGGCAACACGCCCCGGCAGCGGAAAACCGACGCCTCCTGTGAATTCGGCGACCACATCGTCCGCGCCGCCGGGCGCCCAACGGCCGCCGCTCTCCGATCGACTCGGCGCCTGGTTCAGGGCTCACACGCAAATCACGTCGTGGGTGGGGGCCATTCTGGTCGTGGGCGCGGGTCTGTTCGTGTGGACGCTCTCGACCAAGCATCGCACCGAAGAGATCGCGAGCCGCGATCTTCAGGGCGCACGGTTTGCCTTCGAGAACCAGAACTACCCGCTGGCCGCGAGCGAGCTGGCGAAGGTGATCGCGAACTACTCGGGAACGAACGCGGCCGCCGAAGCTCGAATTCTGCTCGCCAACGCGCGGTTGCTCGAGAAGCAGCCGCAGCAGGCAATTACCGTCCTCAAGGATTTCGCTCCGGGGGCGCCGCAGGCGTATCGGGCGCAGGCCTATGGGCTCCTGGGGGCCGCGTACGAGGACATGGGGAAGCCGCGGGACGCCGGGGAATCGTACGAAAACGCGTCTGCAGCGGCCCGCCTGGACTTCCTGAAGGCGCAGATGCTGTCTGATGCCGGTCGAGCCTGGACAAACGCTGGAGACACGACCAGGGCCGTTGCTGCCTATCGGCGCATCGTGAGCGAGTTTGGGAAAGAGGGCATCGCGGGTGAGGCCAAGGTGCGGCTGGGTGAGCTCATCAAGGGGACAGCATCATAGCAGCATCAACTTCGTATAATGAATGTTATGTTAAGTTGAGCTGCGTGTGAATGTGGACAAGCTGATCAAGTAATCACGCCTCTGAACACCATTCTCCCCTCTCCAATCAGCCACACGTCGTCATAACGGCCGCTTTGGGCCTTCGTAGCCCGTACGCCAATCATCCGGCCGCTGCGGCTCTGGATGTCCAGCGGCAGTCCCCCCAGACTCCATTCCTGAATCGCGCAGCCCGCGCCCACCGCACCGGTACCGCACGCTAGCGTCTCACCCTCGATGCCGCGCTCATAGGTCCGCATGCGCCAGCGGCCGGCCTCGTCCTTCGCGATGAAGTTGATATTGGCCCCGTCCGGAGCCAGCGCCGGGTCAAACCGCAGCGCTCGGCCGCGGTCCATGAGGTCCACGTCATCCACATCGTCCACCAGGACGATCAGATGCGGGACGCCGACCCTGGTAAGCACGGCCTGCCGTTCGCCAGCCGACAGTGCGAGCCCCGGAACGGCGGCGGGCCGTTCGACCGGAGCGAGATGCAGCTCCGCTCGCCCGGCTTCGACCGCACGGCTCTGGTAGGTACCGGCATCCGTCTCGAGGTCCATCCCCTCGGGCGTGCCGACGCCCAGATGCGCGGCGAGAGTGGTGCTGCAGAGCGCCGCGTTGCCACACATGGCGGCGTGAGATCCGTCGGCATTGTAGTAAATCATGCGGGCGGCACCAGCGTGCGAGCCCGGCCCGACGAACACGATCCCGTCAGCCCCGATGCCCGTTCCCCGGGCGCAGACGGCCTGCATGTCTTCCGGCGTCCAGTCGGCCGGCGTGGACACACGTGCGTCCACCATGACGAAATCGTTTCCCGATCCCGTCATCTTGTAGACCGGCAGGCCGATCAGATGCGACCGAACCAGGCCATGAGCCGGAGGCGTGGCACCTTCCACACCGCCTCGCGGACGATGGCCCGGTTCATCTTGCTCTGTCCCTCGGCCCGGTCGACGAACACGATCGGAATCTCGCGGAGCTTGAACCCTTTTCGCCATGCGCGAACACTCATCTCGATTTGAAAGGCGTACCCGTTGGAACCGACCGCGGAAAGGTCAATCGCCTCGAGCACGCGCCTGCGAAAGCACTTGAACCCACCCGTCAGATCCCAGATCCTGAGGCCGGTAAACCAGCGGGCGTACACATTGGCGAAGTACGATAGCATCAACCGGCCCATCGGCCAATTGACGATCGTCACCTTTCCATCGAGGTAGCGTGAGCCCAGCACGACGTCCGCATCCTGAATGGCCGTGAGAAAGTCCTTGAGGTGGGCGGGATCGTGCTGGAAATCGGCATCCATTTCGAAGATGTAGTCATACCCCCGCTCCAGCGCCCACTTGAACCCGGCGATGTACGCCGTCCCCAGCCCGAGCTTCCCCTCCCGGTGCAGCGCGTAGACGCGGGGGTTGGTGCGCGCCATCTCATCGGCCATCCTGCCTGTGCCGTCGGGGGAGTTGTCGTCCACGACGAGCACCTCCAGCCGCGGGTCCTGGGCGAGCGCCTGCGGCACGATGTGCGGGAGGTTGACCGCTTCATTGTAGGTCGGGACGATGATGAGAGCGCGTTCAGGCACGCCGGCGTCTCCGTTCGATACCCGGGGGTACGATGAAGCCGGCGAGCGCGATGACCAGACTCGCGAGGCCGACAGCGAAGCCCCGGGCGATCGCTTTCGAGTGATAGCTCAGCTCGAGCTGCCGCGCGCCGGGGGCGACCGGAATCGTCATGAGTGCGTTATCTCCACGGAGCACCTGGCCCGGTCGCCCATCGACGCTGACGCTCCAATCGAGATACCAGTTTTCAGCGATCAGGACGTAGCTGGAGTCGCGCGGCGGCGGGTCGAGCGTGATCGTCATGCGCCCCGCGTCCCAGTTCGTCACCTTCCCGTGCGATGGCGACGGCGGCGGCAGGCCCTGCAGCGGCGCCGGATTGATGGGCGCGCTCGCGGGGAGCAGAACCACGCGATCGTATCCCGGCATGCGCGGATCGGCGAGCGTCGGCGGCACGAGCGAATCCGCCGAGAGCTTCACCGCCGCCGGAACGACCTGAGCGTACGTCGGAGTGGTGTCGGCTTCGTACAGGAATGCTTGCCTCCCGTCGCCGGTCGTCACAGGGCCGAGGACGCGATGATAGCCCGGCAGATTGGCGGTATCGGGCAGGATGACGTAGCGAACCGCCAGAAGATGCCAGAGTCGCGTCGATGTGAAGAGGTACTGTGCCGCTTGGGGGCCGGTCCCCGGTCGCCCGCCGATGAGCTCGTCGAAGTACCTGAGCTCGCTGCCTTGATAGCCCAACACCTGAGGAATCCCAAAGCCCATCAGCGTGTTCTGCGGATAGACACCGTAGGAGTCGCCGATATTGAACACTCGCCACGGCTTGGGTTCGGCTTGCAAGCGGGCTACGAGCGGGTCGGTCCGATACAGCCCTTCACTCGGCTTCGGTGAGTATTGCCAGAAATGCTGGCCATTGCGCCAGAGATCCACGCCAACGAGCAGCGGGATCCCGAACGCGAGCAGCAGCACGGGAACGCGTCCCTTGAGCCAGCCCCACGTAAGCAACGCGACCCCTGCCAACGCGACCGCACCAATCAGCGTCGAAAGGCGTATGAACGATCCCCGGGCGATTGCCGCCGGGAGTCGCTCGGGGTGCTCGCCTCCCAACGCCAACGCCTGGGCGAGCTGGCCAAAGACAGCGATCAAGCCAAGCAAGGCGATCACCCCGGCCGTGATGAGCCAGACGCGCGCGTGCTTCGTGGCGGTCGGGTCGCGACGTTCGAGGCGATCCACGCCAAACGCCGCGAACGTGGCCGTGCAGAACGCAACGACAAAGAACACCATCCCGGGGGCACGCGTCTTCTTTACCATCGGCATCACCGTCCACCACAGATGGTAGAACGGCGTCGACGCGCCAAGCGCGATGAGCAGGAACAAGGTCCCGATTCCCACGAGCCACCAGACGAGCCGCCGGCGGCGATCCCCGAGGCCAAGAATCGCGAGCGCGACTACGGGGAGTCCGAGGTACTCGGAATGCAGCTTCAGAGGGTTTGAGCCCCAGTAGGTCTCCGTGTCGCCGGTGAAGCCGGCGATGATGAACTCGGGGATGTGATTCCAGGGGATGCCAAAAGACGTCGACCCTTGATAGCCAACAGAATACCCCCCTGCCCTGGGCGAATGGGGGATGTACTGAATGAACGGCAGGATCTGCGGGGCCGCGATGCCGAATCCCACGATCACCGCGAGGAACACGACGCCCAGTCTGATCAGGCGACTGCGCAATGGATCGGGACTGGGTTCTCCGAACGTCAAGTACAGCGCGAACAGCGCCGCGGCGATCAACAGATAGTACGTCGTCTGCACATGCGGGCTGAGCAAACAGAGCGCGACGGCGACGGCGAGCAGCGGGTAGCCCCAGGCGCGCTTGTCCCGCAGTGCCGCGAGCAGCGCGAGGAACGCCAGGGGTAGCATCGTCGAGACAAAGAGCTTGCCGTCGTGTCCCGGGTGGACGTACGAGATCAGGATGCCGGACAACTGATAGGCGACCCCTCCTGTCACCGCGCCGATCCACGACGCGCCTAAGCGGCGCAGGAACAGGTACGTCAGAAAACCGGCGAGGATGTAATGCAGGACGAACGCGATGTTCATCGCCTGGTACGGCGGCATCACCTCGCGCAAAAACGAGGTGGGATACAGCACGTCGCCGTGCGTCACGACGTCGATGTACGGCAAGCCTCCCATGATCATCGGATTCCAGAGCGGGAAGTGCCCGGCCCGGTGATACTCGTTCGCGGCCCATTCCTTGACCGCATAGCCGCTCGAGTATTGATCGCCGTCCGGTGACGCAAGCCAGCGACCCGAGAGCATCGGCAGCGCTAGGATAAAAATGAAGAGCGACACGACACCGAGCGCGGCGAGATGCGGGCGACGGGGCGTGTAGGCAACCGGGGGGGGCGCAGCGGTGGCGGTCATGTGTGGGTCACGGTGAAGTGGCGCCGGCTGGTCCTGACTGGGCCGCCGGCGGGACTGGGACAGTCAGGACGAGCAATCCGGCGAGCAGCTCGAGTGCGGTGTGCCAGATCCGCGCCGCGACGGCGAGAATCACGGCGTCGGCACCGCCCAGCACCGGCGTCAGAACGTTGATAAGGGCTGCCTCGCGCACCAGCAGCCCCGCGGGCGCGAAGACCGCGATTACGCCTGCCAAATAACTCTCCGTGAATGCCGTGATGTAGAAACCCAGGGAGCCTGCAGCCGCGGTATCCCCCAAGAGTCCGATCGCGAGCAGCCGGAAGGCCATCCCGTACAGGAGCCACTGAATCGCGAGCAGGACCGCGTATCCGGGCAGCTGATGCGGCCGCACCTGCGACCACAATCTCGCCAGACTGGGGAGCCGCTTCGTGAGCCTGGGCAGCAGCAGCAACACCCCCGCGCCGAGGACGAGCGCGACCACGAACGCTGCCTGCCACCACCCCTGATGCAAGACGATCGGCGTAAATCCCGCAATGACGACGAGCCCGGTGAGGAGCAGGACAATCTGCTGCAGGAGCACGGTGGCTGTGGCGGCGGTCGGTGCCACGCCGTAGCGCGAGGCCATGATGGCAAGACTCGCGAACTGGAGGACGGCGCCCGGGAGGAAACGGGCCAGGTTGGCGGTGAACCAGATGCGGGCCGCGTCCCAGTAGCGCAGCCTCGCGGCGCACCACCGCAAGCTCATGTTCCAGATGGCGATCATCCACGCGAGATTCGCGACGATGAGGAGCCCGCTGAGCGCGAGGGGCGCGCCGCGCCAGGCAAAGCTGCGCGCGCGAATCGCGGGCCACTGAGGCGCTGCCACGCGAAACAGATAGACGGCCGCACCGGCGAGCACGACCGCCTGCAGCACCCGAAACCACCATGCTCTGCCCAATGAGACTCCAAAATAGCCAAGGGTCGGCTATAGTACAGCACTCTTAATGCGCATCCTCCATGTGGTTACGGCGTTTCCGCGCGCCCCCGGGGACATCATCGCGCCCTGGCTCATCGAGCTGCTCCGACGCCAACGCGCTGCCGGACTCGACGTCGAAGTGTTCGCCCCCGCCTACCGCGGCGGCGGCAACACCGAATTCGAGGGCATTCCCGTTCACCGGTTTCGCTACTTCCCCGGGCGCTGGGAGGATCTGACCCACGACCAGGGAACTGTGGACCGCGTGGGACGCTCCATGCGCTACAAGCTGATGGCGCCGTTCTACGTGCTGGCGGGGATGCGTGCAGCGTGGCGTCTGGCACGCCGGCGCGAGTTCGACATCGTCCACGTGCATTGGCCCGTGCCGCACGCGCTGTTCGGATGGGCGGCGCGCCGCGGGAGCAGAGGGCGCACTGGGCTCGTCACATTGTGGTACGGCATCGAGCTGCGCTGGGTGAAGAGTCGCCTCCCCTGGTTGAAGCAGTTTCTCAAACGGGCGCTGCGCACGTCGGATCAGGTCGTCGCCATCTCGTCCTACACCGCGCGCGAGATCGCGGAGCTGGTCCATGTTCCGGTACGCGTCATTCCCTACGGGCTGGGATTCGCGGAATCGTTACCGGGGGGGAGCGCCGCACGCCGCTCGACAGACGGCACGTTCCAGATCTTGTATGTCGGCAACCTGATTCCGCGCAAAGGCGTGCGATACCTGATCGATGCCCTGCACCGCCTGCCGTCCACCATCCCTGCAAAACTCCTCATTCTGGGCGAGGGCACCGATCGCGCGAAGCTCGAAGCGCAGGTGCACGAGCTCGGCCTCGATGGACGGGTAGAGATGCCGGGCCGTGTTCCCGAGCCCGATCTGCATCGCGCATTTCACGAGGCGAGCGTGCTCGTGCTCCCGTCGATCGTCGATCAGCGCGGCGACACCGAGGGGCTCGGCGTCGTCTTGCTCGAGGCGCTCAGCTATCGGGTGCCGGTCATCGGCAGCGCGATCGGCGGCATCACGGACATCATCGGGGACGGCGAGACGGGTCTGCTCGTCCCGCCGGAGGATCCCACGGCGATCGCGAAAGCGATCGAGCGCATTGCGACCGACCCCGCGTTCGCCAAGCGACTCGCCGAGGCCGGCAGCCGGCGCGTGCGCGAGCAGTTCGGCTGGGAGGCGATTATCGCGGCGTGGCAGGAATGCTATGCCGCCGCGCTCCGGAAGAATCCTCGAGCATGAGACGGTCGGTCCTGGGCGCCGTGCCGTAGGCATCGGGCCGGCCGTCGGGCAGGACGCCGCGCACCCGCACGCCGCGCCGCGCGACGCGCCATTCGACCAGGCTGCCAAGCGGCGCCATGAACGGCTGCTGGGCGAGTAAGCGATCCAGTAGCGCCGCGAACGCCGCCGGCGCATCTGGGAAGCCAAGGGCCGGCGTCAGATTCGGATGCCACACCCCGACCCACAGCCCTTGGGTCGCGCGACACGCGTCCGCGAGGGTGACGCCTTCGCTGATCCATGCTTCCGGATCCTCGACCCCCGCGTACTTGCTCAGCGCGCGATCCATCCAGATGACCGGCGCTTCCTGGATCTCGAGCGGCTTTTCCCCTGCCCCGTCCCACCCCGGAATCACGTCGCCTACGCCGAGTCGGAAGCCGTTGCGATCCGGGAACCCTGCCGTGGTGTCGTAGCGAAAACCGGCCGCCGCCATCCCGCGGATCGTCTCGCCCGGGCGCATGCGTAGAAAGTGCTGTCGGACCCCTGGCACTGGTTGCTCCGTGAGGCCGGCCAGCCGGCGCCGCTGTTCGGCGAACAGGGCGTGGTCGTCGCTCGTGGCGAAGCTGCCGTGCAGGTTGATTTCGCAGCGGTGATCGAGCAGCGCCCGCAGGGCGGCTCTCGCGCCACGTCCTTCGGGGCGATAGGTCAGGTCACCGGCGCGCATGGTGTGGAACGTCGGTGTCCCGCACAGCACGAACCAGCTCGAAACGATGCTGCGCTGGTCCTCGGCGTCGAGCAGTGCGCGCAACGCGCGCTGTACGGGATTGCGGCCGATGGTGCCGAAAGCGGACAGCGCCGTCCGCGCGATCCGCTGCAGCTCTCCCTTGCGAGCCAGCTCGGCCATCCGCAGCGCTGTGAACACGGGCCAGAGATCGACGACGTCCAGATCGTGCGTGATTGCCGCCGCCCAGCGCTTCCCTTCGGGCCAGGGCGTGAGGAACGCGATCGGTCGCCGGCCGGCGCTTGCAACGACCGCCTCGCGCAACCGCGCGGCGGCGATCGCAACCACCGGCTGCGCCGCGACGTTCTGTCGCACGAGTTCGTTTTCGGTCGATGGCACGCGGCCAAACCGGTCGCGCACCGTGGAGCGCCGCTCGGCCGCTCCGGTCGCGATCTCGGCGAGGCGACGCAAGATCGCGCGTGGGACACGGACGACGCCGTCACCCCGCTCGATGTACCAATCGTGGGCGATGCACGCACGTAAATGCGCAACACCCGGATCCTGATCGGCGATCGCGACGCGGACGACCTCGGCGGCCGGATCTTCCACGATCGCGCAGCGCGAAAGATCCACCAGGACGTCGAGACCGAATCGCTCCAGGGGGCTCAGGGAGCGCAGCGCGTCGCGGTTTGGCAATGTGATCACGGGTGCTTCGAATATACAGCCGACTCACGACGCCTTATCTTACCGCACCATGAGCGCGTCGCTGATCCCGAAAGATCGCATCCCGTTTCGACACCTGCTGCTGTTCGGCTGGTTACCAAGCCCGCTCAAGCGCCTCGCGTACCGGTGGCTCCTGGGTTATCGCATCGGCAAGGGTGTGCGCTTCAGCTTCGGCGGCATCGTGGTTGGGAAATCGGTCGAGCTGGGCGATCACGTCGAGATCGGCCTCCTGGCGATCGTCCAGGGTCGCAATATCTCCATCGGACGCCACTCGAGCGTCGGAACGATGAGCTACGTGTCGTGCGAGACGATTCAGATCGGGGAAGACGCGAAGATCCGTGAGCAGGTTTACGTGGGCGGGCCGCAGCTTCCGGAGTCGCGCTTCCAACTGGGGAGCCGCACGATCATTCTGCAGCTGGCATTCATCAATCCGACGAAGCCGATCGTCATCGGTGACGACACCGGAATCGGCGGTCACTGCCTCATCTTCACGCACGGCGTCTGGCTCAATGCGCTGGACGGCTATCCGGTCAACTACGAGCCGGTCACGCTGGGGAAGAGCGTCTGGCTGCCGTGGCGCGTGTTTGTCATGCCGGGGACCACGATCGGCGACGGCACGGTCATCGGCGCGAATTCTCTCGTGTCCGGAACCATCCCACCGGGGAGCCTCGCCGTGGGCTCTCCCGCCAAGGTCATCCGCACGGCTCCCGACTTTCCGCGTCGCTTGAGCGACGCGCAGCGCACCGCGCTCGTGGCGCAGATGATCACGGAGTTCGATCAATTCGTGGGATATCATGGCGGCACGATTAGCGAGGAGCCGCCATTCCGGAGTTACCGCGTCGGGGGAAAACGGGGTCGCCTGCTATGGCTCCGCGCGGGCGCGGTGCCGCCGGATGGCGCGCTGCGACGCGGTGACTGCGTGCTGACGGAGTCCGCGCTGCCTCAGGCGCTGCGCGACGGGTTCCGCACGCGGGGCGTGCACTGGCTGGATCTGGGCGGCAAGACGCGCAGCCGCGATGGCTCGCCGCTGACGGAAGAGCTGGCGCTGTATCTCGGCCGTTACGGGATTCGGTTGGCGCGCGACGCCTGAGCGCGGCGCTCGAGCAGGAAGACGAACTGATACTGCCACCGCAGCGGGATCAGGCGCCAGGCGAGCTCGAGGATCGGACCGAGCAGGAATCGGTTCACCACACCGCCGCGAGCGCCCGGCGCACGCCAACGCACGGCGTGCCAGCGATCGGGCGTCGCGCGTAGGACGCCGAGACCGTGCGCTTCGAACAACCGCCGCCATGCGGCGAGCGATTGCAAGTGCTCGTTGATGTCCTGCTGCGCCGTGCCCTGGTGACCAAGCACTTTCCACCCGATGAAGTTCTGGTTGGGCACCATGATGCAGAAGCGCGCCCCGGGTTTCGCGACGCGCTTCATTTCTTCCAGCCCCTGCCCCATGTCCAGAAAGTGCTCGAGTGAGCCGAGACATGTGACGTAGTCGAAGGTCGCGCTGCGAAACGCGAGCGCCTCCCCGGCTCCGACCGCGACTTCTGCCGTGGGCGCGACGCGTTTCGCGAGGCGCACGGCTTCGTCGGACAGATCGACGCCCACCGACTCGATGCCGCGAGCGTGCGCCGCCGCGAGCAGTGAACCGGCGCCACAACTGACGTCAAGCAGCCGGCTGCCCGCGCTGGCGCCGAGGAGATCCAGGAACACGGGATACGCTGCGTCGGGACGCATCGTTTGCAGTCCCTTCGCGGCATAGTGCTGGTTGTACCACGACTTGACGGCGCCGGCGCTGAGGTTTGGCATCGGCTGGAAGAATAATACAGGGGGCCAGTCCTGGCCCCCCGTAGCGTTCCGTGCGCCCGTAAGGACTACCGGAGAATGTCCACCCACCCCGATTCGTTGGGGACGAGAATACTGTGTGTCGCGGCGTCATACGACAGCTCGCGCGGGCGCCCGCCCACGTTCAACGTCTCGATCAAAGCGCCGGTCTTCGGATCGAGTACCTCGACGAGGCCATTCAACACGCAACCCACCACGAGGAACGCGTTGTCCGGGGTGCTCAGCAGTCCGTAACCGTTGCATCCAGGGGTCGCGTATGTCGTGATGAGCGAATTACTGGCGACATCCCAAACGATGACGCCACCATCCTGCGCGGCCACAAACAGTTTCTTACCGTCGGCCGAAAGCTGAATGCCCTGTGCGGATCCCCCGGTCTCGAATGTCCTCAGCAATGTGAGTGTATTCGGATCGATCTCGAACACGCGGCCGCCATCGAACGCCCGCTGCGAGGCATAGAGGCGCGAGCGGTTTTTATTCCACTCGAAGTGGTACCCGGCTGCCACAGGCAGATTCAGCGTGCCCACGACGGCTCCGCTCTGCATGGCGATCTTGAAAATGGGACCATTCGTGATGCCCATAAAAACGGTGTCGCCCCGCGGTGTATTGGTCACGCCATAGGCGTCCTGCGGGTCGGGGGTGGCGTTTACGGTGTTCGCGATGGTCAGTGTTGCCGTATTGACCGACGCCACCAGGCCGTTGCCGAAGAAGCTCGGCACGTAGATGCGGCTGCCATCCTGATTCGCGGAGATTTGCACCGGGCGGGGACCCGGGCTGACACTTCCCGTGAATGAAGCGGCCGCGATATCGAGTCGAGTGACCCGACCGGCGTCCGGTTGGCCGATCCAGCCAATTCCCGCCGAGGAAACGGCGGAGCCGAACGGAGAGCCTTCCAGCGGGAGATGCGCGACGACCTGCGGCGGTGACGGTGGATCGCTTGCGACGGACGTCGTGACGTCGGTCAGTTCGGATCGGTTGCATGCGACCAGCACCAGACAGGTGGTCGCGGCGGCAATGGAGATGCGTGGACTCATGAGCGGCTCCCGCTGTTCGGTTGAACGTGTGTCCAACATTACAGAGCGAGTCCGTCGGACTGACAAGGGCCGACGCCCCAAGAGTCATATGCAGTTTGCTACGTGCTAGTCGATGAAATCCACCCAGCCCGCCTCGTTCACGACCAGCACGCGTCCCTGCGCAGACGTGGCCATGAGGCGCGGTGTGCCGCCTGTGAGGAGCGTCGCGCGAACCGCCAGACTCGTGCGATCGACGATGACGACCCGTCCCGCGTGGAGCAAACCGACGACCACGTCGGCCTGATCGGCGCTCAGCGCGAGCCCGAGCGCGGCAGTGTCGAATTGGAGTCTGCCACAGCGCTTGCCACTCGCCAGGTGGATCGCATCGAGCCAGCCAGACTCGTTGGCGGCGTACAGCGTCTGACCGTCAGCCGTGACCGCGACGTCTTGCACGATCCCGCCGACGTCGAACACACGCAGGGGAAGCAGCGACGGCACCTCGACTTCCGCAATCAGGCCGGAGCGGAACCCCGACGCATAGACGCGGCGTCCCGATGGGTGCATGCAGATCTGCGGGCTGCCGTGCGGAATCGGGATCTCGCGGGCGGCGACGCGGCCAGACACGGCGAGGGCGACGAGCCGATCGCGATTCGTGGAGACATAGAGGGTCTGGCCGTCCTTGGAGAGCACGGCGCCCAGTGGATGACCCCTGACGCGCAACGTGGCTGTCTGGCGTCCCAAGGTCAGGTCGACGACGTCGATGGCCTCGGAGAACTGGCTGGTGACATACGCGACGTCCCCGCGCGCACTCGGAACGACGCGCGTCGGCACGGGGCCGACGTGGATACTGTGGACGATGCGTGGCGGGCTCCGTCGCAGGACATCCACCGCGGCGGCATGTCCCCGCGTGACGAGGGCCAGGTCGGTCGGCGTAAGGGCGATGTCGAAGGGAGAGCCGCTGACGGGCACGCGCTCACCGAGGGCGCCACGCAGATGCGCCGGTCGGCTCGACCGCCACGCGCTGGCGGTTGAAACCGCCGTGTTGTCGAGGCTCACGCATGGGGTCCCGCCCCCGCCCCCGCCCCCGCCCCCGCCTCCGCCCCCCTCTCGCGTCTCGAGCTTGAAGTGGTCGTGGCCGGTGCGGCACTGGTCGCGGAAATGCAACAATGTCAGCGCGAGCCCCGCACGCCGGATTTCGGACCAACGCCGCCCCGTGACGCGCCGCACGAGGCGGTAGGCGACCGCAGGATCGAGCTGGTCGCGCTCAGCCAGCTCGCGCAGCGTGACCCCGGAGCTCTCCGATTCGAGCAGCCAGTACAGCGTGCGGGCCCAACCGCCCAACGTCTCCAGCGGCGGCAGACCCTCGCGGCGCATCGCCCGCGCGAACTGGTAGCGATCGTGAAAGCCGAGCCACGCCGCGAGCTCGGCGGAGCCGGGCGCGCGGCCATTGACGCAGCCCAGCGCGCTCAGGACGGCTCGGCCCTTGTAGGACAAATGCGGGAGGGTGTCTTGCAGCAGACTAGTCAGCTGCAGCGGCGGCATGATGCATTAATACCTGCCGTGTTGCAGTTTGCTCCACTGGGAGATTCCTCTACTCTTTGGCTCGCACCCTCCGCAGCTCGCGCTCCAGGGCACGTATTTCCTCACGCATCCCCGCCACCATCTCCCCCACGAATCCAAAGCCGAACAGCACCACGCCCGAGATCACGAGCACCATGATCAGGTCGAGGAGCGGGCGGAAACCGAGGTGCGGGGGGCCAAAGCGCAGATACAACGCCACGAGGCCAACGACCAGGCCCACCGTGAAGAGCATCGCCCCGATCACGCCGAAAAACAGCATCGGTTTGCGCGCGAAGCGGACCTGGAACCAGACGGACATCAGATCGAGCACGCCCACCGGAATGCGTCCGACCCCGAATTTCGAGCTACCCGCGCGCCGCGGATGCACCGGCACCGGCCGCTCGGCGAGGCGGAACCCTTGCGAGGCGGCGACCACCACCATGAAGCGATGCCAATCGGGTCGCATCGGCACGACGTCCATGATCTCGCGGCGATACGCCTTCACGGAGTTCAAGTCCTTCACCCGCACGCCGAACAGCCAACGGCACAGCGCGTTGTAAATCCCCGAAACGAAGCGCTTGTTATACTGCCCTTGCTTGGTGCCGGTGACGACGTCGGCCTGGCCTTCCAGGATCGGCCCGACCAGCCCAGGAATATCGGCCGGCAGGTATTGCAGGTCGGCGGGATAGTAGACCAGCACCCTGCCCCGCGCGAGGTCGGCGCCGGACTTCAGGGCGTCGGCAATCCCGCGCTGCGTCCGATGCGTCACCACGCGCACGAACGGGTGCTTGACGACGAGCTCCTCCAGCAGCCGCGAGGTGCCGTCGTGGCTGCCGTCGTTGATGATCACGAGCTCGACCGCGTACGGCAGCGGCAGCATCGCCTCGCGGGTCAGCCGCACGAACTCGGTGAGGTTCTCCGCTTCGTCTTTTGCCGGAACCAGCACGCTCACATCGGGCGGTGTGGAATTGGTCGCGAGGCTCATAGGCGCTTCCGCATCCGCGCGGGCAGGATGCCGAGCTGGTCGCGGTACTTGGCGACGGTGCGGCGGGCGATCTTGACGCCCTTGCGCTCGAACAGCTCGACGATCTGTTGATCTGTCAGCGGATCCTTCGGCGGCTCATCGTCCACGAGCTTCTGGATCTGGGATTTGATCGACCGGGCGCTCGCGTCTTCTCCCGTCGTGGTCGAGAGGCCGCTCGAGAAGAAGAACTTAAGCGGCAACAGGCCGCGCGGCGTCTGCACGTACTTCTCGTTCGTCACGCGGCTGACCGTGCTCTCGTGCATGCTGATGACGTCGGCCACCTCGCGCAGCGTGAGCGGCTTGAGATGGTCGATCCCCTTCTCGAAGAACTCGCGCTGCCGGTCGACGATGAAATTCATCACTTTGAGCATCGTCTGGCGGCGCTGCTCGATGGCCTGAATCATCCAGTGGGCGCTGTTCAGGCGTTGGTTGATGAATTCCTTGCTTTCGCCGTCGTATTTCTTCTTGTCGCGCGCGATCTCCTGATACGTCTTGGAAATGCGCAGGCGCGGCAGGCCGCTGTCATTGAGGAAGACGTGGTATTTGTCGTCGATCTTCTCGACGATCAGATCGGGAATGATGTAGGCGTCGTTGGCGGCGGAATGCTGGAGGCCCGGCTTGGGATCGAGCCGCGCCAGCTCGTCGGCGGCGCGCTGGACCTCCTCAGGCGCCAGGCCGAAGCGCTTGCCCAGATCGCTCCAGCGGTGGGCGATCAGGTCATCGAAGGCTTCCTTCACGAGCCGGTACACCAGCGTGTCGGCGCGCTTCTGGTTCTCGAGCTGCAGCATCAAGCACTCGCGCAGGTTGCGCGCGCCGATGCCAGGCGGATCGAGCTGCTGGATGACGTGGAGCATCGCTTCGACTTCCGCCGTCGTGAAGGCCGGCACATTCAGGTCGAGCTCCGATTCGGCTTCGTGCTCCTCGAGTAGCTGGTTCGCGCCCTTGAGGATCTCTTCGATGCTGTGCTGGAGGTAGCCATCCTCGCCGATGTTGCCGAGGAATTCCTCGGCGAGCAGCTGCTGGCGTGGATTGAGGTCGAGCATCCGCGTCTGGTCGCGCAGATAGTCGATCAGGTCCTTACTCTCGACGGTGACCGGCTCCACGTATTCCCGGGCGTCGCTATAGCTGCCGCTCGGCACGCCGTGCTCGGTGCGGTCCTCCAGCAAGATGTTTTCCCAGTCGGGCCCGTCCTCGGCCTTTGCCTCTTTCTCAGGTTTGTTGTTCTGCTGCTCGGCCGCCGTGGCCTGGACCTCTTCCTCCGGCTCGATCATCTCGAGGAACGGATTGCCGAGCAGCTCCTGCTTCAGGTGCTGCTCGAGGTCGAGCAGCGGCATGTACAGCAGATCCATCGCCTGGTACAGGCGTGGATTGATCCGCAGGTCTTGCCGGAGCGAGGTGTGTTGATGCAGCCCGGTCTTCATACCGTGGCCGGCGAGAGACGCGAGCGCAGCCGCGTCGTGAGGGTCGGACCGAGATAGAGCGAGGCGACGCGGTCGTCGAAGACCAGCTCGCGGACCGTGCCCGCGACCTGGACGCGCCCTTCGAACATGATGTAGGCGCGGTCCACGATGTCGAGCGTCTGCTCGACGTTGTGATCGGTGATCAGCACGCCGATGCCGCGGTGACGCAGTCCGGCGACGATCGTCTGGATGTCGTTGACGGCGATGGGATCGACGCCGGCGAACGGCTCGTCCAGCAGCAGGAACTTCGGCTCGGTGACGAGCGCCCGCGTGATCTCGAGCCGGCGCCGCTCCCCGCCGGATAGCTGGTACGCCATTTGATGACGGAGATGCTTGATCGCCAGCTCATCGAGCAGCGACTCGAGCCGCCGCGCCCGCTCGGCGGCGTCGATGTTCAGCGTCTCGAGGATCGCCATGACGTTTTGCTCTACGGTCAACTTGCGGAAGATCGACGGTTCCTGCGCGAGATAGCCGATGCCGGCGCGCGCGCGCAGGTACATCGGGAGCGCGGTGATCTCCCGCCGATCGAGCAGGATCTTGCCCTCATCGGGCCGGATGAGTCCCGTGATCATGTAGAACGACGTGGTCTTCCCCGCCCCGTTCGGCCCCAGCAACCCGACGATCTCTCCCTGTGCCAGATCGAGCGACACGTTGTTCACGACCCGCCGCCCCTTGTAGGCCTTCACGAGGTGCTGGGCTTCGAGGCGGCTACCGCCCCGAATGACCTCGCGCTCGCCGCTGACCGACTCGCTGCGCGCCACCGTTTCTTCCGCCAGCGCCAGGAAATACTGCGCCGCGGCCGGACGGTCGGGAGCCACACTCGCCCAGATCTCGGGCGCGAAGGCCACCGGCACGTCGCCCCACAGCGCGCCCATGGGCAGCACCAGCACCTTCAGCATCGCGAGGCGTGGCAGGACTGAGGTCGCGAGGTAGGCGCGGGCGTCGTCCACCGACAGGCTGCCCGCGTCCGGCACCTCGCCTTTGGCGTGGGCCTGGAGCTTGAGAAACTCCTCGCGATAGGCGACGGCGAGGTCGCTGAACGAGGCGTGCCCCTGGTCGTCGGCGATACGCGCCAGCGCCCCGGTCGCGAGCGCGAGCGACGAGTCGCTCCGCGCCAGGAGGTCGGAAAAGCGCTCGAGGCCGTTCATGGAGAGGCCGACGGTGGAGGTGCTGGAGGGGCTGGAGGTTGTGAAGGACCAGCTCTCTTCAGGCTGTCGGCTACAACCGCCGGCCGCGGCTCGAGGTGCACACCGTCCGACTTGCCCGCCACGGTCACGCGATCGATCCGATCCTTCAACATTGCGAGGGTGATCTGATGGCCGCGGGAGTAGTTGATCGATGGGCCGGTCTTCGTTGTGTCCTTTGGGTTGGCCTGCTGATTAGGATGGTGCGTCAGGGCTCGGGCTGGCGATCCGCGCGAGACGAGCTGCCGCAAGCGGGAACGCGGCCGCTTGGTCACCGAGTCCTGTTCCTGCGCAAACCGGATCGTGAGCGAGTCCCCGGTGATCCAGTCGGTTTCTTTGGGTGGTGTCAGCGAGTCGCGTTTGGCCGTGGAAAACGCGCTGCCGAACGCCCGCGACTCGGTCAGGATTTCACCGGGCGAATCGATCGCCAGCGAATCGGATAGAATCGTGTAGAGCGTCGAGATCGCGTGCGGTCGCATGCTGTCGCCCCACGCGAATGTCTGTTGGAGCAGCCGGTCGGCGATGCGCAGATCGATCGTATCCGCGGTCAGCACCCAGTCGGTACCCGTCGCCTTCCCCTTACCGAGCGCCTTCACCTGCCGAATGTCGCGCTGCGCGAGCCCCAGCTCGATCCGCGTGCCCACCAGCGTGTAGCTCTTGCCTGTCTCGCCGGTCGTGGCCCGGCCCCGCCCCTCGACGCTGGGTTTCCCGACCAGCACGCCGAAGCCGGTGGTCTGATCGAGCAGCATCGAATCGGAGCGCGCCGCAAAATCGGAGCGGTCGATCGTGACCTTGCCGCCGGCCCACATGCGGTCGTCGCCTTTGAAGCGCAGCCGGTCGCCGACGATGATATACGGTTCGATGGACAGCGTGTCGCCAGACGCGTTCTGGCGGTATTCAACGGTGGGCCGTTGCGTGGCGTACATCGCGACGGTGTCGCGGATGCCTTTCGCCGCCCGCCAGTAGAGCAGATTCGGCCCGCGCAAGACGGAGCCCGTGCGCCGATTGACGGCGACGACGTTGTTGTGTGCCTCGAGGCGTTCGTCCCTGAGGAAGTAGGACGCCGTGCGGGCGTCGAGCGTCATGCCGGTGTCGCGGATTTGCACTCGGCCGATCAGGTCGAGACGGCCGAGCGCGCTGTAATGCGCGAAACTATCCGCGGAGATCGTGCTCCCAGTGCCCTCGCAGTGCCCGAGCACGCCACCACCGCCGTGCGCCGACTTTTCGCCGTTCGCGCCGGTGATCTCGCGGTAGGTGTGTCCGATCGAGTCGATCACGACGCGGCACGGCCGGCCCGTATCCGGCGGAGCCGGGGGGGGGGCAGGCTGTTGTTGCAGGGCGAGCGCGACAGCGAGCAACGGACCGGCGATCATTGGTTCGGCAAGGTGAACTGGCCGCCGCGGCCGGTGGGTCGCTTGGCGGAGATGTTCTTGAATTCGGGATCGGATGTGAACCCGTCACCTTCAGCGTGCCGGCCGGGCTCGTCCCACACGAAACTCTTGTCGGAGCTCACCTCGTTGCGCACCTGGTTGTAATACATCACCTCGGTTTTCATCGTCGCGCCATCTTTGTCGCGCACCACGATGACCTTGCCCCGGGCTTCCATGTCGCCCGTGCGCCAGTGCTGGGTCCCCTCGCGCGAGGTGAGCACGGACGTTGGTCTCCCCGTCTGGTCGTAAAACGTGACGTGCACGTTGCGCAGCTCGGCGCGCTGGGTGTTGGAAAAGAAATACGCGGTGTCGGCGCGCACCCGCGCCCGTAGTACCCCGTCTTCCGTGACATAATGGGTCATTCCGACCAGCACCTGGTCGGCGCTGTCGAGCACCGCCTGGGTCGCCGTCACGGGAGTTCCACTCTTACAACCACCTGCGAGGAGCAGGGAGCAGAGAGCTGGGAGCAGGACCCATCTCATATGGCTCCTGCTTTCATCAAATCATGCAGATGCACGATTCCCACCACGTTCTTGTCACCATCGAGCACCGGGAGCGCCATGATGCCGTGGCGTTCCATGAGACTCACCGCGGCGCTTGCCAGTTCCTCAGGGGCAGTTGCCTTGGGCGTCCGGGTCATGACGTCGCCGACCGGGATGTCGAGGAACTTGTCCGTCTTCTCCATGAGCCGAGTCAGATCCCCCGCCGTCACGACGCCGGCCAACTGCTTTCCTCTTGCTTCCACGACCGCGACCGTGCCGCGCTTTTCGGCGAGCAACACGACGCACTCCCGCATCGGGCGGTCGGGGGTGAGGAGCGGCAGATCCTGGGTGAGCATGACATCCGCGACGCGCAGCAGCAGCTTGCGACCCAGCACGCCGCCCGGGTGCAGGGCGGCGAAATCTTCGCGGCGGAACCCTTTGACCTCGAGCAGGGTCACCGCGAGGGCGTCGCCCAGGGCAAGCGCGACGGTCGTACTCGCGGTCGGCGCGAGGGTTTCCGGGCAGGCTTCATCGGCGACCGATGCGTCGAGCACGACGGTCGCCTGGCGGCCCAGCGGCGAGTCCGCATCCCCCGTCAGCGCGATGATCGGGACGCCGAGACGCTTCAATTGATTGACGAGCCCGAACAGCTCGTCGGAAGCGCCGCTCTTCGAGAGCACGATGGCGACGTCGTCTCGACTCACGATGCCGAGGTCGCCGTGGAGCGAATCGACGGGATGCAGGAACATGGCGGGCGTGCCGGTGGACGTGAACGTCGCGGCGATCTTGCGGGCGATCAGTCCCGACTTGCCCACGCCGGAGACGATCACGCGGCCTTTGGCAGCCGCGAGGATCTCGATGGCGCGCGCGAACGCCGGGCCGAGCGTATCGGCCAGGCGCTGGACGGCCGCGGCCTCCAGCGCGACGCGCGGGCTGGATCGGGGTGCGTCTCGAGGAAGAAGCCATCGGCGCCGGCCGCGGCCGCGGCGTAGAGCAACGGGGGAATGAAGCCCCGGTCGCCGCCGCTCGAGCCATCCCTGCCCTGACCCGGCTGCTGGACCGAGTGCGTCGCGTCGAAGATCACGGGGGCCTGGCACGCGGCGCGGAGTCTCGGGAAGCTGCGCATATCCACGACGAGGTCTCCGTACCCGAAAAACGTCCCGCGCTCGGTGACTGCAACTTCCGGAGCGCCACCGGCGCGCACTTTCTCGACCGCCCCGCGCATCTCTTCCGGCGCCATCCATTGACCCTTTTTGATGTTGACCGGACGGCCGGCCTTGCCGGCGGCGACCAGCAGATCCGTCTGACGGCAAAGAAACGCGGGAATCTGGAGCACGTCGGCGACGGGGGCGGCGACCGCGACGTGACCTGGCTCATGGACATCGGTCAGGATGGGCAGGCCGGTGGCGCTACGGACTTTTTCGAGCGCGCGGAGGCCCGCTTCGATCCCGGGACCGCGCGGGGCGTTCAGACGCGAGCGGTTGGCCTTGTCGTACGACGCCTTGTAGATGACGCCGATGCCGAGCTTGACCGCCAGCTCCGCGAGCGCCTCGCCGACGCGCACGTTGAGGTCGTCGGACTCGACGACGCACGGACCCGCGATGAGAAACGGGCTGCTGTCAGTCGCGAACCGGAGAGCCATACGTGCTTAACGCGGGAGAATCGACGCGCGGCGGATGTTTCGCATGCTCCAGTGCCGCACCCACAAAGCCGGCGAACAACGGGTGCGGGCGCATCGGCCGCGACTTGAGCTCGGGATGGAACTGGCAGCCGATGAACCAGGGATGCCCGGGGGGGGGCAACTCGATCATCTCGACCAGCGACCCGTCGGGGGATAAACCGGACGCCCGCAGTCCATACTCCGCCAGCACGTCGCGATATGCGTTCGAGACTTCGTAGCGATGGCGGTGCCGCTCGCTCACCTCCGTCGCATTGTACGTCTGTGCCGCAAGTGACCCGGGCCGCAGCCGGCAGGGATAAGCGCCCAACCGCATCGTCCCGCCCATCTCCTGAATCCCCTCCTGCGAGCGCATCAGCGCGATCACGGGATTCTCGCACGCCGGCGCGAACTCGCTCGAGTTGGTATCGGCAATCTTGCAGACGTTCCGGGCGAACTCGATGATGGCCGTCTGCAAGCCGAGGCAGATACCGAAGAACGGCAGCTTATGCTCGCGGGCCCAGCGAATCGCCTCCAGCATGCCCTCCACGCCGCGCACGCCGAAGCCACCCGGCACGAGCAAACCGTCGTACGTCGCGAGCAGCTCGCCGGCGGTTTCCTGATCGGTGAACCGATCGGACGCGATCCAGTGGATCGACACCCCAGCTTCATGGGCGATCCCGCCATGGACGAGCGCCTCGTGGATGCTCTTGTAACTGTCGGCGAGCTCGGTGTACTTGCCCACCACCGCGACCCGGACCTGGTGTGGCGGCTTGAGAATCTTCTCCACCATCGCAGCCCAGGCGCGCAAATCGGGCTCTTTGGTGTCGAGATGCAGCCGCCGGCAGACTTCCTTGTCGAGACCCTGGTCGTGGAGCTTGAGGGGGATTTCGTAGATCGATTTTACGTCAGGACTCTCGGCCACGCAGCCGAAGTCCACGTTGCAGAACTGCGCGATCTTGCGCTTCAGATCTTCGGACAGCGGCCGCTCGGTGCGGCAGACCAGGATATCGGGCTGGATTCCGATCTGCATCAGCTCGCGGACGGAGTGCTGGGTCGGTTTCGTCTTCAGCTCTGCCGTGGCGGCGATGAACGGCACGAGCGTCAGGTGAATGAAGAGCGTGTTATCGCGGCCGACTTCCTGGCGGAATTGGCGGATCGCCTCGAGGAACGGGAGCGATTCGATGTCGCCAACCGTGCCGCCGATTTCCGTGATGACCACATCATGGTCGGGCGCGAGCCGCCGAATGGCGCCCTTGATCTCGTCGGTGATATGCGGAATCACCTGGACCGTGGAGCCGAGGTACTCGCCGCGCCGCTCTTTGGTGATGACCGACAGGTAGATCCGGCCGGTCGTCACGTTGTTCACTTGCGAGAGCGACCGATCGATGAACCGCTCATAGTGGCCGAGGTCGAGATCGGTCTCGGCGCCGTCGTCGGTGACGTACACTTCGCCGTGCTGGAACGGCGACATCGTGCCGGGATCGACGTTGATGTAGGGATCGAACTTCTGGATCGTGACCTTGAGTCCTCGCTCGGCGAGCAGCCGGCCCAGCGAGGCGGCTGCGATTCCCTTCCCGAGCGAGCTCACTACTCCGCCGGTGACAAAGATGTACTTGGTCGAGCTCACGGGCTCACCTCTTTCAGGTGTCGGGTGATTTCCGTTTCAGCCCACTTGAGGTCGGCCGGCGTATCGATGCCTGGCGCTGCCGGTCCGTCAAACAACGTCACGCCCATCGGAATGCCGTGTAACAGCGGGCGCAGCTGCTCCAGCCTCTCCCACTGCTCTTCAGGAACCGGAGGCAACCGCACCCATGCCTCCAATGCTTCGCGGGTATAGGCGTACACGCCCACATGCTGGTGGTACACGACGTCGCCCGTGCCGTCGCGGTCGAACGGAATCGGCGCGCGCGAGAAGTACGTCGCCCGGCCGCGCGTATCGACGACGACTTTCACGCGGCTCGGATCGTTGACCAACGCCCGGTCGAGCGATCCGGCCGCGGTGCCGAGCGGATCGCCGCCCTCAAGGCAGGCGAGCGCGCCGCGAACGGCAGCCGCCGCGACGAACGGCTCATCGCCCTGGATGTTGAGGATATAGTTGAAACCGCTAAACTCTGGCTTGGCAATGACTTCCGCGACTCGCTCGGTCCCTGTGGAATGGTCGGTCGACGTCATGACCGCCTCAAAACCTGCGTCTTTCACGACCTTCGCGATCTCTTTGGCGTCAGTCGCAACGACAAGGCGATCGCAAACGCCGAGCTCGGCGACGCGGCGAGTGACGACGATGACGAGGGGTTCGCCACCCAGCGGTAGGAGTGGCTTGCGGGGGAGCCGGCTGGAGCCCAGCCGTGCAGGAATCACGCCAAGGACGGGCACGGGGGAAGATACAAAATTCGTGCCGTTGAGTCTACCCCTGAGCTACCACCTTGCCCTGCGGTCTCTTATGACCTTCACACCGCGGCTCGCGCCACCCGCAGGAAGTTCTCCAGAATGCGCTTCCCGTGTTCCGTCCCGATGGACTCGGGGTGGAACTGCACACCGTAGGTCGGATGATCACGATGTTTCATGGCCATGATCTCCGAGGCATCTCCTGTGCCCTGGCGGTCGGCGCTCATCGCGGTAACCACGAGGGCCGGCGGAAGCGAGGCGGGGTCGACGACGAGCGAATGGTACCGCATTGCGGTAAACGGGCTGGGAATGCCGTCGAACAGCTCATCGTCGCTATGGACGATTGGGCAGGTCTTGCCGTGCATCAGCCGCGGCGCCCGCACGATCTTGCCGCCGAACGCCTCACCGATCGCCTGATGGCCGAGGCACACGCCCAGCATCGGCACCTGGCCGGCGAGTGCCCGAACCAAGGGGACAAGGATGCCCGCCTGCGCGGGCGTCTTGGGACCGGGCGAGAGCACCGCGGCGGTGGGCTTCAACGCCTGCACCTCGGCGACGCTCAGCGCGTCGTTCCGATAGACAACGGGATCCTCTCCCAACTCGCCAAGATACTGGACGAGGTTGTAGGTGAAGGAGTCGTAATTGTCGAGCACGAACAGCATGCTCAATTCTACTGAAAAAAGCCTGGCAGTAAACCGCCGCCCGCCGGCCGGCATCCAAGAAGAGTCGGTTCAACGTTACCCCATTGTTGCGCAGGAGGCACGTCATGCTGAAACTCGCTGCGGCAGCAGTAATCGCCGGATTCGTCTCGATGGGCGGATGGGCGGTGGTGACCGTGAAGGATCTGCCGGAGTACTTCGTTGCGGGACAACAATACACGCTCGAGTTTCAAGTGCGGCAGCATGGCCGCACGTTGCTGAGCGGTTTGCGGCCGGAGCTGGTGATTGCCCCCCCGGCGGCCCGCGAAGTCGTCATGCCCGCGGTAGCACGATCTGCCGCAGGCGCCTATGCGGTGACGTTCACGGCACCGGCGGCCGGCGATGTCCGTCTGACGATCAGGAGCGGGTTCGGCAACAACGAGCTGCGACTCTATCCGCAGACTGTCGTCGCGGCAGGGGGCTCACGTCCGGCGCTGCCGGCCCGCGACCGTGGCCAGATGCTCTTCGTCGCCAAGGGGTGCAATACCTGCCACGCGAATAGTGACCTCACCGACCGTCCGGAGAATCAGGTCATCACCGTGGGACCGGAGCTCGGCGGGCGACATCTGGCGCGCGAATACGTCATTCAGAAAATGAAGAATCCGTCGTCACAGGTCATGCCGGACCTCGGATTGAGTGACGCGGACGTAGCGGCGCTTGCGGTGTTCTTGAGCGGCGATCGCGCTGCGGCAAGCGGGGGGAGGGGGAGGGGGAGCCGCTAAGGCCGCGGATGGTAGCTCTTATGGACCGTACGGAGGTAATCCCGATCCACGTGGGTGTAGAGCTGCGTCGTCGAGAGATCGGCGTGGCCCAGCATCTCCTGCACGGCGCGGAGATCGGCGCCGCCCTCCAGCAGGTGCGTCGCGAACGTGTGCCGCAGCGTATGCGGGGTGACGCGCTTGGTCAGGCCGGCACGCCGGGCGGTCGCCTTGATGACGCCCCAGGCGCCGACCCGTGACAACGGTGAGCCGCGCGCGTTGAGAAAGAGAAAGCCACGCGTTTTGCCCCGGTCGAGCGTGGGACGGATTTCGCGCGCATACAGCGAGACCGCACCCAGCGCTCGCCTGCCGACCGGCACCAGCCGCTCTTTCGCGCCCTTCCCGAAGACGCGCGCGACGCCGTCCTCGAACATGACGTCCTGCAGCTTCAGCGCGACCAGCTCCGACACGCGGACGCCGGTCGCATAGGCGAACTCGAGTAGCGCGCGGTCGCGGATGGCGAGGGGCTCGTCGGTGTTCGGCGCGGCGAGGAGTTTGTCGATTTCCGGTACGGTCAGCACCGCCGGCAAGGTGCGCCAGCGTTTCGGCGACTCGATTCGCTCGCTTGGGTCGCGCGCGGCAATTCCCTCCCCCACCAGAAACTTGAAGTAGGTCCGAATCGCTGAGATCTGGCGGCGGATCGTGGTGGGCGCGAGGCCGAGGTCCTTGAGAAAGTAGATGAAGTCCCGCAGCTGCGGCGCGGACAGCTGCTCAGGTACCTTAACACCCTTGCTCGTCGCGTACACGGCGAGCCGCGTGATGTCGCGGAGATAGTTCTCGACCGTATGGTGACTGTTTCCCGCCTCGAGTGCGAGGTAATCGCGGAACCGCTCGAGGTGAAACGCCCGAGCTACAGCGGCGGCGGCGGCGGCGGTTGGTGCTGGCGGCGGCGTCGAACGATCCATAGGGCGATCACCACAATAAGCACTCCTGCGACAACTGCGAGCCACGTATTCACGCGCCGCACGACGCCGAGCACGACATCGAGGTTCGTGCCCAACCTGGTGACAAGGTACGTCAGGGCTCCGTAGTAGACGGCCGACGCGAGCGCCATGGGAATCAGGGCACGCCAGGCGGGCACGCGCGCAATTCCCGCGAACGGCATCACCACCCCGCGCCACACCGGCAACAGGCGCGAGAGGAAGATGCCATAGGTGCCATGGCGCCGATACTGCTCCTCGATATGGGCCACGGTGTTCGGTGTGAAGATGTGGCGACCGAGAAAGCCGCGAGAGACCACCGCGCCGTGGCGTCGTGCCAGGGCGTAGACCCCGGCCGCGGAACCCACGTTCGCGACCCACGCCAGCCCGAACACGAGCCAGGCGTTCATGGAGCCCCTGCCCGCCAGGAATGCCCCGAGTGCTACGGATACATCGGCGGGCACCGGCGGGAAGATGTTTTCGACGGCGGCCAGAACCGCGATCAGGGCGTAGAGTGGCCCGGTGGGGAGCTGCTGGAGAAACGCGAGAAAGTCCGTCAGGTGACCGAATGCCCTCCGCTCGGCCGCGTGGCGCTCGGCCCGGCGAGTGTTGCGACCGCCATCACGGCGATGCCTTCACCGCGTCCGATCCACCCCATGCCCTCGTTCGTCTTGGCCTTCACCGACACGTGCGCCGGCCCAGTCAGCAGTGCCTCCGCCAGGCGTTGCTCCATCGCGTCCAGGTGCGGTGCCAGTTTTGGCTTCTCCAGGATGACTGTCACGTCGGCGTGCACAAACTGGAATCCCGCTTCCGCGACCTTCAGAAACGCCTTGTTGAGCAACTCGATCGAGTTGGCGCCCTTCCACTGCGGATCGTTGTCGGGAAACATCCGGCCGATGTCGCCAAGGCCGGCAGCGCCGAGGATGGCATCCGTGACGGCGTGGGCGACCGCATCGGCGTCGGAATGGCCGGCAAGCCCTTTGGCATTGGGGATTTCTACGCCGCCGAGGATCAGCTTGCGGCCCGCGGCGAAGGGGTGTGAGTCGTAGCCGATGCCAACTCGCATGAGGAGAGCATAATAACGATCCTTCGCTCCGCGCGCGTGCCGCGCGCTGCGCTCAGGATGACATGCGTTTGGCGCGCGTTGGCAAAAAAGGGAATGGCAGAAGGGCCTGTTTCTAATACATAGACACCGGTCTAAATTGCTTTGGCGTGCTGGGATTGTGAGATTGGAGAACGAATGAATCAGCGATATTCGGTTTACACATTTCTGTCGAACCCCCGTTAGGCCGCAAACGAAACTATGGATTCACCTCAGGTCACTCGGTCAGTACGCTTCGGGGTTGGCAGCCGTCTTCCGGTGGCCGTCGTCGGCTACGTGCTGCGACTTCTGTTTGTAGGTCTCACGCCAAGTAATCCTCTCCTGGCCCTTATTGCCGACGCTGTCGTCATTGCACTGACCATCTGGGCTCTTGTTCCTGGGCGGGATCAGTTCGGACCAGATTTCGGCAAGCGAACGAACTGGACTGGCATCTTCGTGATTCCGCTCGGCCTGGGCATCCTGCTCGCGATCCGAGACTTCGTGCTACTTGCGCGTGAACTTGGGGCGTGACGAGGTTGCGGCCTAACAAGCGCTTGAAGCTGGCGGCGCGCGTAGATTAAGGAATGAATCTTTCTTCAGCGCGCCGCAGCTTAAGCGCGATCCGTCAGGCCGACGCACCCCCTTCTAGCCCAGGAGCTCACAATGGGTCTCTTCTGGGATCTCTTGCAACAAAGCCAGATCTCCGAGCAGTCAGAGCGCGCCCAGACTCTCGAGGGCCGAGTCGCGCTCCTTGAGGCCCAGGTCCGAGGGCTGACCAAGTTACTTCGGACCGTCATTGAGCGTCTGGAGGAGCATCTGCAGGTCGATCTGGACAACGATGGGCAGGTTCGGTGACCTTATGCACCGTCGCGCCCTGATCGTCCTCACGCTTGTTCTTCCCTCGGTGCTGGCAGGCCAGTCGCCGCCCACGCCCGAGGTGCCCAATGCCGTCATGTTTGAATTCATCACGTTTGCCGACTTCTTCGGGAGTCGGCTCGTCGCGGCCTTCGATTCCATCCCTGCAGCCCGATACGACTACCGGCCTACGCCGTCACAGCAGACCATCGGCTATATCGCCCAACACCTCGAGAATGCGAACTACAGTCTGTGTGAGCGTCTCGGGGTTCTGAAGCACCCCAGGACTCCCAAGGATTCGCTGTCGGACACTGTCAAAGCGCAGTGGCCGAAGGACACCCTCGTCCAACGTCTCGAGGCCTCACTCCGCTTCTGCGACACCGCCATGGAGCACGTGGGGAAACTCGAGTCGCCGGCGCTGGCGAGCACCTTGCTCGCGTTCGAGACCGATTTGGCAGAGCACTACAGTCAGATCTCGAGCTACATGCGACTGCTCGGCATGGTGCCTCCTTCGGCGCTGCCGCCGCGGGCGCGCGTGGCGATCGAGTTGCCGGCAGCGGCGTTGTCACCATACGTCGGCGTCTACGAGCTCGCGCCAGGCCTGGACCTCGACGTCACGCTGCAGAACGGGGCGCTCCATATCAGGTCGAGCATTGGCAGCGCCGCGGTGCAACTGTGGGCTGAGAGCAACAACGACTTCTTCGCCAAGGACGTGGACGCACAAGTCACCTTTGTTCGCGATGCGAGTGGAGCGGTATCGGGCCTCGTCCTTCACCAGTATGGTCGCCACCGGCCGGCGAAGAAACGTTGAGGTAAGCTCGGGCGTTAGGCCGCCGTTCATATTGATGACGACACCTTTGCTTTTCTCATGGCCTTATTGGCCCATCTTCAGCATCGTTTGGATCTGGGCCTTTTGGCCCGAATTCAAGATCGTTAGGGCCGCGCGTAAACCAGCAACCCGATCCGATTCCCCGGATGCGGGTTCCTATCGAGTGATCGTTTACGGCGGCGGACTTGCCGCCTTGCTTGGCTTTCCTCTCGCGTGGATGCCGATCTTACGCGTTCCGGTGGGAGCGCGACCGGCCGTGTTTGGCGTCGGGCTTGTCTTGATAATTGTGGGCAGTCTCCTGCGTCGCCATTGTCAACGGGTCTTGGGATCTTCGTTCACAGGCGATGTCCGTGCCGATCCGAATCAGCGCATCATGACCACGGGCGCCTACGCGTTACTTCGTCATCCTTCTTACAGCGCTGGGATTCTCATGAACATTGGCATTGGGCTGGCGCTCGGCAGCTGGGCCAGCACCGCCTTACTCGCCCTTGCAGCGTTTGCCGTATACAGCTATCGCATTGCGGTCGAAGAACGCGCCTTAATCAGAGTCATCGGCGAACCATATCGCGATTTCATGAGCAAGCGCCGTCGGCTCATTCCCTTCATTTATTGACCGGCGGAGGCCTCATACGCGCTTGAGGCACATCCCATCCCAGAAGCATTCTTGGAGCGTGTGAGCAGTACCAATTGGCGGCGAGTTGTCGCTGGCGGGAGGCGCCTATCCTTTGAGTGTGACCCGCTCGATACCCGCGGGTATTCATGGCAGTGACTCCCGCGCAGACGTTCCTCAGCCTCATTTGCGGCTCCGCTGCGTTCCTGATCGTGGCGGCCTGTGAGAATAGGCAATTCGGGTACTGCTCGGCCCCATATGTGCCCGCCGTGATAATCACACCACGGGACTCCGGCACTCGTGCAAACGTCGCGGTCGGAGCCCGCGGAGTCGCGCTCAGCGGCTCATATGTCGACTCCCTGCGCTGAGTGGACTCGGTCCTCTGGGGAGGATCACAGCTAGGCACGTACCCGGTAACGGTTGAGCGTCCGGGCTATCAGCAGTGGGTCCGTAGCGGCGTTCACGTGACGCAGGCGACGGAGTGCGGCGGCTAACTTCGTGCGACTGACCGCACTCTTGCAACCAACCCCTTAACCGTGTGTGGCGGGCGCGCCGCGGCGCAGCCCTGATATGACTCCCACGTCGTCTATGGTAATTCCTCGAAGCAGGTCCTTCGCTACGCCCGCTGGCGCGGGCTTCGCTCAGGATGACATGCGTTTGGGTCGCGTTTGCAAAAGGGGACAAGAAGAGAGGCAAAGGTACCCTTCTTTCCCTTTTCTCTCTCTGAAAGAGCCGCGGAGCATGTCATCCTGAGCGCCGCAGGCGCGAAGGACCTGCTTTTGATCGCATCCAACTGCGCCTGGAGAATTGAGATCGCGCAGGATCATCTTCCGATGAGATGGATTGCAGTTTTCCGCCTCAAATCCCGCTATAGAAGGTATGAAGACTTTGATGACGCGATGCTCGTGCGTCGCAGCGGTGTTCCTCATAGCAGGCTGCTATTGGGAAAGGAGTCGGGTCGACGAGCCAACACCTATCCCCTCCCACGATCCTGTGTGGATTTGGACCAAAGGCGGAGTCGAGAAATGGCATTGGGTGGTCATCACCCAAGACTCGGTCTCGGGCGTCCCCTGGAAGTCCGACTGGTGCCTCATGTGCCGCCGTAGCATCCCCCGAGTTCAGGTGGACTCCATCAAGCACGGCTATCGCCCCCACCACCAAAACTGTCGTCGAAACGGTAGGCGCTATACCCGCGGTCCTTCTAGTCTGGGCCGCAGTGTGCGCTGTGGTGGCCCCTCACAATAGGGAGTGCTAGCTGCAAGGTATCCGCTGGTCAGGTTCCCAACCTGGTGCTAGTCTCACCCCATGTCTACGACAACCCTCCGCGCCCTTGGCGCCCTGCTCCTCGTTCCCGCGGTCGCCACCGCCCAGCGTCCGCTCTCCGTCGCGGTCAAGCAATACGTCGCGATCGACACGCCGGTGGTGGCGCTCACCCACGTGCGCGTCATCGACGGCACCGGCGCCGCGCCCAAAGAAGACCAGACGCTGATCATCCGTGACGGGAACATCGTCGCGCTCGGCGCCGCCCGCTCGACCAGAGTGCCGGAGGGCGCCCAGGTGCTGGACTTGACGGGGAAATCGGTGATCCCTGGCCTCGTGATGATGCACGAGCACCTCTACTACCCGACCGGTCCGGGCGTCTACGGCGCCGATTACGTGAGCTTCTCGCGGCTGTACCTCGCGGGCGGAGTCACGTCGATGCGGACCGGCGGCAACGTCGGAGGCTACGCCGACCTGAACCTCGCCGCGGCGATCAAGGCCGGGACTCAGGTGGGACCCTGGATCGACGCCACCGCGCCTTATGTGAACGGCCCTTCCCCGTTCACACAGATGTACGCCTTGAAGGACTCGGCTGACGCGCGCCGCTTCGTGGCGTTCTGGGCGGACGCCGGCGCGACGTCGTTCAAAGCATACATGAACATCACCCGCGCCGAGCTCGCCGCAGCGGTGGATGAAGCGCACCGGCGGGGACTCAAGATCACGGGCCATCTCTGTTCGGTCACCTACCGGGAAGCCGCCGACCTCGGCATCGACGACCTGGAGCACGGCTTCTTTGTCGCCACCGACTTCGTCAAGGACAAGCAGCCGGACCTGTGTCCCGGACAGAACGCGGGGATCACGGCCCTCGGCGCCGTGGATCCGAAGTCGCCGGAGTTCACGTCACTGGTCCAGTACCTAATCGCCCATCACGTCGCGGTCACATCGACGCAGACCGTGTTCGAGACCGTCACGCCCGGGCGGCCGGTGGCCCCCGGGCTCGACGTGCTCGATCCCGTCCTCAAGACGCAGTACGAGCAGCAAAACGCGCGCGTGCAGCAGAACACGACTTCGCCGTTCGCCAAGCTGCTGGGGCTCGATCAGGCGATGGAGCTCGCATTCTTCCGCGCCGGTGGGTTGCTGCTGGCGGGAACGGATCCGACGGGCGGCGGCGGCGTGATCCCCGGCTACTCTGACCAGCGGCAGGCCGAGCTGCTCGTCGAAAGCGGTCTGACGCCGCTCGAGGCGATCAAGGTGTGCACCCTGAACGGCGCGACGTACCTCGGCCGGGCGGATCGCATCGGCTCGATTGCAGTGGGCAAGCAGGCCGACCTCGTGGTGATCGACGGCAATCCCGCGGCCACCATTGGCGATATTCGGCACGTTACGCTGGTGTTCAAACAGGGCGTGGGGTATGACCCGGGCAGGTTGATCGAGTCGGTCAGAGGGAAGGTCGGACTTTTCTAACCACTCCCTCCTTCTTTTTTTTCGCAACGACGCGGGCAGATGTCATCCTGAGCGCCGCAGGCGCGAAGGACCTGCTTTTGCTTCGTTCCTTCGCTCGCGCTAACGCGCTCGCTCAGGATGACATGCGTTTGGTTTGCGTTGTAAAAAGGGAAAAAAGAAAAGAAGTGCCCAGCGCGCCTTTACAGTTTGAGAATGCGGATCGCGAGGTGCGCGGCGTTCTTCGCGTTGTCGATGCCCACTGTCGCGACGGGAACACCTGGCGGCACCTGCACCGTCGCGAGCAGCGCATCGAGCCCGTTGAGCGGCCCAACCGCGAACGGCACGCCGATCACCGGTAGATCGGTGAATGAGGCCGCGAAGCCCGGCAACGCGGCGGATAGCCCTGCCCCGGCGATCACGACCTTGAACCCCTTCTTGCGCGCGTTCTTCACCAGGTCGCCGGTCTGTTCTGGCTGGCGGTGCGCGGACGACGCGTAGAACTCGTACGAAAAGCCGGCCTTGGTCAGAATCTCGAAGGCCGGCTCGATGCGCGGTTTGTCGGACTCGGAGCCGACGAGAATCAGGACATCAGCCATCAGGCGGCGTCTTCCAGAATGGTGTAGTCCTGCTTCCGTTTCTTCGGCGTGTACCCGCCGTCCGCGATGAGGCGCTGCATTTCGGAGAGCGTCGTGCGATAGGTCGTGTTCGCGGCTGAGACGACGTTCTCTTCCATCATGAGCGAGCCGAAGTCGTTCGCGCCGAACCGCAGCGCCACCTGGCCCACCTTCATCCCCATCGTGACCCACGACGCCTGGATGTTCGGGACGTCTTCGAGCACGATGCGGGCGATCGCTTGCGTCTTGAGATACGTGATCGCGTCCGTCTTTGGCAGGTGCGCAAGCTCGGAGTTTTCCGGCTGCAACGGCCAGCAGATGAATGCCGTAAAGCCGCGCGTCTGGCGCTGCACCTCGCGCACGCGAAAGAGATGCTCGATGCGATCGGCGAGGGTTTCGCCGAGGCCATACATCATGGTCACGGAGGTCCGCAGGCCAAGCCGGTGGGCGATCTCCATCACCTCGAGCCACCGATCCGCCCCGGCCTTCTTGCGCGCGACCTGATCGCGGACGCTCTGCACGAGGATCTCGCCGCCCCCGCCCGGAATCGAGTCGAGGCCTGCCGCCATCAGCTCCCGGATAACCTCCTCGATCGACATGCCGAACCGGCCGGCGAAGAAATCGACTTCCGACGGCGAAAAGCCGTGGATGTGAATCGGATGGTGGCGCTTGATGTAGCGCAGCAGATCGAGGTACCACTCGAACGGGATGTAGGGGTTGTGTCCCCCCTGCATCAGAATCTGTACGCCGCCGATCGCCTTGAGCTCGTCGATCTTGCGGCCGATTGCTTCAAACGAGAGGAGATAACCCTCCGGGTGTTTCGGGCGCCGGTAGAACGCGCAGAACTTGCAGTCGGCGACGCAGACGTTGGTGTAGTTGATGTTCCGATCGATGATGTACGTGACGACGTTCTCGGGATGGAGCTTCCAGCGGACATCATCCGCGAGCCGGCCCAGCTCGAGCAGCGGGGCGCGCTCGTACAGCTCGAGGTAGGACCGGAACTCGGCCGAAGCGCGGTCGACCATCATGCCACCTGCACGAACTGCGGCGACCCCACGCGCCGCAAGAAGTCCGTCAGCGCGGCGCGGTGTTGGTTGCTGAACGCATAGTCGAGGCCGCCGAGATATTCGCGGCACGTGGCGACGGGGACTCCTGTCTGGCGCGACGCCTCGGCGGCGAGCTCGTCGAGGTGCGCGAGGCCCCAGGTACGAGACGCGAGCAGGGCTTGATGGCCCCGCTGCACGGCGGCGGGGCTCGCTACCCGACGAGCCGCCCAGACCGCAAACACGAAGGGCAATCCGGTCCAGCGCTTCCACTCTTCGCCGAGATCGTAGCGATGCGGATACGTGCCTCGGACTGCGAGGGCGAGCGCCGCGTCGCCGATCACCAGCACCGCTTCGTGGGGCAGCTCGGCAAGGGCGTCGAGATCCTGAGCTTCAGCGCGAGCTTCGGCGAATCTCGGTTTGATCTTCCACACGTCGCGACACAGCAGCTCGAGTAGTGCGACGGACGTGCGCGATGACGCTGACAGCAGCACCGTCCGACCGTCCAACTGTCCGACGGTCCGACGACTAAAGAGTGCCACGCTGCGCACGGGGCCATCACAGGAAATCGCCAGCTCGGGTAGGAGCAGCAGGTCTTTCGCGTGACGCGCGTATTCGATCGCGCTGATCACGCTGACGTCCAGCTCACCCGCGACGAGCAGATCGTTCAGCTCCGCAGGCGTGCCGGTGACGAGCTCGCCACCGGGCGGCAGCGCCACCACGCCGCGGTCGATCGCGCCGTAGACCGGCGCGCAATTGATGTAGCCGATGCGGCCGATTCTCATTCGGCACCATCCACAGCGCTCGTGACCGGTTGCTTGCGCCGCGCCGCCGCGCGCGCCCGATGCTCGATCTGGAACAGCGCGCCCTGCGGAGCCGGGCCCTCGGCCCGCACCGCCGGGCCTCGCGGCTTCGGGACGTAGCCCTCGAACGTCCGGACGGTTTGATATAGCGAATCGCGTTCGACCGGCTCTTTCCCCGCCCCGCGGATCAGCGTCACAATCTCGTCGTAGGACAGCCACATCGGGGTGGGCGCGCCGGCCTCGTGATAGACACGCTCGAACACGACCGTCCCCTCGAGATCGTCACATCCGAAGGTCAGGGCCACCTGGGAGATGAACGGCGTCACCATCGGCCAGTGGGTCTTCACGTGCGGGATGTTGTCGAGCAGCAGCCGGCCCACGGCGATGTTCTTGAGGTCATCGAAACCGGTGGTGGCCGTTCCCGTCCGTCCCAACTTCTCGCCCAGCTCGTTGTGGTCGGGGTGGTAGGCGAGCGGGATATACGTCAAAAAGCCGCCCGTCTCGTCTTGCAAGGCACGCAGCGCCAGCAGGTGCTCGACCCGATCCTCCATCGTCTCGACGTGCCCATAGAGCATCGTGCAGTTCGAGGGTATGCCGAGCTGGTGCGCTTCGCGATGCACGGCGAGCCACTCGGCCCCGCTGAGCTTGCGATCGGCGATCGTCGCGCGCGCCGCCGGTGAAAACACTTCAGCACCACCACCAGGAAGCGTACTCACGCCAGCGTCCTTCATAACCTTGAGAACCTCGCGAACCTCCATCCCCTCGATTCTCGCGAGATGCGCGACCTCGACCGCGGTGAGCGCTTTGATCATCACCTGCGGATGGCGCTGCTTCAGGCCGCGGAACATGTCCGCGTAATACGCGAGCCGCAGCTTGGGATGCAGGCCGCCCACGATGTGGAACTCGCGCGTGGGATTCTCCC
>QHUZ01000074.1 GCA_003223395.1 Gemmatimonadota bacterium | reverse complement strand
TAGCAGCGATGGTGCCGGTGCGCTCGATCAAATGAGCCTGGAGGAAGTCGAGCGCGTCTTGATCCAGAAAGCGCTCGCGCGCGCCGGCGGCAATGTGAGTGACGCGGCGAAGGCCCTCGGCCTCTCGCGCAGCGCGCTGTACCGCCGGCTCAAACGGCATGGTCTCTAAAGCGACTCCGCGTCACGAGCGGCGCGTCTTCTGGCTCGCGCTGCTCGGCGGCTTCCCGGCGGTCGCGCTCGCCTTGGGCCTTCTCTGGTTCGGCGACTTCACGCCCCGGACACAATGGACGCTCACGCTGTTGGTCGCGGGCGTCTGGCTCGCGTGCGCAGCCATCGTCAAGGAGCACGTCGTGCGGCCACTGCAGACCGTATCGAACGTGCTCGCGGCGCTGCGTGAGCGCGACTATACGCTCCGCGCCCGGGGGTCGAATCCCGAAGACGCCCTCGGGTTGCTGCTCCTCGAGCTGAACAGTCTGGGCGACGATCTGCGCGCGCAGCGGCTCGGCGCGCTGGAAGCAACCGCGCTGCTGCGCCGCGTGATGGAGGAGATCGACGTCGCCATCTTCGCGTTCGACGCTGCGCACGCGCTCCGGCTCGTGAATCGCGCCGGCGCGGCCCTGCTCGGTCGTGCGCCCGAGCAGCTGCTCGGCCGCGACGCGGCGAGCCTCGGTCTCGCCAGCTCCCTCGCGGGCGATACACCGCGCGTCGATACCCTCGCCTTTCCCGGCCGCGCCGGACGCTGGGAAGTGCGGCGCGGCACGTTTCGGCAGGGCGGCCTGCCGCACCAGCTGCTGGTACTCACCGATGTGAGCCGCGCGCTCAGCGATGAGGAGCGACAGGCGTGGAAGCGGCTGATTCGCGTCTTGAGTCACGAGCTCAACAACTCATTGGCACCCATCAAATCCATCGCCGACAGCCTGCTTGCCCTGATAACCCGCGAGCCGGCGGCGCGCGACCAACGCGAGGACCTCCGCAAAGGACTCGGCGTGATCGCGAGCCGGTCGGAGTCGCTCAGCCGGCTGATGGCCGCCTACGCCAGGCTCGCGCGGCTGCCCGCGCCCCGGCTCGAGCGCGTCGCGATTCAGGACTGGGTCCGCCGCGTCGTCGCGCTGGAGACGCGCCGGCCGGTCGCGATCCGCGACGGTCCGAACGTGACGATCCAGGCGGATGGCGGACAGCTCGATCAGTTGCTGATCAACCTCGTGCGCAACGCGGTTGACGCGACGCTCGAGGCGAACGGAGCGGTGGAGGTTGGCTGGGAGACGCGCAACGGCCAGCTCGATGTCTGGGTCCGCGACGAGGGCGCCGGTCTCGCCGACACGGCCAATCTGTTCGTGCCGTTCTACACGACCAAGCCCGATGGCTCGGGGATTGGCCTCGCGCTCTCACGGCAGATCGCCGAGGCGCACGGTGGAACGCTGACACTGTCGAATCGCGCCGGACAACGGGGCTGCGAAGCGCGGGTGTCGCTCGCACTGAAGTTCGATAATGAGACCAGAATGAGAAGCCTCTCATAAGTCAAAAAGGGTACTCCGCTTTGTCGGTCGAGCGTGTTCATTCTCCCGAGCAACAAATCACCATCCACTTCACGGGAGGATTCGATGAACAGGCTCATGGTTCTTGGCACGCTGGCGCTCGGCGCATTCGCCGCGTGCTCGCCGGACAGCAACAGCGTTACGGGACTCGCCGCGGACCGCGCGGTACAAATCGAAGCCGACGCACCGGGCGCTGTCTACGCACTCTCCAATCAGGCGACGGACAATGCCGTTGCGGTCCTCGCACGTTCTGCCGATGGGGCACTGACGTGGCAGGCGAGCGTTCCTACCGGCGGCAGCGGTGCAGGCAGCAGTCTTGGCTCACAGGGCGCGCTCGCGTTGAGCGACGACGGCCGCTGGCTGTTCGCGGTCAACGCGGGCTCGAATGACATCAGCGCGTTTCAGGTAAGGCCATCTGGATTGTCACTCACGAGCCGCGTCGCATCAGGCGGAAGCCAGCCGATCAGTCTCACCGTTCGCGGCGGGCTCGTGTACGTGTTGAATGCCGGTGGGGACGGCAACATCAGCGGCTTCACGATCGGGTCCGATGGCGCGCTCGCGCCGATCGCGGGATCCGCGCGGTCACTCTCGGCAAGCGGCGTGGGCCCCGCTCAGGTCTCCTTCAGCCCGAACGGCGACTGGCTCGTGGTCACCGAGAAGGCGACCAGCAAGATCGATCTCTATGCCGTGGGTCCCGACGGCCTCGCGTCTGCTCCAGTCACCAGCGCGTCCGCCGGGGGCACGCCATTCGGCTTCGCGTTCGGTCATCGCGCTGAGCTGTTCGTCTCCGAGGCCGCGGGCAGCGCCTCGTCGTACGTGATCGACGGGACGGGCGCCCTACAGGCGGCGAGTGGCGCAGTGTTGACGCACCAGGGCGCGCCGTGCTGGGCGGTGGTCACGAAGAACGGAAAGTTTGGCTACACCGCGAACGCGCAGGGCGGCTCGATTTCAGGTTTCTCCATCGACAACGATGGAGCGATTGGGCTCATCGACGGCGATGGCCGGACCGCTGTCGTGGGCGGCGGGAATATCGACCTGGCTGTAAGCGGGAACAGCCGCTATCTGTATGAGCTGAACGGCAACCGCAGCATCACTGGCTTCCGCATCGAAGCCGACGGACACCTGACGGCGGTCGGGAATGTCGCTCGATTGCCGGCGAGTACGGTCGGACTGGTGGCTCGGTAGCAACTGCAGCGTGCCATGTTCGGTAGGGGCGCAGCATGCTGCGCCCCTACATCACTCATTCCGCGACCCGCCCCCACCCGGCAACCACAGCGTAAATGTGCTCCCCCGGCCTGGTGCGCTGTTCACTTCAATGCGCCCTCCCTGCAGTTCCGCCAGCAGCCGCGCGATCGCGAGGCCCAGGCCGGTTCCCCCCAACTCGCGGCTCCGTGACTGATCGATTCGGAAGAAACGGTCGAAGATCCGATCAAGATGCTCCGGTGCGATGCCGGATCCGGTGTCCTGCACACTCACACTGACTTCCTTGCCATGGGGGATGATCGCGAATGTCACGCTGCCGCTCGGCGTGTAGCGCACCGCGTTGGACGCGAGATTCAACAGGATGTGCCGGGTCCGATCGGGGTCCCCAATGACATCAATCCGCGGTGAAGGCTCAGCGTGCACGACCAGCGACTTGTCCGTGGCCATTGCTTCCGTGATCTCTCGGACCTCGTCGACGACCGCGGCCAGGTCAAACGGGCCATGGGCCAAGGCCAGCTGGCGATTCTCGCCGCGGGCGATCAGGAGCAGTTCCTCGACGAGTTTCGTCGTGCGGTCGAGTCCTCGCTCCATCGCGGCGAGGGCATCGCGGATCTCGGCCTCTGTCCGGCCGTCCGCGGAAGCCCACTGCACCTGCGCGCGCAGGTGCGTCAGGGGCGTGCGCAGCTCGTGGCTTGCGTCCGCCGTGAAGGATTGCAGCGCGCGGTGCGCGCGATCCACCCGCTCGAGCATCCGGTTGATGCTGTCCGCCAGATCGGTGACCTCCGCCTGCCCGGTGGGACTGGTGAGCCGAGTGCCGAGCTCCGACGGCCCTATCGCACGGGTCTCGCTGGTCACGCGATCGAGGGGCTGCAACGTTTGGTCGACTGCCTGCCGCGCGCCGCGTGCCGACGCGAACGCCGCGAGCGGCAGGAGCAGGGCGGCCGCGATGACGAGGACACCTAACGGAACGACATAGGACTGGCGACTCGCGACGACGTAGATGTCGAACTCGCCCATGGCGCGATGGAGCACGCGGTAACGCCAGCGCGCCCGCTCGGTGATCGCCGCGACCAGCGCCGCGCGCGCCTGTTCCGGGGATGCGTCGGGGAGGCCTTCGAGCCGGCGCGCCGGCATGCCTGGAGACAGATAGTAGACCTGCGGCATGCCGCCGGCATTGGTGGTGGTGCGCGTGATGACCACCTGGCCGCCCATGCCGACGAGCTGGTCGGCCAGCGCGGACGGCATGACCGCGCCGGGAGCACTCGTCGAATCGCGGTACGCGCCGAGCAACGATTGGATGAAATCCGCGGAATGCTCGAGGGAGCGGCGCAGCGCCATTTCCGCTGCCAGGGCAAACAGCAGCACGACCACGAGCGCGTAGCCGGCAAGCGCCGTCCATGCAACGCGGCTGAAGCGCCGCGTGAGCACCTGACTGAGACGGCGTTCACTCATCGCCTGCGGCGTCCAGCCGGTATCCGATGCCCCGAACCGTCTTGATCGGCGCCGTCCGTCCGCCAAAGCTCAGCTTCTTGCGCAGGTAGTTCACGTACACATCCACGACGTTCGTTTCCGGGTCGAACTTGTAGTTCCAGACCGCCTCGGCGATCCGCGAGCGCGACACCGTGCGGCCGGCGTTGCGCATCAGAAACTCGAGCAGCGTGAACTCGCGCGGCGAGAGATCCACGAGTCGGTCGCCTTGCGTCACGCGACGGCTCAACGGATCAAGCGATACGTCGCCGACCTGCAGCGTCGCGTCTTTGTGACGTAACTCCGCACGTCGGATCAGGGCATGGACGCGGGCCAGCAGCTCGGGGAGGTCGAACGGCTTCGTGACGTAGTCGTCGGCGCCGCCCTCGAGGCCGCGCACCCGCGACTCCAATTCATCCTTTGCCGTGAGCAGCAGCACGGGTGTGGACACCCCGCGCCTGCGCAGCTCGGCGACGACACTGAAACCGTCGCGCCCCGGCAACATCACGTCGAGCACCACGCAGCTGAAGCTGCCCTCGAGGGCGCGTTCGAGCGCGCGATCACCGGAATCGGTCTCGGTGACGCCGTAGCCTTCCTCGCGAAACGCCTTGCTCAGGAAGCGTCGCAGATCGCGATCGTCTTCGACCAGAAGAATCTGCACGTCGCTAACGTACCGTGACCGCGAGGCGCGGGGCAATGTGAACAAGATGAGAAAGCTCTAAGAAAGGCGTGCGGCACTTCCACGTGCCGGCCCCTCAGGCGAAATTGATCCCATGAACATCGCACTCTTATTGGCACTCAGTCTCACAACGCCGCCCGATACCGCCACGTTTGCCGGTGGCTGCTTCTGGACGATGGAGCACGCCTATGACGATCTGCCGGGCGTCATCTCGGCGACGTCCGGATTCATGGGCGGCACGCTCAAGAATCCGACCTACATACAGGTCGTGGAGGGGAATACGGGCCACCTCGAGGCGGTGCAGGTGGTCTACGATCCCGCGAAGGTCAGCTACGAGACGCTGCTCTGGACGTTCTGGCACAACATCGATCCGTTCCAAACGGACGGGCAGGCCTGCGACACCGGGCCGAACTACCACACCGCGGTGTTCGTGCGTGGCGCCGAGCAGCGCCGGGCCGCCAGCGCGACGCGGCAGCAGATCCAGGGCCGCTTCCATCGCGACGTCGCCACGCAGATTCTGACCGCCGGCGCGTTCTACGCGGCGGAGGAGTACCACCAGGACTACGCCAAGAAGAATCCGGTGCGCTATGGGATGTATCGCACCGGGTGCGGTCGCGACCGGCGGCTGAGTGCGATCTGGGGCGATGAAGCAGGGAAGGCCAGTGTATCAGCGCGAACAGCAACGACTGAGGTGAGACACGCCATGTATACCGTAAAGCCAAAGCCAAGCGAGGCCGATCTGCGGCGGACGCTGACACCCTTGCAGTACGAAGTGACGCAGCACGAGGCGACCGAGCGTCCCTTCCAGAACGAGTTCTGGGACAGTCATAAGGAAGGGATCTACGTGGACGTCGTGTCTGGCGAGCCGCTGTTCAGCTCGCTCGACAAGTTCGATTCCCGCACCGGCTGGCCGAGCTTCACGAAGCCGCTCGAGCCGAGCAACGTTCAGGAAAAGACCGACCGCTCGCTGTTCATGGAGCGCACCGAAGTGCGATCGTCGCACGCGGACTCGCATTTGGGGCACGTGTTCGACGACGGCCCGAAGCCGACCGGCCTGCGCTACTGCATCAATTCAGCGTCGCTGCGATTTATTCCGATGGACAGTCTGGAAGCAGAGGGCTACGGACAGTACTTGGCATTGTTTAGAAAATAGCCCTACCGTTTTTGCCGCTCGAGCAGACCGACGGCGCGGTGCAGGCGTTCGATCGCCGCGTCGAGGTCTTCGCTCGGCCCCGCCGACAACTCTCCGACTAACGCGACTTCGCGCAACAGCTGCAGGGCGTTGCGCACGTGCTCGACGGGCCGCTCGGCGTTCGGGGCGCGCGAGGCGCGGCCGCGGCGATCGAGCGTGCTGCGCCGTTCCGAGCCGCGGCGCCGGTCCACGACCTGGCGCCGCTCTTCCGCCACGCCCATCACCGCCTGCCGGCGGGGCTGGGCGCGCCGGTCGGTGCCGGTGCGGCGGTCGGCCCACAACCTGCTGAACGTCATGACGGCAGCCATAAACCTTGACCTTGTCCTGACAGCACAGCGGGGACTCCGCACGCGAACGTGAGGATCACGAAACGATGGAGTCTGGGCACGGAAATACCTATGGTTGGCGGCCCGGCAAACTATCACGAAACCAACCATTTGGCGAATCGTACCATCAAAGGATCATGATACCTCTCACGCCCGTCGCCGCCATCGTGCTGGCTCTGCAGACACAAGTCTCACCCCCGCCCACGGCGCCGAATGCCACGACCGCCGTGGCGCGCCGCGCGACGACACCGCCCGTGATCGATGGAAAGGACAACGACGAAGTCTGGCGCTCGGCGCCCGTCATCAAGGACTTCCGGCAGTTCCAGCCAACCGAAGACGCTGACCCGAGCTTCCCGACCGAGGCCAAGGTCGCCTACGACGCCCACAATTTCTACGTGTTCGTGCGAGCCTTTGACTCGCATCCCGAAAGCATCAAGAAGCTCCTGGCCCGCCGCGACATCCGCATCTGTTGTGACCAAATCAAGATCGTCATCGATTCCTATCACGACCGCCGTACCGGCTTCGAGTTCGCGGTCAACCCCGCGGGGGTGAAGCGCGACTACGCGATGTACGGTGACGATCAGCAGGAAGACGACGCGTGGGATGGCGTCTGGGAGGTCGCGACCCAGGTTGACTCGCTCGGGTGGACCGCCGAATTCCGCATTCCGCTGTCGCAGCTGCGCTACGCGCACGCGCCGAGCAATCTCTTCGGCTTTGCGATCTGGCGCGATATCGATCGCCATGGACTCGAGCGTGTGGGTTGGCCGCTGTTTCGCACGTCGCGCCGCGGCTTCGTCTCCCAGCTCGGCGACATCGTGGGGCTCGAGGGTCTCGCTGCGCCGCGGCGGCTCGAGCTGGCGCCTTACGCCGTGGTGAAGAACGTGCCGGTGCCGGGATTTGAGCGGGACCAGCAGTACACTGCCGGCGCCGATATCAAGTACGGAATCACGTCCAACATCACGGTCGACGCGACTGTGAACCCCGATTTCGGCCAGGTCGAAGCCGATCCATCCGTCGTCAACCTGACGTCCTTCGAGACGTTCTTCCAGGAACGCCGTCCATTCTTCGTCGAAGGCACCGGCATTTTCAACTTCAGCGTGAACTGCAACATCGTGAACTGCAGCGGGGAAGGGCTGTTCTATTCCCGGCGCGTCGGCCGGGACCCGCAGCTCCGCGGAGTGTACGGCGACGCCACGTCACCGAACGCGAGTCGGATTCTTGGCGCCGCCAAGATCACGGGTCGGCTTCCCGGTGGCCTCACGATCGGCGCCGTCGAAGGTGTCACGCAGCGCGCGACTGGACCGGGTGACCGCACCATCGAGCCGTTCACGAACTACGGTGTCCTCCGCCTGCAGCAGGACTACCGCAATGGCAAGAGCGGCATCGGCTTCATGGCGACCGCGGTCAATCGCAATCTGGACCAATGGACCGAGGACTACCTGCGGAGCAGCGCCTACGTGGGAGCGGTCGATTTCCGCCATCGGTTCCACAACGACAACTACGAACTCGCCGGATCGTTCGACCTCAGCACGGTGAGCGGCAGTCCGGCCGCCATTGCCCGCACGCAGCGAAACTCGACACACAATTACCAGCGGCCGGACGACCCCGTCACGTTCGACAGCACGCGCACGTCACTCGGGGGGAGTGCCCAGGAGCTGCTCCTTACCAAGCAAAGCGGGTTCATCCGTTTTCAAACGAGCTACATGCGCCGTACGCCGGGCTTCGAGATCAACGATCTGGGCATCCTGTTCCGGTCCGATCAGCAGGGGTGGAATACCTGGGGCTCGTTCAATTGGCAGAAGCCGAACAAGCTGTTCCAGCGGGCATTTTGGAATTTCAACTGGTGGCAATTCTGGACCACGGGCGACGGGCTTCCGACGGATCGAGCGGCGAACACCAACTTTCACGGTCAGTTCAAGAACCAGTGGTGGGTCCACGTGGGCGGCACCGTCGGCAATCTGGGCGATGTGTATTGCGATCGGTGCGCGCGCGGCGGGCCCGCAGCGCGCGTCGATCAGTACATTGCGCCGTGGATCGGTCTCCAGTACGACCAGCGCGCAGCGGTTGTCCCGCAGGTGTTCGTGAACTACTTCAAGGGCGACCGCGGTCATTCGCAATCGTTCAACATCAATCCACGAGTTGACGTGCGCGTGTCGTCGCAGTTCCGGGGCTCCCTGAGCTTCAACGCGACGCACAACATCAACGGCACGCAGGACTTGAACTCAGTCACGGACGCGACCGGGACGCATTACTTGTTCGCGCACCTCGATCAATTGACCACATCGATGTCGTTCAGGATCGACTTCACTGCGACACCGACCCTGACGGTGCAGGTGTACGCCTCCCCATTCGTGAGCAAAGGACGCTGGTCCAACCTACGCGAGCTTTCAAGCACGCCACGGGCCGCCGGCTACGACAGTCGCTTCCAAGCCTTTGCCGGGACACCGCCCAGCGATTTCAACATCAAGTTCTTCAACTCGAATTTCGTGGTGCGGTGGGAGTATCGCCCGGGCTCGACGTTGTTCCTGGTCTGGAATCAGGGACGGGACGACTTTGAGCCGACGAAGGGAACCCGGGATGTGACGGGGGACTTCAAGAAGCTGTTCAACGCGTATCCGAGAAACACGTTCCTGATCAAGGCCTCGTACTGGCTCAATCGCTAGTCGGCGCGAATCCCTAGTTCATCGATATGCAGCAGGAGGTCTGCCGGGTCTTCATAGACCCGGTAGGCTCCTGCGCGCTCCAGCTCGTCCTGGCCGTATCCACCGGACAGCAGCCCGACGCCGAGGGCGCGGGCGCGCCGCGCGGCAAGCAAATCCCAGACACTATCGCCCACCGCAATTGCGGCTTCAGGTGCCACGCCGAGGCGGGCAGCCGCCGCGAGCCAGAGATCCGGATTGGGCTTGGCGTGGGTCACATCGTCGCGCGTGATCACCGGGACGCCAGATGGCAGGTTTATCAGCTTCAGCAAGGGCTGCGCACTCGCGAGCGCACCGCTCGTCGCGACGGCCCAGGCCACGCCCATCCTGGTGAGATGACGCACCAGGTCTTCTGCGCCGGGTAGCGGCCGCACGTCGCGCAGCTGGGCGGCGAACAGTCGGGCGTGCGCTTTCTTGAGCTTCGCCGCGTCCTTCTCGCTCAGCTCGTGTCCCGTCTCGCGTGCCAGACTATCCGCCAGCAAGCCACCGCTCATCCCGATGCGCCGGTGGATGCGCCACACGGACAGCTTGATGCCGCCCAGCTCCAGCGCTTTGTGCCAGGCGAGGGCGTGCTGATAGACGCTGTCAACGAGCGTGCCGTCCAGGTCGAGGAGGAGGGCCGGGCGGTCGGTCATCCTGGAAAGCTACGCGACGTTCACAATAAAGCGCGGACATGCAACTAGTGGCAGGTCCGCGCTTTTATTTCTTAACCTTCATCACAGCGGCATATGCGTCCACAAATCCGGCTCCCACCTCCCAGGTCGCGTAACCGGGAAGCGGTTTGGCAGTCGATGTCAGCGCGTTGAGTACCTGATCCGGTGTGAGCGTCCCACCCGCGGCCTCCTGCATCAGCGCGACGACACCCGCGATGTGCGGCGACGCCATCGATGTCCCCGACGCGCACGTGTAGAACGGCAGGTTCGTCGCATTGATCTGGCAAATCCGAACGTCATGGTTGGCGTCATCGCCATTGAGCACGGTCCCGGTAGACGCGCGGGTCGAGACGATGTGGACCCCGGGCGCCGTGATATCGGGATGGTACAGCGGATCATCCGGGATGCCGCGCGACGAGAAGTCGGCGAGCACGTGCGCGCGCGGCTCGTTGTTCGTCGGCACGAGGGGGTTCGAGCCGTCGTCCAGCATGCAGTGGGCTTCCGAGTTTGTTGGATCAGTGACGCCGACCTTGCAACCGGCCGCGACGCCGATCACCCACGGTGCCACACTATACGGATTCAGGGTGTTCTGGCCGGGACCATCATTCCCGGCCGCGAACACGACGGTGATGCCGCGGCTCGCGACTTTCTTGGTCGCTTCGTTGATCGGGTCCTTCGGGTCGAACGCCCCGCTCGTGCCCCAGGAGTTGTTGACGACCTTGATGTTGTACTGCTGTTGGTGATCGAGGATGTAGTCGAAGCCGGCGAGCGCGAAGAAAATGAACAGCACGTCACCGGTGCCGAGGCCGATCAGGTTGGCGCCCGGCGCGACGCCGCTGTAGTAGCCGTTCGATGCCGTGGAGGCCGTCGATGCCCGAGTCGAGGATCGCGACGCCGATGCCCTTCCCGGTGATTCCGGCGACATGCACCGCATCGGCGCGAATCGCCGGCACGCTCTCGTGCAGCATGTAGTACTCGAGCTGCTTGTTGGCGTAGATCCCTTCGAGGCCGGGTAGCGCGCCGATCGTGAGCAGCTGCCCCGGAGTTGCGAGGGCGGCGACCATCGAGAAGTTGTCGAACTGCACGACGCCGGCGCCCGCGTTCAGAATCCCGTTCGTCACCGCATCCAGCGTGGTCCGCGTCTCGTCGAAATTCACGATGTAGATCGCGGCGTCGCTTGGAACTGTGGATGTTGCCGGGGTGGGATGATCCGATACCGCGACTGGGCGAGTCTGGTCGCACGCCGCCAACGCGAGCAACGTGCCCGCCGCGATGAGCCACCTGTGCATGGGGTCCTCGGGTGTAGGGATACGCCCGAGAATCAGCAAGCGATATGCCGATTGCTAATCGCTGAAAACACACCGGCTGCCCATGGAGGCCGCCGGTGCTGTGGCGCCGGCCCTGTGGCGCTGGCGCCACGGCTACTTGACGTTTGCCTGACGGCGGGATCGCAGAGTACCGGCGTCCCCACTGGAGCCTCACATGGATCGCCGGGTTGCGCTGCCGCTGGTGCTGTTGGTCTCGGCCTGCATTCACGTCTACCAGAGCATCCGGCCCCGCCCGCTGGATCGACACACGCCTGTCGTGGTGACGACGCCTGTGAAGGCGCATCTCGTCGACGGCAGCACCGTGGTCTTTCTCGCGGGCCTCACCGTCGACTCGGCGGAGGTGCGGGGCGAGGGGAACCGCTACAGCCTCACGCTGCGAGACTCCGCCGCAGTCAGCAGCATTCCGCTCGACAGCATCGTGGGCATGGAAGCCTTCGAGCAGTCGGTCAACGGCGCCTCGAGCTTCGCCGTCTCCGTGCTCGCGACGGGCGGAACGGCGTTGGTCGTGGGGGCGCTCGCCGTTGCCATTTTCGGCTCCTGCCCAACCGTCTACGCCGACAGCGCCGGCACGGCGTTGCTGCAGGCGGAGGGATTCTCCTACAGCATCGCGCCGATATTCGAGAGCCGGGACGTCGATCGGCTCCGCCTCGTGCAAGCGGCCGACGGGTCGGTGCGCCTCGAAATCCGGAACGAAGCGCTCGAGACGCATTATGTGAATCAGCTCGAGCTGCTGGAGGTCGTGCACGGGAGCATGGAAACCGCCCTCGTGGACGAGCGCAACGGGCTCCTCGTCGTGGCCGATCAACACGCGCTCACGCGCGCAACCGATCGGCGGGGGCACGATGTCACCGGCGCCTTCGCGGCGGAAGACGGCAACGTGTATCGCACAGCCGCCCACACGATGGAACAGGCGCAGCTCTCCGACCTCGATGACTGGATCGACCTGACCGCGCCCGCACCCCCTGGTGCGGACAGCGTGGCCATCGTGTTACGCCTGCGGAACTCACTGCTCAACACCACGCTCCTCTACGACGTGATGCTCGGCGACCCCGGCGCGCGCTCGCTCGATTGGGTGGGCAAAGACCTGAAGCAGGTGGGACCCGCCCTCGCGGTGGCCCAGTGGTACCAGCAGCGGATGGGGATGAACGTGGCAGTGAACGACGGTCGCCAGTATCGCGTCGTCGCTCACCTCCGGGACACGGGTCCGATCGCGTGGAAGGACGTCGCCATTGTCGTGCCGGTCGTGACCCCCGGCAGCGTCCGCGTGCGGCTCACCTTCCCGATGGACAATTGGCGTATCGATCGCATCGCGGTGGCGCATCGCTTCCGCCGCGTCAGCCCGACCGTGATCCGGCTGGCGGAGGTCAGGGAAGGGGAGACGTCAAACCCCACCGCACTGGCAAGCATGCACGACGCCGACGGCCGGTATCTGCAGACCTCACCCGGCCAGCGATTCACCGCCGTCTTTCATCCACGGAGCTCGGCCGAGCCGCGCACGTTTTTCCTGGCGGCTCAGGGCTACTACACGGAGTGGGTCCGGGCGAGTTGGCTCCGGAGCCCGCGCGCCGATCATGGCTTCGTGCCGTCCGATTCGGCGCTGGCGCGGGCGTTGGACCGCTGGCGGATGTCGCAGGATTCGCTCGAGGCGCTGTTTACCGCCACCCGCATCCCCACGCGCTGAGGTGCCTATGCGTGCATACATCGCTGTTGCCGGCGCCCTCTTGTTCGCGGCGTGCTATCACGGACCGAGCATCTACACGTTCGACCCTGTACGCCGGCCGACTGGTGTCGACGCCGATCTCAGGCTCGAGAAGCAGCGCGTGAGTGGTGAGCTCCTCGAGGTGCAGGACAGCGCCCTTATCGTACTGACGGATTCGAAGCGGGTCGTGTCGGTGCCCCTGCGTGCTATTCGAGCGGGACTGTTCGCCAAACTTGGCACGCTGCTTATCGAGGGGTGGGAGCCTCACTCTGCCTTGGCGAAGTTGCGGTCCTTCAGCCGCTTCCCATTCGGTCTCACACCCGAGTTGCGGGCCCGGTTGCTCGCGGCGTACGGGCAGACCGAGCTGGAGGTCGTGCGATGATCCTCCTCCTGGCCGCGCTTGCGATCCTCCAGGCGCCTGGCGACACCGCGCTCGCGAGCTTCGTCGCCCGCGCTCGCGCCGGCACCGAAGCGCTCCGCCATCCGGATGGGGCGCGGCTCGCCGGGTACCATCCCGTTGGCCCTGATTTCCCCGGGATGGGCCGGCACTGGATTCACACGTCGCTGATTTTGCGGACTGCGCCCGATCCGTCACAGCCGCCGGTGCTGGAGTACGCCGAGCTCAACGGCACGACGACGCTGGTCGGCGTCGCGTACGCGGTCCTCGTGAACAGTGACACCGCGCCGACGTCGCTGCCCGTGCCCGCCGCGGCGTGGCATTTCCATCAGGGGACGGTCGACGAAGAGAGTTTTCTGCGCAGTCACGCCGGCGTGACGCACATGATGCCTGGACCTCCCGGTCCGCGACTCGCGGTCGTCCATGCCTGGATATGGCTCGACAATCCTGACGGCCTGTTCGCGACGGACAACTGGGCGCTGCCGTACGCACGGCTCGGTCTACATGTCCCGGCGCACGGATCGCGGGCGGCGGCCCGAGCGCTCGCCCTCGCGGCGGGCGACGGTGGCCGGATGTATCTGGAAGCGTTGATTCATGCAGTGGGGCAGCCCAGCGACAGCGAGACGGCGGCAGTGGCGAGCGTTGTGCGGCGTCACCAGGCACAGGCGCGCGCCCGAGCGTCAGAGACCGCAGCGCTCGAGGAGTGTTGGCGCGCGTTGTGGATTGACGTACAGGTCGTGGTGCGGCCGGAGGTCTGGCAACGGCTCGAGGCCGTTCGGTAGCGACCGTCCGACTGTCCGACCGTCCTACTCCAGCTCCATGCGCTCCAGCGCGTAGCGCAGCCGCAGCATGGCGGTGTCCAGCAGCCGCCGCGAGTCGTCGCGCAACGCGTCGTGATCCGCAAGCAGTGTCAGCAGCTCGAGGACCGCGTGGATCTGCGCCGTCGCCGATTCCACGATCAGCCGGCGATCGAGGCCACTGCGGCGCTCCATTTCGACCGGGTCGTTCTTGACCCGCCGCTCCGCGCCCCGCCTGCGATTCGCAACGCTCATCATGGGACCACCTCCCAGGTGCGCTCGCTGTTCAGCAGTGCGTCCAGGTCACTGTTGCCTTTCGGCACGGCCTGCTGCGCGTACACGTCGCGCTCGTAGGACGCAGCCGGGCTGCAATACAACACGCCCATCGCCGCCGGGAACGGCGGCTCCAGCGCCGCGAGCAGCTGCGCCAGCGGGCGATTCGTCTCATCGTGGACCAGCACATCGCCGGCCGTGGCTGCGACAATCTCGAGCGCGAGCGTTCCCGGCTTGAGCCGCAGCCCCTTTTCCTTGTTCTTCCCGAACAGCAGCGGTTTCCCATGCTCTGCGAGCACCTGGGCGTCCGGCGCCACTTCTTTCCCGGTGATGTGCTCGAATACCGCATCGTTGAAGACCACACAATTCTGCAGGATTTCGACGAATGATGCACCGCGATGCGTGTGCGCCCGTTTCAAGGTGGCGATGAGATGCGCCTGCAGGGTGTCGATGGAGCGAGCGACGAACCGCGCACCCGCGCCGAGGGCGAAGGCGCACGCCGAGACGGGATTCTCGATCGAGCCGAGGGGCGTGGAGGGTGAGCGCGTGCCGCGACGCGACGTGGGCGAGTACTGGCCCTTGGTGAGGCCGTAGATCTCGTTGTTGAACAGGATGATGTTGAGATCGACGTTGCGGCGCAGCACGTGCAGCATGTGGTTGCCGCCGATCGACAAGCCGTCGCCGTCGCCCGTCAACACCCAGACGTCCAGCTCCGGATTGGCGAGCTTGATCCCCGTCGCAATCGCCGGCGCGCGTCCATGGACGGTGTGAAAGCCGTAGGTGGACATATAGTAAGGAAAGCGCGCCGCACAGCCGATCCCGCTCACGAACACGGTGCGCTCGCGCACGAGCCCCAGGTCGGCGCAGGCCTTCTGCACGGCCTTGAGGATCGCGTAGTCGCCGCAGCCCGGACACCAGCGGACCTCCTGGTCCGAAGCGTAATCCTTGGGCGCGAGCTGCGCGTCGGTGATCGTGGTGACGGTCATCCGGCTTCGCCTCCTAACCCGCTTCCCTCGGAGGGCGGCGGAGCGCCACCGCGAATTCGTTGCACGATATCTGTCACCCGGAACGGCTTTCCGGTGACCTTGCTGAATCCCTCCGCGTCGACCAAGTACTCGGCCCGGAGCAGCTTCACGAGCTGTCCATTGTTCATCTCTGGCACCAGCACCCGATCGTAGCGCTTGAGCAGCTCACCCAGGTTGCGCGGGAACGGACTGAGATAGCGCACGTGAATGTGCGCGACGTCGTTGCCCTCGTCGCGCGCGATCTTCACCGCCTGATGAATCGCACCGAACGTCGAGCCCCAGCCCACGACCGCCAGCTTGCCGCGGTCGTCGCCCAGCGAGACGTGCTGCAGCGGAATGTCGTTCGCAATCCCGGCGATCTTGTCCGCGCGCGCCTTCGTCATCCGAGCGTGGTTGTCGGGATCGTACGAGATGTGGCCCGAGTCATAGTCGCGCTCGAGCCCCCCGATGCGATGCTCGAGCTGGGGCGTGCCGGGCCTCACCCACGGCCGCGCCAGCGTCTCTGCATCGCGGAGGAAAGGATGGAATCCTTCGGGGTCGGTGCGATATGTCACCGGGAAGCGCGGCAGATCGGCCTCGCGCGGGATGCGCCACGGCTCGGCCGCGTGCGCCAAATAGCCGTCGCTCAACACGATCACCGGCGTCATGTACTTGGTGGCCAGGCGCACCGCTTCGATCGCGATGTCGAAGCAGTCGGCTGTGGACGCGGGGGCGAGCACCGCGAGGGGCGCGTCGGCGTTGCGGCCGTGCACCGCCTGAAACAGGTCCGACTGCTCGGCCTTCGTCGGCATGCCGGTGGATGGCCCGGCGCGCTGCGAGTCGCAGATTGGCGAGGGTGTGCAGCAGCGCCGATGCCGGCGTGATCGGATAGCCCGCGAACACCATCTTCTCGATCCCCGCGGCGCGCAGCCCCGCGACGAGGCCCCAGGCGAGACCCTCCGTGCCGCTGACGGTGCGATACCGTCCCGCCTGCACGGTCGCCTTCGGGACGACGTAGCCGACCATGTGCTCCGTCATCTCCGCCGTCTCGCCGAACGCGTGCCCGGCGTTCAGCGCCGCGATGTTCGCGGCCGCGATGACCGGCTTCTTCGCGAACTTGCGGTTGAGCCACTCGACAGTCGCCGTCCGCTCGTGGCCGTACATCCACAGCAGCAGCCCCAGCGCCCACATGTTGCGGCAGAGATGCGCTTCGCGTGAGGAGAGCCCGTGCGGCTTCACGGCATCGGCGGTGAGCTTCGTGATGTCGAACTTGAGAACCTGATAGCGCGCCAGCGAGTCGTCCTCGAGCGGATTCTTCGCATAGCCGGCTTTGCTGAGGTTGCGCTCGTTGAACGCGGCGGTATCGACAATGACGGTTCCGCCCACCTTCAAGTCGCTCACCTCGACTGTCAGCGCTGCGGGATTCATCGCGACGAGCACGTCCACCGCATCGCCCGGCGTCATCACGTCGGTGCCGCCAAAATGGATCTGGAACGCCGACACGCCAAACGTCGTGCCGGTCGGGGCACGGATTTCCGCCGGGAAGTCGGGGAACGTGGAGAAGTCGCTGCCGGCGAGTGCGGTCTCGAGCGTGAACTGGCTGCCGGTCACCTGCATCCCGTCGCCGGAATCGCCGGCGAATCGGATCACAACCGAGTCGCGGGTTTCCCTTCCGGAGCGAGAGACAGCCGACGTGGCCATGCCGTAATCTACACGACGTTTCGCAGCACGAACCAGACGTTCGCGGGGCGTTCGGCAAGGCGTCGCATGTACCAGGCGAACCAGGCGCTGCCGTAACTGATCAGGACACGCACTTTCGCAGCCATGGACACGAGTTTCCGCTGCTCCGCGGCGCGGATCCCGTAGAGCATGTGGAACTCGTACGCCGACGGATCGAGGCGCTGGGCCACGGCCGCCTTGCGGATCGTCTCGATCAGCGCGAGGTCGTGGGTCCCGAAGACCGGCTTCGCCCGCTGCCGGGCCGCCTCGCCGAGCAGCCGTTGGGCGAGCTGGCGGTAGTTCTCGTCCACATCACGCTTTTTTGGGAATGCCACGTCCGGGGGTTCGTTGTATGCCCCTTTGACGAGGCGGATCGCCGGGGCAACCGTGAGCAGGCCCTCCAGATCCTTGACGGTGCGCCGCAGGTACGCCTGCAGGCACACGCCGACGCTCGGCCACTCGGCCTTGGCGCGCCGGTACACCTCGAGCGTGGCGTCGACGTACCGGGACTCCTCCATGTCGATCCACAGGAAGGAGCGCGCCTGCTCGGCACGCGCCGCGAGCTTCAGCACATCCTGCACGCAGCCTTCTTTGCTCGCGTCGAGCCCAAGGTGGGTCAGCTTGACCGAAACGTGTGCGGGCAACTTGCGCCGCTGAATCTTTTCGAACACTCCGAGGTAATGATCGCGGACCGCGGCTGCTTCCGCGCGGTTGGTGACCTGCTCACCCAACTCGGTGAGCACGGTGCCGAGGCTGGCCTTCGCGAATTGGCCCGCCGCGTCGAGTGCATCGTCGAGTGTCTCGCCGGGCATGAAGCGCTTGACGGCGCGCTGGAAGAAGCGGCGCTCGCGCAGCTGGCGGGCCAGCCATTGACTGCGGGATGCCTTGAGGAGGAGACTGCGTGCGAATCCCATGGGGAGATAGTGTAGTGTATCGTTATTTCATGCCAGCGCAGCGTGCAACGCTCATAATCGTCACGGCGTTCGTCGCGGCCTGTGCCCACCCGCGCAGCGGCGCGATTGCCGCAGGCGGCGCAGGCGCGCAGCCGGCGCCCGAAGCGAGCTGTCTCCTCTCGACGGGTTCGGTCTCCGCTCGCGCTCCCACGATTACCATCGGGCTGAGCGAGGCCGTAGAGCCGCGCCACGCCCCGTTCGCGCGCAACGACGCTGAACGCATCGTCTTCCGCCACCTGTACGAGACGCCGGTGCGCATTGATTGCGACGGACATGTCCGTCCCGAGCTCGCCGAGCAGTGGGAAAAGGCTGACGGCGGCCGCCGCTGGACGTTCCGCTTGCGGGACGGCGCGCAGTTCTGGGACGGCGCGCCGGTCACCGCCCAGGACATCGTGTTCGGCCACGGGGGTGCGGGATACACGCTCAGCGCGCCCGAGAAGAGCGTCGTGACGGTCACGTTCACGAAGGAGCAGGACGACGTGCCGCCGGTGCTGGGCGACCCGGGTCTCGCGGTCACGAAGCCCGCTCCCGATTCGAGTTGGCCGATCGGGACGGGATCATACTGGGCAACCAGCGCGACGACCACGCCGCAGGAGATCCGCGCGCACACGCCACGCGGCGACACGCTCGTGTTCAAGTTCGCCGCCAGCGGCGACGCGCGCGACCTGCTCGATGCGGGCGTCGATCTCCTCGTCACGCGCGACCGCGCGCTGCGCGACTACGCCGCGACGCTACAGAATCACGAAGTGGCCGCGTTGCCGTGGGACCGCACCTACGTCTACGTCACGGCTGAGGCGGGCGGAGGGAGCACCCGTTTCGACGGGCTCGAGCAGGCGGTGCGCGCGGAAGCGCGGCGCGCCGAGGGTGACTTCTGGTGGCGCGATCTCCGCGCCTGCGGCATCGCGCGGGACAGCGCACCGCCCGCTCCCACCGGTCAGCGGCGCATTCTGTACCCACGCGGCGATCCCACCGCGCGTGAGCTGGCGGGCCGCCTGGCCGCGCTGACGCACGCCGTGGCGACGGGGCGCGCGCCTGACGACTTCAGCGCTGCACTCGCCGGCGGCAAGGACTGGGGGTACGTCGTTGCCCTGCCGCGTGTGACTGCCAACGTCTGCCGCTCCGCGAAGGATCTGTTGCCGACCTGGCCCGCCACCTTCACCGCGCTGGTGGACACGCGTCCCACGGCGATCGTGCGGCGCGGCGTCGCCCGCTGGACCGTGGATCAAGACGGGTCGGTGCATCTCGCGCCATGAAATTCCGCACCCGCCTCCTCGTCGCGTTTGGGGTGGTGGTGATGGTTCCGCTGCTCGTCTTTGGTCTCGGCATCCGGAGGGCGATGTCGGGGCGGGTGTCGGCTGAGTACCAGGGACGAGTCGATGCGCTGGTAGCGGTCATCGGTGCCGACCTCGCGCGCGAACAGGAGCGCATCGGTGCGCGGCTCAACGCGGTCAAGCGAAACATGGCCGCCGATAATCGCCTCCGTGCTGCTATCGTGCGCGGCGATGATCGCGGATATATCCTCGATTACGCCGGCGACGCCATGCCGCTGGCGGGTCTGGATTTCCTGCAGATTCAAGACGCCGAGCGACGCGTGGTGTCGTCCGGCCATTTCCGCAACGAGTTCGACCGCACCGGCGCTTTTGCCTCGCCGGGCGGCGTGACCGTGGTTCGTGCCGCAGCGGCCGAGGGTCCCTTCCTCGTGCTCGCGAGGCCCGACACGGTGCATATCGCCGGCCAGGCGTTCAATTTGGTCGGCGGAGTCGCCGTCGACTCGGGCTACTTGGCTCGGCTCGCGCCCGACCCCGAGTTCCGCCTCGCCATTCACGTGCCCTCAGACAGCGTCGTGGCTTCGAGCTCTGATTCGGCCGCAACAGAGGTCGCGAGGATCCCGTTGCCGTACGTCGATGCGGTGGACGAACCAAACAGGATCGGGCTCGCCAACATCGTCGTCACGCATAACTCGAGCCTCCTGGCCACGCTGCTACATACGATCAACCTCTGGTTCGCGGTGGCCGTCCTCACCGCCGCACTGGCGGCGCTCCTGCTCGCCGGCTGGCTCTCGACGCGCATCAGCGAGCCCGTCGAGGCAGGCTTTCGCGACATGGAGCGACGCATTGCCATCGGCGAGCTTGCGCGACAGGTGAATCACGATGTGAAGAACGGCCTCGCGCCCCTGCGCAACGTATTTCGCCATCTTATCCAGGTGGCGCGGGACAAGCCGGCGGAGTTGCCGCAGGTCTTCGCAGAGCGCCAGGGGACGGTAGAATCGAGCATCAGCTACCTCGAGACGCTCGCCGCGAACTATGCCAAGCTGTCCCCGCAATCGGAGCGGAAGGCCACGGACGTGAACGCGGTGGTACGGGAGACGATTGGGGGCTCCAGCTCTGTCCGAGCCAAGCTAGCCGACGGCCTGCCGCCGGTGTCGGCGGACGCGCTCGTGCTGCGGCGCGTGATCGAGAATCTCGTGAGCAACGCGGTCGATAGTCTCGACGGGAAAACCGGTACGGTGACCGTATCGACGGAACGTGCTAAAGGCACCGTGCGCGTTGCCGTCAGCGACACTGGGCGCGGCATGAGCAAGGCCGAGCTGGACCGCGCGTTCGACGATTTCTATACGACCAAACCCGGCGGGACGGGGCTCGGTCTCTCGATTGTGAGGCGGCTCGTGCTCGATTCGAGCGGGACATTGAAGGTGGAAACAGAGCCAGGGAAGGGGTCCAAGTTCATCGTGGAGATTCCAATACTCTCATGACCCTGGTCTTGATCGTCGATGATGTCCCGGCCATGGCCGAGCAGTACGCGTACGATCTCAAGCGACTGCGCGGCTACGAAACGCTGATCGCCAAAAGCGGCCGCACGGCGCTCGAGAGCCTGACGCGCGACTCGGTGGACTGCGTCATCCTCGACCTCGAGATGCCGGGGATGGATGGGTTCGAAGTGCTGCGCTCGGTCGAGGGGCTCGGCCTGCGCATGCCCATCATCGTCTATACCGGCACGGGCGACTACGACCGCTGTGCGCAGGCCATCCGCCTCGGCGCATACAGCTTCATCGACAAGGCGGAGCCGATGGAGCGCGTCGCGCAGGAAGTCGAGAACGCGATCGAGCGGCGCCGGCTGACCGCCGAAGTCACCCTGTTGCGGCACGGGTTCGGGCTCGAATCTCCGCTCGTCGGCACGAGTCCCGCACTCGCGAAGCTCAAAGAGGCGATCGTACGCGTCGCGCCGGTGCCCAGTCCCGTACTCGTCGTGGGAGAGAGCGGCACCGGGAAGGAGTTGGTCGCCCGCGAACTTCATCGCCTAGGCCCCAATCCCAAAGGCCCATTCATCGCGCTCAACAGCGCAGCGCTGCCGCATGAGCTTGTCGAGAGCGAGCTGTTCGGCCACGAGCGCGGCGCGTTCACCGGCGCCAACGCGACGCGCAAGGGCGCGTTCGAGGCGGCGAGCGGGGGGACGCTGTTCCTGGATGAGATCGGCGATCTGCCGGCCGCGGCGCAGGCCAAGCTGCTGCGTGTGCTCGAAGAGCGGAAAGTCACGCGCCTGGGCGGCAACAAGACGATCGACGTGAACACGCGCGTCGTGGCCGCGACGCATCGCGATCTCGAAAAGGAAGTCGCCGAAGGGCGATTCCGTGAGGATTTGTTCTATCGCCTCAACGTGCACGTGCTGCGCGTGCCGCCGCTGCGCGATCGGTTGTCGGACGTTCCCGCGCTGGTCGAGCACCTCGTCGCGGCGACGTGCGCGCGGTTCGGTATGAAGACGAAGACCGTGGCCTCGGACGCCGTCGAGGCGTTGATGGCCTACGACTGGCGCCGTAACAACATTCGCGAGCTGCGCAACGTCGTCGAGCGCATGCTGATCGCGACGGACGGCGAAGAGCTAACGCGGTCGGCGGTGCCGGCCGAGATCCGGGATGGTCGCGGTGCAGTCCGGCGCACGGCGCACGGCGCACAGCTCACGTTTGAAGAGCAGAAGCAGGAAGCCGAGCGCCAGATCATCATCCAGGCTCTCGAGCGGAACGAATGGCACGTCACCAAGACCGCGAAGGAGCTCGGGCTTTCAGATCATGCGAGTCTGTTGAAGATCATGCGGAGACTTGGTGTTCAGCGGGACACATAGCCATCCGGAATCTGAGTACGTCCAAACACAGTCGTCATAATACGACGTTGTAGCACAAGCATTTACAGTTTGGTCCGGCACGTGCCTTTCCTCCGGGCGAACCCCTGCTCCCGGAGGAGCCATGTCGTATCAATTCGAGCTGAATCAGTCCAATCGTTCGCTGCGATTCCCGGTCATTCTGATGGCGGGGATCGTGAGCGCCGTGATCGCCGCGTACAGCTTCGCCGCCTGCAGCGATCGCAATCCCGACCAGGCGCGCGCCAGTGAGCCGGTGGGATCGACGTCGTCCACCACGACCCCCACCCCCGTCAGCACCGAAAAACCGGCGCTCGTTATCAGCGGCCCCGTGACCTTCGAGATGGCGGACTCGGCCTATCGCGAGCGCCGTTACGATGACGCCAAGGTCCTCTTCAAGACCTATACCGACAGCCGGCCCAGCAATGCGTGGGGCTTCTACATGCTCGGCCTGTCGGCGTGGAAGTCGGGTAACCGCGAGCAGGCGGAGAGCGCGTTCGTGCAGGCACTGACGATCGACTCGACGCACGTGAAGAGTCATCTCAATCTGAGCCGTGTGTTGCTCGAGTCTGGTCAGCCCGATAGCGCGCTGGGGCACATCGAAGCCGCCATCGCGCTCGACTCGACGTCGAGCGAGCCGCTGCGGCTGCAGGGACGGGCATTCGAAGCACAGGGCAAGACCGATGACGCGATCGTTGCGTACCAGCGCGCCATCGTGAAGAACGACAGCGACACCTGGGCGATGAACAACCTGGGCGCGCTCTACATCCGGCTCGAGCGGTACGAGGATGCGATCGGTCCGTTGGCTCGCGCCAACGAAATCCAAGACAAGGTTGCGACGTTCCACAACAACCTCGGCATGGCGCTCGAGCTGACCGGCCGCTTCGAGCAGTCCGTCGAGCAGTATCGCGTGGCGCTGGCGATCGAAGGGACCTATGGCAAGGCTGTGTCGAACCTGCAGCGTGTCGAGGTGGTGAAGCAGGATCCGTCGATTACGCCGGTTGATCTAACGGAGCGGTCGAAGCAGTTCCAGGATCAGATTTCGAAATGGTAAACGTGTAGGGGCGCAGCATGCTGCGCCCCTACTCACATCCTGGCCTAATTATTATCCGCGAGCCGCCTCAAGAATCGATTGAGGCGGCTTTCGCTGCTGTGGGGATCGTCGCCGATGTAGTCCACTCGAGCTTCGATGAGCGCGGCGTGCAGCTCGGTGCGCGCCTCGGCGGCGCGCGAGAAGAGCGACGCTTCTTCCGGGGCCTTGGCCTCGAGCAGATCGGCGGCGAGTGCGAGCATGCGGCCGGCGAATGTGACATACGCGCGGACCATGCCTGGGCCTGCGCCGCCACGCTCCACCCATTCGGGGAAGCAACCGGCCCACCAGAGCGCGACCGCCGCCGTGTCCGCCGCGGCCTCGGCTTGCGCGACGGTGCCTTGCGGCAGCGCCGCCACGTACCGCCACCACTCCGACATGCCGTTTTCACCTTTGGCGATTGCCTGCTGCGACCGCGACGTCGCAAACACGACGGGGAGTGTGGCGGCGTAGTCGGCAAGCAGAATGTCTGTCACGCCGTGGGTTCGCAGCTGGGCGCGTATCGGGATGTACCAGAGCAGCGTGAGGGGCAGCGGAGCTGGCGCACCGCCACGGCCGAGGACCACTTCGAGGGCCGCGGGCGAATCGAGCACGATGTCGACGGCGCCCGCTTGCAGGGCCTCGTCGGCTTCGCGTCCTTCCGAGACATCCATCCGCGCGATCTCGTCCACCAGGCAGGCGAGATCGCCGCGGGTCAGTTGGCGATGGATCATGGGCCTGATCATGCTTCCCTCCTTACGGCCTTGAGAGAGGCAAAGATGATGCCGGTCATCTATCTGACTATTATGCAATGCGTTAGCCAAAAAGCCCTCTCCCATACTGCGGACACTGCGCTGCGGAAAGCTGCAATCAGACACGCGTAACGGGCGTGAGGCTGCTCACTAAGCACTCGGGGCCTTGGAGTGCTAAGGCTGCCGGTTTAAGTTCCCGCTCCCATGAAAGCCACAGACATTCGCAAAGGTCACGTCCTCATGATCGACGGCCAGCCGTGCCGGGTCATGGACTTCACGCACCGCACGCCCGGCAACCTTCGCGCGTTCGTGCAGGTGCGTTTTCGCAGTCTTGTTTCGGGGAACACGTTCGATCAGCGCCTCGCCGCGACCGACTTTCTCCAGGAAGCGCGTCTCGACACGAAAGAGATGCAAGTCCTCTATCAGGATCAGGGCGGCGTGCACGTGATGGATCAGCAGACCTACGAGCAGTTCACGCTCGACGAACGCGCCGTCGGTGAAGACACGCCGTGGCTGCAGCCGGAGATGGTGGTGCAGGTGGAGTGGCTGGATGGACGGCCCATCGCCATCGAGCTGCCGTCGGTGATCGAGCTGCAGGTGGTGGAGACATCGCCGGTGATGAAGACGGCGACGAAGACGGCGAGCACCAAGCCCGCCAAGTTGTCGAACGGTGTGACGGTGCAGGTGCCGGAGTTTATCTCACCGGGCGAGAAGGTTCGCGTTGATCCGCGGTCGGGCCAGTACCTGGAACGGGCGAAATGAATCGATTGTAGGGGCGCAGCATGCTGCGCCCCTACATTATTTCGTCAACTCACGATACCTGTAACACGTCACCAAATGGTCATTGACCATCCCCACCGCCTGCATGAACGCGTAGACGATCGTCGGCCCCACGAAATGAAAGCCTCGCTCGATGAGCGCCTTGCTCATCGCGGTCGACTCTTTGGTCTCGGCCGGCAACCCGCGCAGCGTCTTCCAGGCGTTGACCTTCGGCTTCCCGCCCACGAACTGCCACAGAAACTGATCGAACGACTCGCCTGCGTCTTTCATCTTCAGGAAGGCGCGCGCGTTGCCGATCGCGGATTTCACCTTCTGCTTGTTGCGTATGATGCCCGGATCTCGGAGGATCTTGGCGACGCGCCTGGCATCGTAGCGCGCCATCTTGTCCGGGTTGAAACCGTCGAAGGCTTTGAGAAACCCATCGCGCTTGCGCAGGATGATCGCCCACGATAGTCCCGCCTGAAATCCATCGAGCACGAGCTTGCCGAACAGTTGCCGGTCATTGTGCACCGGCACACCCCATTCGGTGTCGTGATAGGCGATCATCTGCTCATTCGAGGTTGACCAGCCGCAGCGGTTGTCCACGCGTGGAAACTAGTACGAAATGCAAGAGGCCGAGAGAAAGTAGGGGCGCAGCATGCTGCGCCCCTACCATATCGCCCGGAAACTTGGCCGCTGCGCAACTCGTCTAGCGGACCACTGCTTGAGATTCGGAGCTGACCTGCTGATTCGCCACCCGCGTGCCAGATCCTTCACGAATGATGATCAGGAACTTCGAGCTCCGCCAAAAATCGATCGGCGACGTAATCGTGAGGCTCGGCACGCCGGAGAACTTGTTGTTGTTGCGCTCTTCGGCGACGTACTCCAGATCCTGCAGCGACGCCACCCGATACTCGGCGCTGGCGCTCGGCAGCGGAATCTGCGTCACCTGGCGGGTGTCGATCGCCGTGAACAGGCTGGGATCGAGATTGCGCGCCGGCTGCAGCGTCTTGCCCGTGCGCCACAGGATGAACAGCACCCGGCCGCCGCCCTGCTCGGTCAAGATGCCCTTCTTCTTGAGCTCGTCCCGCGTGCCGATGATGTAGTAGCCGGTCGCGAGGCTGTCCTTCAGCGCGACGTTCTCTTCGGTCAGCGCGTTCACGCGGTCGGTCAGCAGGTCGATCGTCGTCTTCTGCGACGCGATCACGGATTGCAGGTTGCCCACCGTCGAATCGAGTGTCGCGCGCAGGCTGTCCGACAGCGTCGTCAGGCTCTTGATGCGCTCGCGGCTCTCGTTCAGCGCGGTCTCGGTTTCCCGGACGCGCGTTACGACGTACCGCAACCTGGCGAGCAAGGTGTCGTTCGACGCGGTGATCGGGCTTTCACTCGAGACGTGCAGGCGATTGTTGCGGATCTTCGCCTTGGCGAGCTCGGTGTTGACGTCGCTGATGAGCCGTGAGCTGATGGCCACTTCCTGCATGAGGCTGTCCTTCTGCGCGTTGGCACTTTCCAGCTCAGCCAGTTTCCGTTCCGTCTCGGCCGACGTGCCGCAGGCGGCCAGGGCGAACACTGCGCCCACGAGTACGAGTTTCAGCTTCCTCATTGGGACAACTCCCCCATCGATCATGGTGAGACTAGTTTTGGCCGCGATGCTGCGGCCGCACGTCGGTACCTCCGGCTACAACTTCCCGGAATGGAAGGGAAGCTTCTATCCGCCCAAGCTCCCGAGCGCCAAGTGGCTCGAGTACTACGCCCAACACTTGGGCACCGTCGAAATCAATTACACCTTTTATCGCATGCCCAATGCCAAGACGATCGCAGGCTGGGATGCGGCGACCCCGGAAGGATTCACCTTTGTTCTGAAGGCGCCGCAGCGTATGACCCACTTCATGCGTCTGCACAACATAGATGACCCACTCCGCTACTTCTGTGATACAGTTCGCAAGCTTAATGCCAAACTGGGAGCAGTATTATTTCAGTTACCCCCCAATTTCAAGAAGGACATCGCCAGGCTCGGCGAGCTACTCACCCAATTCCCGACGGATGTCCGCGCGGCGTGTGAGTTCCGTCACGCATCGTGGTGGTCAGACGACGTCTACGACCTGCTCCGGAGCACGAATACCGCCTTGTGCATCGCGGATACAGAGGAAGGGACCACGCCACTCGTCGCGACGGCCAACTTCGGGTACGTGCGGCTACGCGATGAGGGCTACTCCCCCGAGGGGCTGCAGGAATGGAAGCAAAGAGTCCAGGACCTGGGTCAGTCCTGGACTGATGCGTACATCTTCTTCAAACACGAAGAGAAAGGTATAGGCCCCAGGCTGGCGGCCGAGTTCCAGCTGCTGTTCGGTTAGCGCTTGCCGGCGACTTTGCGCCGCTTCGCCGGTTTCTCCTTTTCTTCGGCCGGCCCAGTCTCGAGACTCTGTTTCAAGGCCTGCATCAGATCGAGCACTTTTGTCTTCGGCGCTTCCTCCGGCTCCTCGGTGATCTGCTTGCCTTCGACCTTGCGCTCGATCTGCTCCATCATGCGGTCGCGCACGTTGTCCTTGTACTTCTCCGGATGGAATTCGTCTGTCGCCGCCTGCTCGATCAGTTTCGTCGCCAGGTCGAGCTCCGGCTTCTTCACTTCGGTCTTGGGAATCGGGATCTCGGCGACATTGCGGATCTCATCGGCGTAGCGGAGCTGCTCCATCACCAGCGCGCCGTTCAACGGGCGGACCATGATCAGATATTGCTTGCCGCGCGCGGCGTATTGCCCGATCGCGACCCGCTTCGTCTTCTCGAGCGCCTCCGCGAGCAGCTTGTAGGCGCGTTCGCCGCCTTTGTCGGGGCCGAGATAGTACGTCCGGTCGAGCCAGATACGGTCGACTTGCTCGGCCGGCAGGAATTCCACGATATCGATCGCGCCGGTGGCCCGCTCTTCGTGGGCTTTCAGCTCTTCCGGTGTGAAGGTGACGTACTGCCCCTTCTGGAACTCGTAGCCCTTGATCATGTCGCTGCGTTCGACTTTTTCGCCGTCTTTCAGGCAGACATACTGCTGCTTCAGGCGCGAGCCATCCTTCTTGTGGAGCATGTTGAACGAGATCGCGGCCTTCGACTCACCGGCAGCGTACAACTGCACGGGCACGGACACGAGGCCAAACGAGACCGTGGCGGAACCGATGGAATGGGCGGCCATAACGGAGTATGATACGCGCTCATGCCTACCCGTCGGAAGGGCCGCCCGGAAGAAGGTGACGCGCTCAGCACATATCGCGCGAAGCGGGCGTTCGATCAGACCCCGGAGCCCGGGGGGTTAGTCCCGAAGCCCGAGCCAGAACCGGGCGGCTTGTTCATCGTGCACATGCACGACGCCACTCGCCTGCACTGGGACCTCCGGCTCGAGATGGACGGCGTCCTCAAATCGTGGGCCGTCCCCAAAGGACCGTCCCCCAACCCCGCCGACAAACGCCTCGCTGTCAAAGTCGAAGACCACCCGCTCGAGTACGGCGACTTCGAGGGGATCATTCCAGAAGGCAACTACGGCGCCGGGACCGTCATCGTGTGGGACCGCGGGGTGTGGGTGCCGCTCGAAGATGTGCGCGAGGGATTCGAGAAGGGCAAGCTGCTGTTTGAGCTGCGGGGCTACAAGCTCCGCGGGCGCTGGACGCTGATCAAGCTCAAGAAGACCGAGAAGGAATGGCTGCTGATCAAAGAGCGTGACGAATACGTCTCGACGGAAGCCTACTCGAACGAGTCGGTGCTCTCGGGGCTGACCAACGACGAGCTGCGCAACGCCAAACAACGCGCCGAGCCGATCACGCAGGAATTGGAGAAGCTTGGCGCGCCCAAGCGAAGGCTGCGCGTCGAAGACACCGAGCTGATGCTCGCGGAGACGCGTGAGGAGCCGTTTACCAGGGACGGCTGGGTGTTCGAGGTGAAGCTCGACGGGTATCGCATGCGCGCCGCATGCCAGGACGGCGAGCCGATTCTGTACTCGCGCAAAGGACAGGAATACACCGAGTCATTTCCCGAGATCGCGCGGGCGGTGAAAGCAATTCCGTTCGACGGCGTGATTCTGGACGGCGAGCTGGTGGTGCTCGCCGAGTCCGGCCACCCGAGCTTCAACAGGCTCCAGGCGCGCGCCAAGCTCGGCGCGCGCGAGGCGAAGCGCGCCGCCATCGAGGCGCCGGCGACACTGTATGTGTTCGATCTCCTCGCGTTCGGCGGCTACGACCTGCGCAAGCTCCCGCTCGTCAAGCGCAAGGAGATTCTCCAGAAAGTGCTGCCACGGACCGGGCCGCTGCGGTACTCCGAGCACTTCGAGAAGAACGGGGAGGCGTTGTACGAGCAGGTCGTGAAGCTGGGACTCGAGGGCATCATGGCGAAGAAGGCGGACAGTCCGTATCGCAGCGGCCGGTCCGGCGATTGGCTAAAGATTCGCGCCGACCGGATCGACGACTTTGTCGTGGTCGGTTTCACAAAACCCAAGGGCGCGCGCGGCGGCTTCGGGTCG
>QHUZ01000118.1 GCA_003223395.1 Gemmatimonadota bacterium | reverse complement strand
CTGCACCGCGTCCGAATCATTCTGCGAGGCGACGTCGAAGCGGAAGGTCGTCGAATCTGCGGTCGTATCACGGAACGCGAACCGAACTTCACTGCCGCGTCCCGCGGCGAGCGTCACGCTGCGCGTCGCGGCGCCGCTCCGCACCACGCCCTTTGCATCGGCGCGCACCGTAACGGTCGGCGTGCCACCGGCGCGTTGGTTCACCACGACGCCGGCCGTGAACGCGTCGCCGGACCGCAGGAAGCGCGGCAGCGCGGGCCGAGCCAGCAGCGGGCGGGTGACGAGCAGCGGCGATTCGCCGTGGCCGTAGCGGTCGCCCGCGGTCACGGCGACGGCCATGACGCGGAACGTTGTGAGATTGTCGGGCAGCTTGGCCACGGCCGTTGCGGCGCCGCTCGAATCGGTCTCGACGGCACCGAGGAAGAACGCCGTCGCGGCAAAGCGCGAGCGCAGGATGTCGCCACCCGCGAGCCCCCCACCGCCGCCCGGCTCCTGCTCACCCTTGATCGACGTTCCCTCCTGCTCCAGCACCTGGGGCGCGATCGCAATGAGATTGCTGGCGAGCCGCAGACTGACCCCGCGGGGCTGGTACAGCAGATCGAGTGGATCGGGTGTCTTGTAGCCCGTCAGCGACAGCACACCTTCGTCCACGGCCCAGAGGGTGACCTCGCTGCGCCGGCCTTTGCCGCCGGCGTCGCGCACGCTGATCTGCACGCGCGCGCTGTCTCCCGGCCGGTATTCGGTGAGCAACGGTTTCACATCCACTGCCAGGCGCTTCACCTCCGGTGTGACGCGCAGCTCGGCGTATCCCACTCGCAACGTTGGACGGCCGGGGTCAGCGATTCCGCCCGGCGGCGCGCTGCGGCCGCGCACAAGTACCATCGACACGAAGACGTTTGGCGCGTACGCCTCGGTGATCCGAAACTTGAGCGACGTAGCGCCAGCGCTGACGCGCGTGCGGCGCTGCTCGATCAGCCCTTCCCGCTCGACCGTAATCCACGCCTCGGCGTCGGTGAACGGTGACGCAACGAGGATCGTGGCGGTGTCCCCGACGGCGTAGCGCGTTTTGTCGGGGATCAGATCCATCTTGAACTGGTTCTCGTCGTTCCAGGGAATCCAATCCTTGCCTGTCGCCCAGCGATAGAAGCTCGTGGACGCCGCCCGCCCGATCTCATCCTTGGCGCTGAACGAGATGATGTAGGTGCCACCCGCTTTGGGTGTGAATTGGCAGTTCACGGGATCAGCGGCGCTCACCAGATCGCAGTGTGCGACGGTGTCCGCGACCCACTCGCCAACCTGTTCGTCCACGCCGTCCCGCGACCGTTGTACGCGGTGCCACTCGCGCCGCACGATTGTGCCGCGAACTCGTACGCCGGTCACGTGGCGGCCATCGGGACGAGCCGCGAGTACCGCGATCTGCTGGGGAGTCCCGGCCGTCCAGAAATACTCGCTCCCGAGGGGTCGCGCGGCGATATAGAACGACGCCGGGTGCACGAGCACGGTGGCGGACGCGGACACCGTCTGCCGGTTCACGTCGGTCACCGTCGCCTGGAGCCGGGCGTGCGCGGGGCGTCCCTCGATCGCCGTGAGCGGCAGGCGCAGCGTCAGCCGGCCGGCGTTGTCGAGCGTATCAACGCCGGTCGATGCCGTGTGCACCTGGGACCGCGTGGCAGGCCCTTCCCATTCCTCCCACCACCAGCCGTTCTCCCCGAGGTAGTAGCGGTCGAGTCCGGGGATATTCAGGCCGTAGGCCGTCCCCGGCTCGACGTTGAGCGTCCAGTTTACGACGGCGCGAGCCATCGGCGCGCCGAACAGGTAGCGTGCCTCGACGTTGCCGTGCAGCGAGTCGCCGTTGAAGCGCGGCGCCGAGTCGGCGGTCACTGTCACGAGGAATTCCGGCGGACGGTATTCCGCGACGCGGTACGTCGTATTCGCGACATCCTGCCATGTGCCGCGTTTGACTTGCAGCGTGACGTTGTACGTGCCCAGCGGCAGGTCGTTACCAAGTTTCAGCGTCTGCGCCGCCGTGCCGAACGAGGAGAGGCGCACGATCGAGTCGCGCATCACGCCGCCTTCCCGATCGTGAAAGACCCAGCGCAGCGAATCGGTGGCGGCGGGGACGCGCAATGCGCCGAGTGCACCGGTGCGGACGATCGCTTTGACGTAGACCGGCTCGCCGGGACGATAGATGCCACGTTCCGCGAATACGGCGGCGGCGACGGGCAGCCGGTCATTGCCCCACGCCGATGCCACGTTGAAACGCCACGGCGAGAGGTCGCCGGACCAGGAATTGATCGGCACGACCGCCCGATCGAGCGCCAGACGGGCCGAGACGTATCCCGCGAACCCGCGCTCCACGTAATCGCCGCTCTGACTGGTGTCGCGGAGGCCGGCGAGGCGGACGAGGCCCTGGGTGTTCGTCGTTCCGCGGGCGCGGACCCGGCCGGTGGGATCGTGCAGCTCCACTTCGACGCTCGATTTGGGGATCCCGTCCTGCACGCCGGTGACCCAGATGACCGCTTCTTCCTGGCCGACGCGCGCGGTGATGCCGAGATCGGTCGTCTGCAGTAGGGCGACCGGCGCAGGCCGGGACCGCGACTTCACGTTGCTGTCCGCCGCGTACGTGACGCGCACCGCACTCAGCGTGGGCCCTCCGGAACGGGCGGCGTAGACGGGGGCGCGGACGACGCTCACCAGGGGCACGTCGCGCCGCGATTCGACGGCGAGCGAGCGCTGGGTTGCGCCTGGGGCCAGTTTGGCCCACACGTCGCCCAGGTTCCACGCGGGGGCGCGCAACACCAAGGCCTCGAGGCTGTCGGGGACAGCCGCAGTCGTGACGAACACGGTGTCCACGTTGACGTGCCGGATCGGGAAGGTGCGGTATCCGTTCCGCTCGACCAGCATCATGCCGTAGTCATAGGTCACGCCGGGGTCGTACCCGGTCGTCCCAAAGGCCTTCACGGGATTCCCGGACAGTTTTTGCCCGAATACATCGCGCAGCACGAGCGTGTCCACGACGACGGCGTAGCCGGTTCGCGGCTTCAACGACACATCGAGCGACCACGTGGCTGACTCCTCGTTCGTATCCGATACGGCGATCGGGATCCGGGGCAACAGATGGATGCCGCGCAGCAGCTCGGCGCCCCGCACGGGCGTCGAGAACTCGACCCGCGGCGGGCCGGTGGGACAGCTGACCCAGTTCCAGCCACAGCTCGCGGAGATCAGTTGGAAAGGACCGTAGGTCGCGAGGCGCCACCGGAGATAGGGGCTCGTGTTCTCGGCATCGAGCTCGGACGGCACGACGAGCGAGCCCCCACACCCCTTGGGGAGTGCCGTCACCGGCGAGAGCCGCACGACGCGGCGAAGCGCATCGGTGCCGCGGTCGCGCTGCCATCCCCCCGCTTCGCGGTAGCGCCCCGAATCGTCGTCCTTGATCGGTCGCTGCGAGACCGCCCGCAGCCGCACGAGCAGCACCGGACAGTCGGGATCGAACTGGATGTAGACCCGTTTGGTCACCTCGCCGAGGTCGACGGGGTTGCTCCAGACAACTTCGAATTGCGCATCCGGTTTGAGGAAGCGTCCCCGCTCATCCGGGCCGGCGGGTGCGCCGGTGAGCGGGACCGTGCCACGAACTCGGAACGTGAAGGTGTACGGCTGCTCCAGCTTGCTCCCGTCCATTGCGGTGAAATCGTTGCTCACCGTCACGGTGTACTGGGTCGCCGGATCGAGCGGCGCGGCGGGTGTGAACCGGAGCGTGATCGGATCGCGCCACTCCACCCGGCCTGCGACCGCGGGGGCGATGGTGAAGATCCGCTTGGGGTCGACGGTCGCGTCGAGCGACCCGGCGACGGGGCGATCGAATGTCACGGCGACGACGGTGGTGGCGGCAGCGCGATCGGTTGGTGTGACCCGGAGGACACGGAGCGGTGTCGAGGGGGACACGACGAAACTGCTGATGGCGAGCACAACGACGGCGGAGAGCGCGCGCATAGAGCCTTGGCGGTGGGGTTCATAATACGAAAAAGCAAAAAGGGGACCAACCGCGGTTGGTCCCCTGTGTCGTCTGTCCCATCAGAGCGGGCGACGGGATTCGAACCCGTGACGTCCAGCTTGGGAAGCTGGCATTCTACCCCTGAATTACGCCCGCAGTCTGGGCGGAATGTGTTCTCACACCCCACCCGCTGTCAACGTGGGATTGTGCCAGCCGCTGTGCACCGCGATCAGCGCGTCGGCCTCTTTCGGTCCCCACGTGCCGCGCTTGTATGGGACCGCCCGGGGATGGGATTTGAGGACGGGATCGACCGCCCTCCAGGCCGCTTCGATCGCATCCCATCGCGTGAAGAGCGCACCGTCGCCGCTCATGGCGTCGCTCAGCAGGCGCTCGTAGGGCGGTTGGGCGCCGACCAGCTCCTCGACTAGATACAGCTCGCGTTGGTCGCCGACGAACTCTTTGCCTGGGCGCTTGACGCGCGCGGCCAGGGCGACCGCGGCGTCGGGCGAGAGCCGGAAGCGCAGATAATTCGCCGGACCGGCCGGCGGGGCCGAGTCGGCGAACAGCTGCGCCGGGGGCGGCTTCAGCGCAACCAGCACCTCGGCGGCCGTCTCGGGGAGACATTTTCCCGAACGCAGATACCACGGGACTCCCTCCCACCGCCATGAGTCGATGCAGAGTCGCACGGCACAGAAGGTCTCGACATCGGAATCGCGCGCCACGCCCGATTCCTCCCGGTAACCGGTGTATTGACCACGCACCAGATCACTCGGCTGCAGCGGTCGCATCGCTTCGAACACCTTCGCTTTTTCGGTGTGGACCGCTCCGAAATCCCGGCTGACGGGCGGTTCCATACCCAGAAGCGCGACGATCTGGAACAGGTGGTTTTGAATCACGTCGCGCAGGCACCCAGTGGTCTCGTAGAAGGCACCCCTGCCGTTCACGCCGAACTGCTCGGCAAGGGTGATCTGGACACTGGCGACGTAGTTGCGATTCCAGATCGGTTCCAGGAAAGAATTGGCGAAGCGGAAGTAGAGAATGTTCATGATCGCCTCCTTCCCCAGGAAATGATCGATCCGGAAGATCGCGTCCTCGGGGAACACCGCCCGCGCGACGGCGTTGAGCTCTCGCGCGGAGGCCAGATCGCGGCCGAACGGCTTTTCGACAATGACCCGCGCGTTGTCCGCCAGACCGGCAGCGCCGATCCCTTGAATCACCGTCT
>QHUZ01000073.1 GCA_003223395.1 Gemmatimonadota bacterium | reverse complement strand
CTTTGCGGGCATCGCGGCGAAGCTGCCCGCGTTCAGTGCGGTGCCGCCGCTGTACGTGGCGACTTCGCCCATCCCGACATTTAGCGTACCGGCCAGCACCGTCACGTGCTCGATGACCGAATGCCAGTGCGGCGGGATGCGATAGTTGGCGGGAAACCTGAGCCGGAACGTCAACGGGACCGCCTCGGCGGGATTCCCCTCGAGGAGCACGAACTCGGCACCGCGCGGCAGCGATGGCGGACCGGGGGCCCACGCCAGTGTAGCCGCGTGCGCGACGATGACCTGGGACGTTGGGGCCGGCGCCGCCTGGGTCTGGGCCGCGAGGGCCGCGGGAACGACGGCCAGAACAGCGAGCGCGATGGTGGAACGGAGCGACATGGCAGTCTCCAAGTGATTGGGTCCCTAATCCTCGCCTCCCCCTCGACATAGGACAAATACGACGTTTTAATACGTCACATCGGTTAAACCCTATGTCAAAACCAGGCCTCACGCTCCATCGCCTCGATCTCTTCCTCGCCGTCCTGGACGCGGGCGGAGTAGCCCGCGCTGCGCACGCGCGCCGCCTCAGCCAGCCTGCGGTCTCGGAGCACCTGCGCGGGCTCGAAGCGTTCTTCGGCGTGCCGCTGTTCGAGCGAGCCGGGCGCGGGGTCCGGCCAACCGCGGCCGCGCGCCTCGTCGAGCCGTTCGTCCGCCAGGCGCTCGGGTTGGTGAAGAGCGCCGAGCAGGCGGCCATCGAGCTGCGGGGATTGCGGGCGGGAGCGGTGGCGGTAGCTGCGAGCACGACCCCGGGCACCTACCTCCTCCCCGAAATCCTGGGACGATTTCATACGGCGCACCCGCAGATCGCGCTCACGCTCCGGATTGGGGATACGCGCGAAGTCGAGCAGTGGGTCGCGGCGGGTTCGGTGGAACTCGGCGCGATCGGCGCGGCGCCGGTGACCCCCGGACTCGCCGCCGAGCCGTGGGTGAAAGACGAGCTGGTGGCGATCGTCGCGCGCCGGCATCCGCTCGCGCGGCGGCGCACGCTCGCAGGCGCCGCGCTCGCGGGTCAGCCGTACATCGCGAGAGAAGAGGGGTCGAGCACGCGCGCCGTGGCCGAGCGGTCTCTGGCCGATCTAGGGGTGACATTGCGGCCCGTGATGGAGCTCGGGAGCACGGAGGCGGTGCGCGAAGCCGTGGCCGCCGGGCTCGGCGTGTCCGTCGTCTCGCGGCACGCCGTGCGAGCGCGCGATCCACGGGTGGTCGCGATCCGCCTTCAGGGCCGTCAGTGGGTGCGGGACCTGCTGGTGATTCGGCGCCAGGGAGCGCCGCTGAGTCCGGCCGCGGCGCAGCTACGCGAACTGCTGCTGGCCACTCACTGATTCGTTGCGCCCTTCGATTTTGAAGTCCGTCACTCGCACGGCCATATCGTCACCGCTCGCCGGGGCGATTCGCACGCCGTCAGCCGTGTCAACGGCGTGCTTCTCCGTGTTGAGACTCACACGAGGGCCGTCGGCTTTCCGTTGCGCAAACATTCCCTTACGCGCGGCCGACGCCGGACGACCTGATTTCGTCCCCTACCGGATCTTCCACCGGAATTTTGACCAGACTTTCTGCCGGAAATTAGAATCGAACTCAAAATCTCTGCGATAACCTATGGGCCGCGCCTCAGCCCCATAGAGCCCTAGCCGATGGAGGGATCCTCCAAGCCCTTCGAGCCGAGTGTGCGCTTTTGCATCGTGGACTACACGGTCAGGAGCGGCAACGTGCGGTAACGCTTGCCGGTCAGTTTCGACAGGGCATTCACCACTGCCGGAGAGATCACCGGCACGGGTGGCTCGCCACATCCGGTCGGGTTCTCGATGCTCGGCACGATGTGCACGTCCACGGCGACGGGCGCGTCCACGATGTACGGCGGCGTGTACCGATCGAAATTACTTTGCTCCACCCGTCCGTCCTTCAAGGTGATGGCGCCGTTTGCCATGAGCTGCGATAGGCCGAATACCAGCGCTCCCTGGCACTGGGCCTCGACGCTCAGCGGATTAACCACCAACCCCGCGTCAATCGCGACGGTCGCCCGGTGGATCCTGGGACGCTTGTTCTCGATGGATACATCCACCGCGCAGGCCACCGCCGTGCCGAAACATTCATGACAGGCGATGCCGGCGGCGTGATTCCGCGCGAGCTTCGCTCGCCACGGCGCGCTCTTCTCCTCCATCAGGTCCAGGGCGGCCCTCAGCTTCTTGGCATCCGGATTGAGCAGCCTGCGACGGTAGGCTATTGGGTCCATCTTGGCGCGCGCCGCCAGTTCGTCGATCAGCGTCTCCATCACAAACGCCGTGTGGGTATGGCCAACCGACCGCCACCACAAGACGGGCACGTTCGGCGTGGGATGATGCACGGAGACGTGGAAGTTGGGAATCGCGTAGTCCGTATCCGCGACACCCTCGACGGCGGTTCGATCGACGCCATTCCTGACCATGAAGGCAGCGAAGGGAGTGCCGGTGACGATAGATTGGCCGACGACGACGTGCCGCCAGGCTACAGGCAGGCCACTAGGGCCCACGCCGACTTCGACGCGGTGAGCGTGCATGGGCCGGTAGTACCCGCCCTGGACGTCGTCCTCGCGCGTCCAGATCAGCTTTATGGGAGTGCCAGGGACGCGTTTCGCGATCTCCGCTGCTTCGCGCTGAACGTGAGAATCGGCCGTGGCCCGGCGGCCGAATCCTCCGCCCGCCATCTCGGTGTGAAAAGTCACTTGCTCAGGCTTTAGCCCAAGGACCTCGGCGATCGCAGCCTGGTCCACGGTCTGGAACTGTGACCCGGCCCAGACCTCCGCCCGGCCCTCATCGAAGCGCACAGTGGTGTTCAAGGGCTCCATGGGGCTGTGCGCGAGGAAGGGGAATTCGTACTCGGCCACGAGCCGATCGCCGGAGGCCAGGGCGTCGAGCGACGTCTGATCACCACGGGTGACCGCAACGTTGCCGGGCGTGCCGGCGAGTTGTTTATATGTCGCCCACAGTTGCGCAGAGTCGGGGCGTTCTACCGCGGCGAGATCCCACTCGATCTTCAGCTGGTCGCGGGCCTGCTTCGCGGTCCAGAACTTGTCAGCGACAACCGCGACCGCGGTGCCTCCGCTTACGGTCGGAATCTCGAAGACTTGAGCGACGCCTGTGAGACCGCGCGCCGCCGTGTCATCCACGGTTTTGGGTCGGGCGCCGAACACGGGAGGATGCGCGACCAGGGCCACCTTCATTCCGAGCACATCGAGATCGAGGCCGAATCGCTGCGAGCCGTCGCACTTGGGGCGGCTGTCGAGGCGGCGGACTCTCTTGCCGACCAGCCGAAAATCGGCTGGCTTCTTGAGTTGCACCGTCGCCGGCACGGGGATGCGCGCGGCGCCCTCTGCCAGCTCCGCGTACGTTGCGGACTGTCCAGCTGGGCCACGGACGACACTGGCTTCGGTGCGGCACTGCTCCGGCGCGACCTTCCATCGCTCTGCGGCCGCCGCCACAAGCATGGCGCGAGTCCGCGCGCCCAACTCGCGGTACTGCTGGAACGATGTGGCGATCGATCCCGACCCGCCGACCATCTGAATGCCTCGTACAGGATCGCGATAGATGTCGGCCGCGGGCGCAAGTTCTGCGGCCACCTGCGACCAGTCCGCGTCCATCTCGTCGGCGAGAAGCATGGGCAAGGCCGTCTGGACGCCTTGGCCGAACTCGAGCCGGTTTACCTGGATGACGATCTTGCCGTCAGGTCTAAGCTCGATGAAGGCATCGGGTGGATAGATCCTGGGGTTCTGCCCGGGCACGGGCACTTGCTGCGCACGCAGCGGACGATCGAGGTACAGCGAAACGAGCAGACCGCCAGCGGCCGTCGCCGAGGCAGTGACGAACGCGCGACGCGTTATCTGTTGTGCGGGTCTCATGGCTGCGCGCCCGCCATCTTGATGGCCTCGCGGATACGGACATACGTGCCGCAACGGCAGATATTCCCGCCCATCGATTCTTCTATGTTCTTGTCCGTCGGCTTGCGATTCCTCTTGAGCAGCGCGACCGCGCTCATGATCTGACCGCTCTGGCAGTAGCCGCATTGCACGACGTCGTGCGACACCCAGGCATCCTGAACAGCGCGGCCCACCGGGTCCTGACTGATCGCCTCGATGGTGACGATTGGGCGGTCGCCGATCAACGACACGGGAACAACGCAAGAGCGGGTCGCGACGCCGCCGACGTGTACCGTGCACGCGCCGCAGGCGGCGATGCCGCAGCCGTACTTGGTTCCGGTCAGCTTCAACTCGTCCCGCAGGATCCAGAGCAGCGGCGTTCCCGGATCAGCGGTCACAGACCGTTTCTGACCATTGACGGTGAGCTCATACGTGGCGGGGGCCATGGCTGATCTCCTGTTCTACAGCTGCGGACAAGGCATGCCGGCTTCGACCCACTGGCGCGTCGCCTCGGCGAATTCCGCGCGCGACAGCGGAGGCACCGTACGCGTGTTGCCGTGGATGTCGCGTCCAGGCTCCCACGCCCAACCCACGAGCGTGTCTTCGGCGTTGTGTTTCAACAGCGCCGGGCCATCCATGTTGTGGTTCGTGCGGCGGTCGGTGATGGCGCGGCAAATGGCGGCACTCGATAACGGCTTGTCGTTACGGTCCTGCCAGGCCATGGATAATGGCGCGAGATGCCAGTCGTGGCTGCCGGGGACGCCGGTGCTATTGGCGTTTGATTCCTGGTGGCATGTCGCGCATTGCAGGCCAGGCACGCCGTGGCCATCGGGACCTCGCACGACGTTGGCGTAATGACGCCGCCGCTCGTCGCCCTGCTGCGGATAATCGACTGCGGTGTGACAGTTGATGCAGCGCGGATGGATGAGGACGGAGTGGATCTGCTGCCAGGCGGCGAGTCCATCGGCTCGGCGCGGGGCCGTACGGTTTGGACTCTCCTGGGCAGAAGTGGCGAAAACAGCGACACTCACGGTGAGCAGGAACCAAGCAAGTCCGACGCCCATGCGACTGCGCGACATGGCAGCCTCCTAACGGCTCTCGCTCCAGGGACAGGTCCCATTCGCGAACGCGACGTTCCCCCTGAGGAGATGATAGACGTATGCGCCCAGACAGAACTTCCCCAACAGGAGGGCGGCAAAGGCCACGGCGACGAACCCCTCGAACGCGTAAGCGGCCGCCGTCCAGCCCCGGAGGAGACTCAATCCCGCGGCCAGCATGAAGGTCGCCGCCATCCCCTGAGCGAACCGCCGCGGCCCCGGCGCCTTGCCGAGGGGCGGCCGGCCGCGCGGACGCGCAATGAACCGGTTGTAGAGGTTCTCGAACGGGTTTGCCGTCGGCACGAGCACGTTGAGCCACAGGACACCGGAAACGAGCAGGAAGATCGTGGCCGACTGCGTGACGATCGCCACCAGCATCACGGTCGCAACGATCGTGGGCTGGAACAGGAGGCCACGAAACCGCAGCGCGGCGCGATCGGGCGCCTCCGGTGCGAACCCCTGCTGCCTCATGAAATTTATTACGGCTGAGTGAGGAATGTTCGTCTTCTCCTATCTCGAACCAGACGCCTTTTTCGCGTCTGTGTCAAGGGCCTCGAGCGTGACTCGTATCGAGCCCGGCACCTCAAAAGCCTCCACGCCCGCGTCGATTCTCCCGATGACAATGATGCCGGGATTGGGGATCTCCTCGCCGTCTTGGCGATAGTAGATGGCGACATCCGGTCCGGGAGACCAGTAGACGGTTCGTTAGTGACCAGCAGAGAAAACGACATCACTGTCGCGGCCAGCATTTTCATTCAATTCTCTCCATCGGTTTTCCATCTTCGAACACGCCACCGGTCGGCCCGTCAGGCGGCAACCGCACCCCCCAGAGGACGCTCGCAGCACCCTGTTCCACTGAACGCGGCGCGCTCTGCCCGCCCATGTCGGTCCGGACCCATCCGGGACTTATCGCGTTTACGAGAATCCCCCGCGGCCTCAGCTCCCTTGCCAACACGCGGGCCATCGCATTGAGCGCGGCCTTGCTCGCGCCGTAACCGCCGGGAGCCTCCTTCGCCAAGCGCTCGAGTTCAGCGAGTGACAGCTCGGGATTTGACAGACGCTTGACCAAGCTCGCAGGCTGGGCGGAGAGCTCCCCGAGACCGCTCGTCACCATCACCACGCGTGCATTCCGGGCGAGGAGCGGCTCCAGCGCGCGAGTCAGCAGTAATGGGCCGAGCACGTTGACGGCCCAAATCTGCCCAGCGGGTCCTTGATAGACGCCGGCGTTGTTGACGAGCGCATCCAACCGCTGATTCCGCGTCCGCAGCCGTTTGGCCAGGGCCTCCATCGATTCGGGGTCTCCCATGTCAACGACCTCCGCCTGCGTTCCTGGCGGTGCCGAGTTGGCATCTCGCACGCCGGACAGCACGTGCCAGCCCTCGGATGCGAGCGCGCGAGCGACTTCGCGTCCGATGCCGCGGCTCGCTCCCGTAATCAGCGCCGTGCGCGCGGTTTTACCCTTAGCGATAGCGGCGTCGAGGGCCGTGTCCATGATCTTGAGAAGAGGTCATGGCCGCAGCAGCACCTTGATCGCGCGGCGCTCGTCCATCGCGCGATACCCCTCCGCCACCTGATCCAGCGGCAGAGTCAAGTCGAACACTTTTCCGGGATTGATCTTCCCCGTCCATACCAGGTCGATTAGCTCGGGTAAGAACCGGCGCACCGGCGCGGGCCCACCGTGCAGGTGGACGTGGGTGTAGAACAGCTCTTCGCCGTTGAGCGTGACACCGTGCGGCACACCCACGTAGCCGACCGACCCACCGGGGCGTGTCGCATGGATCGCTTGCATCATTGATTCCTGGGTCCCCACGCATTCGAGCACCGACTCCGCGCCAACGCCCTTAGTCAGCTCTTTGATGCGCGCCACACCGCCGTCACCCCGCTCGGTCACGATGTCGGTCGCGCCGAAGTCGCGGGCAAGCTGCTGGCGCGCCGGGTGGCGGCTCATCGCGATGACCCGCGCGGCACCCAACTGCTTGGCGGCGAGCACCCCGAGCAGGCCCACCGCGCCGTCTCCGACGACCACCGCGGTCTTGCCCGGTTGCACATCCGCCGCGACCGCCGCGAACCAGCCCGTGCCTAAGACGTCAGAAACTGCGAGCAGGCTCGGAATCATCTCGGCGGGCGGCAGCTCCGGCGTAGCCACGAGCGTGCCATCGGCGTGAGGCACGCGTAATACCGGTGCCTGCGCCCCGCTCATGAACTCCCGGTGCACGCACGACGACTGGTAGCCATACCGGCAATGGGGACACGTGTTGTCGGACGTGGCGAACGAGCCGATGACGAACTGGCCCGGCCGGATCGACTTCACCGCATTGCCGACTTCCTCGACGATGCCGCAGTACTCGTGCCCCATCGGCGTCGGCTCGGCCACCGGGCTGATGCCGCGATAGGGCCACAGGTCGGAGCCGCAGATGCACGTGGCCGAGAGCCTGAGGATGGCATCCGTCGGTTCGACGATCTTCGGCGCATCACGTTCCTCAAACCGGATGTCGCGCGGTCCGTAGAGCACCGCGCCCTGGATGGTCTGGACACCCACCGTGCGTGTCCGCTGCTCAATGACGTGCGGCATCGTTCACTCCTTCTGGTGTTCGCGTGATGCGCCGTGGTATTGCTCGTCGCTGACCTTTTCCATCCACTCGACGGCCTTGCCGTCGAGCTGCTCCTGAATGGCGATGTGCGTCAGGGCTGTCGTCGGCGAAGCGCCATGCCAATGCTTCTCGCCGGGTGAGAACCAGATCACGTCGCCCGGCCGAATCTCCTCGATCGGTTCACCCCACCGCTGCACTCGGCCTGTTCCGAACACCACAATCAGGGTCTGCCCCAGGGGATGCACATGCCACGCCGTGCGCGCCCCCGGCTCGAACGTGACGCTGGCGCCGGTCGTGCGCGCCGGATCCCGGGCTTGAAACAGCGGATCGATCCGCACGGTCCCGGTGAACCAGTCGGCTGGGCCCTTGCTCGAGGGCTGCGAACCGGCGCGTTTGATGTCCATGGCGCAATCGTAACGGGCGGTACGACGCGGCAGTAGCGGGAATAATCGACAAGGGTTAATGAATAGGGTTCACGAATGGTTCGAGACGAACTGAGCGTCCTATCCGCATTCCTCGCGGTGGCAGAGGAACGAAGCTTTACGCGCGCGGCCAAGCGTCTGGGTGTGACGCCCTCCGCGGTGTCCCACGCGATTCGAGAGCTGGAAGAGCGCTTTGGCGTCCGTTTGCTCGCGCGAACGACGCGAAGCGTGGCGCCGACCGATGCGGGAGCACAACTCGTCGCACGGCTACGCCCGGCGCTCGGCGACATTCGCGACGCGCTGGACCTGATTTCCGGGCTGCGTGACCGGCCAGCCGGTCGCGTGCGTTTGGTCGTGTCGCCTCTTGCCGCGCCGACGGTGCTCGCCCCGAAGCTGGGACAGTTCGCGCGCGATTACCCGGATGTCGTGCTGGACGTGACGAGCGACGAGAGCCGCGTCGACCTCGTCGCCGCCGGTTTCGACGCCGGCATTCATCTGGGGGAGTTCATCCAACGAGACATGATCGTGATCCGCGTGTCCCCAGACCTGCGGCCGGCCATCGTCGGCTCACCCGGCTATTTCGAGTCGCATCCCAAGCCGACATCCCCGCGCGACTTGTTGAGCAACCGATGCATCAACGTTCGACATGGCTCCGACGGTGTGTACCGCTGGGAGTTCGACAAGGGCAAGCAGTCACTCACTGTTGCCGTGAACGGACCGCTGATCGTCGATGACGTGCAGCTCTCGATCCGTGCAGCGATCGATGGTGTTGGTCTGGCGTTTGCGGACGAGGACCGCGTCGCGCCGCATCTTGCAAGTGGGGCACTGGTGCGCGTACTGGAGGACTGGTGTCCGCCGTTCCCTGGTTTCTTCCTCTACTATCCAAGTCAACGGCAGCTACCGCCGGCACTCTCGGCGCTCATCGAAACTCTGCGCTTCCGCCCTGACAAGAAGGCGACGGCCCGCTGATGCTTTAAACCGGGCTTTCGGCCGGAGTTTCCACCGGGAATTCCCGAAATGACGGACTTGCAGAGTAAAAAGCCGTTCTGAACGGCCGTACTGAACGCCGATCTGAACGGCCTGACGCGAACCGCGACGGACGGGTTGTCCCGTCTCGGTAGCGCGTACCGAGCCGCCCCGAGAATACTGGTGGCCGTCGTGAGATCCCGAATACATTCGAAGCGTGTCGAACTCGTTTGCTTCGCTTCGATCCGCTCTCGCGCTGATGCCTCCGGGTACACTCGTCCCGCGCGATTGGCTGCTCGAGCAGTTGTCAGACACATTGGTGCAGGGAGCACCCTCGGCGTCTTTCGTAGACCTCACAATCCAGGAACTGGCGACAATGTTCGGGAAGCGACCTTCGACAGTTCGCGCCTGGGTTGAGCGCGGCGATTTCCCCGGAGCCTACAAGTTGCACGGCAAGAAATGGTGCGTGCCGGCTGGCTCAGTTCAGGAGTTCCAAGTTCGCCAGCGTTCGTCGCTGGGCAGCTCGGCCACTCGAAACGCCGAACGGCCGAAAGGGGACGATGTCGGCCAGCTCCGTTCGACCTCATCTGAGCTGCTTGTCGAATCTGTACAAGCGCGCTCGGGCTGAGCGAGTCGTACCATCTGGCTACGATCCTGTCGGCGATTTCGATGAAAAGCCGTCGCCTCGTCGCGGAGAAGCCAAGTCGCTCGAAATCCATGACGCCTCATTGCTGCTCGAAGCGGCGCGGACGTATCGGCCCGCAGTGGACAAAGGCGGTTGGAAGCCCGTGCCGACGCGGGAGCGCCTGTGAGTGTCTTCACGGTGGCCCGCGAAATGGGCCATGGTGGCGAAGCGATGGTGCGACGCGTCTACGGCCACCTTGGTCAAGTCAGGCATCGGGCTGAGGTTGTGGAGTACCGTGTCGAACAGCACGTCGCTAAGTTAGGGACTCTGTTGGAGGCGCTACGCGGTCTCGGATTTGGCACCACCATTGGCACCGCGGCGTAGACCTCTCGACCAATGCTGTAAGTTGTTATCGCACCAATTCGCCACCGTAGCTCAGTGGTAGAGCTCTCGATTCGTAATCGAGCGGTCGTCGGTTCAAATCCGACCGGTGGCTCTGAACGGCTCATGACGCTGCGTCCAATCGCCGCGATAGTGCTGGGCGGCTTTCTGCTGGCGTGCGGCACCGCCGAACCGCGGCCCACGACGAGCGAAAGCGATCCCGGTCCGTATCCGATTCCACCCAACGTACCGATCGAAGGCGGCTCGGCTCGTGCGTAGACAGGGTGAGCGCTTCGGCTAGCGCGGGAGGCCGTTGTACGCCTTCGCATCATCAACCAGAGGTCCGAAAATCCGGTCCGCTGGCAAGGTTGCCCCAGCTTTCCACCTACCCTGCTGGTCGTCCAGCAAAGGAGTGAGCACCAGATTCCCCTGCTGTCGTGTTCCCAGAAAGTGCAAACCGAGTGCAAGCACGTTCACCGCGAAGTACTGTCCGCCGCCCGCTGCAGCCTTCGTCCGATAGAGCAACTTCGTGGCGTTGGGCCCACCGTACGATGCCGTGGCCCAGCCGCTGGAGTCCTTTGCCAGAACGATCGAACTCCGCACCAGTTGGCCGACCAGAACGGGGTAGATCACCTTGTCACCTCCGTCAAGGAGGCTGACTGGATTCCCGCCAGGTCGGTACTCCCGAAGCTTGTCGAGGCGCACGTGGAATTCAACGAGCGGCTGGCCAAGGGTCGCCGATCGTACTTCGCTCACCGAGTCGAAGCCCATCGCGCGATAATTCTGTTCGTTTACCAACTTGCGAAAGGAGTCGAGAGCATGAGCCGCCGGCTCCCTGGACTGGGTCATGACGGAGTCGATCGACCCGAGAATGTCTTTAGGGGTCTGATTCATGTTGCCGAGCGATGTGGCAAGTATCGCGAAATGTACGATCGGAGCCCACATAGGTCCGCCCTTCAATTCTTGGCGACGTTGTAATAATCGTTCCAATGCGTGTGATCGGTTCCACTGACGTAGTCGGCGTAGGTGTGGCAATACTGGTCACCGACATTCGGCGGCCAAGGGTTGTTCACGCAGACATAATGCGTATTGTCGACTGTCGCGTACCCGGTCGCGACCATCATGTGCCCGCCGCCACCGCTCCAGTGCCAAGAAAAGGCGAAGGGTTCCTTTCTACAATAGATCTGTCCCTTTACCTGATCCCAGCTGAGGGCCGCATTCGAGGTCATGTCGTACTTGAAACCGTATTTATCGAACTCGGGCCAACCCCCGTTAACGCATGCGGCAGGCGTTGGTGAATTACAGCAATCCGTCCGACCGAATCGTTTGTTCGCCTCGTCACACTGGGTCACGGTCGTCCCCAGATAGTCCATGACCATCTTGCCGCTTGCGGCCCAGCACCACATGCTCGTTTGCTGCGCACTAAGGTTATCCGCCACAGACCCTATGTTGTCCGGAGGATTACAGCACGCTCCGACAAACACGCCAACAATCAGCCCTCGTAGAATCAGGTTCGACTCCATCTCGATTCTCCTTCCCTCATTCGTCTCACCTTGACGTGCGCACCCCTGACTCCTTATCTGACACACGACGTCGAGCCGCTGCTATCACAGATTGAGCATGGTCGAAGTCGGTTGCCTCTTGACAGCCCACCGCATAAGTGGAGATTACCGTACGCACATGAGCCAACTCGCCTTCCTGCTGCTTAGCCTGGTCCTGCTCCTGAGCCTTAGTCTGCTCAGGGGAGGGTTCGAGGCGCGCGCGGAGGTACGAGTCTAGAAGTCGCTCGAAAGTAGGACGAAGCAGCACCGGCGCCGCGAACCCCATCAGGTTCGCGGTCTTTTTTTTCCACCGCGGAGGAGAGCCATGGCCAGGGATGTCATCATTTTCGATACCACGCTGCGCGACGGCGAACAGGCGCCCGGCAACGCGATGTCACCCGAGGGCAAGCTGCGACTGGCACGCCAACTCGACGCGCTCGGCGTGGACGTCATCGAAGCCGGCTTCCCGGCCGCGTCGCAAGGCGACCTGCGCGGTGTCCAGCAAGTCGCCGAGACCGTCCGGCGTCCGGTCATTGCCGCGCTGGCGCGCTGCCACGATCGCGACATCGCCGCCGCCGCCGAAGCGCTGCAGGGCGCGCAACGCAAGCGCATCCACGTCTTCATCGCGACGTCGGATCTCCACCTCGAGCAGAAGCTGCGCATCGATCGCGCGGCCTGCATCGAACGGGTCCGCGCTGCAGTGCGGCAGGCCAAGGGGTTCACGCCCGACGTGGAGTTCTCGGCGGAAGACGCGACGCGCAGCGACTTCGATTTTCTCGCCCGCGTCGTCCTGGTCGCGATTACCGAGGGCGCGACGACGATCAACCTGCCCGATACCGTCGGCTACACGACGCCCGCTGAGTACGCAGCGCTGTTCCGCACGATCCGCGAGCGCGTTCCTGAGGCAGCGAACGTGGTGCTGAGCGCGCACTGCCATGACGACCTCGGTCTCGCGGTCGCCAATTCACTCGCCGCGATCGAGGCCGGCGCCGGGCAGGTGGAGTGCACGATCAACGGCATCGGCGAGCGGGCCGGCAACGCGGCGCTCGAGGAGATCGTGATGGCGGGCCGAACGCGGCCACAAGTCGTCGCATTTCAGTGCCAGGTCAATCCGCGCGAGATCGTGCGCACGAGCCGGATGCTGTCGCTCGAGATCGGCGTCTTCCCGCAGCCCAACAAAGCGATCGTCGGGCGCAACGCCTTCGCGCACGAAGCGGGAATCCACCAGCACGGCATGCTCCAGAACGGTCTGACATACGAGATCATCGCCCCCGAGACTGTCGGGGCCGGCGGGTCGAGCATCGTGCTCGGCAAACACTCGGGCCGCCATGCGCTCGAGCGCCGCTATCGCGAGCTCGGCTACGAACCCGATGCGACGACGCTCGAACAGCTGTATGAGGCGTTCACGGCGCTCGCGGACAAGAAACGGCAGATCCTGGACGAGGACCTGCTCACCTTGCTGCACGAGGGTTTCCATCAGGCGCCCGAGGTCTACAACCTCATCAGCCTCCGTGTGACCTGCGGCACCGAGACGGCCACCGCCGAGGTGCGCCTCGCGGGGCCCGGATTCCACGAGCGCAGCGCGAGCGCGACCGGCAACGGCCCGATCGCAGCGGCGTTCGCCGCCGTAGGCGAGGCGCTGGGCCGTACGATCGAAGTGCTCGATCTGTCGGTGCAGTCGGTCACGCCGGGACGCGACAGTCTGGGCAGAGTGGTCCTGCAGGTACGCATCGACGGCAAATCCCTCAGCGGCCACGGCGCTTCGACCGACATCGTCGAGGCAGGCGCGCGCGCGCTGGTGCATGCGCTGAACAAGGCGGATCACGCCGACGGTTTGGAAACGATGGCACTGGGCAGCAGCTACTACTGGGGAGTGTAGCTCATGAGCGAGCTCCTGACGGGCGCGCAGATCCTGCGCCGCACACTGGTGGACGCGGGCGTCGACGTGATGTTCGGCTACCCGGGCGGCGCGATCATGCCGTTTTACGACGCGCTGCACGGGCAGAAGCCACGCCACATCCTGGTGCGGCACGAACAAGCGGCCGCGCATGCGGCAGACGGGTATGCGCGCGCGAGCAACCGCGTGGGCGTGTGCGTCGCGACGTCCGGCCCGGGCGCTACCAATCTCGTCACTGGATTGGCGGCGGCATACATGGACGGCTCGCCGGTGCTCGCGATCACCGGGCAGGTCGGCCGGCCGATGCTGGGGCGCGACGCGTTTCAGGAGACCGATGTCGTCGGTGTCACGCTGCCCGTCACCAAGTACAACGTGCTCGTGCGCGACGTCGAAGATCTCGCCGACGATGTGCGCGAAGCCATGGCGATTGCGATGGAGGGACGGCCCGGCCCTGTGCTCGTGGACGTCCCGAAAGACGTGCAGAACCAGAAGGCGGAATACCAGGTGTCTGGTGTCTGGGATCTGGGGTCAGGGAAACCCAGACACCAGGCACCTGACACCAGACACCTCGAAGAAGCCATCCAGCAAACCGCACAGCTCATCGCCCAGGCGGAGCGTCCGCTCCTGATGATCGGGCGCGGCGTGATCGTGAGCGGCGCATACGCAGAAGTGCGGGAGCTCGCCGAGCGCACCGGCACGCCGGTGATCACGACGCTGCTCGGTATCAGCGCGTTCCCGCAGGCCCATGACCTCCATCTCGGCATGCCCGGAATGCATGGCGAAGTGCACATCAACAAGGCCATCCAGGCCGCCGATTTGATCGTGGGCATCGGCATGCGGTTTGACGATCGCGTGACTGGTAATACCGCCACGTTCGCGCCGCGCGCGAAGATCGTGCACATCGACGTGAACCCGGCGGCGATCGGGCTCAACATCCCCGTCGCGATCGGCATCGTAGGAGACGCGCGTCGCGTGGTCGAGCGGCTCCTGCAATTCGTGACGCCGCGCAACTGCCTGCCGTGGCGCGAGGAAATTCGCGGCCTCCAACACGCTCGCAACGAGCTGTTCACCGGTGGCTTGTCACCCGAGGTGATTCTCTCCGCCCTGGCCGATGTCACGGGCGGGCGCTGCACCGTCGTGTCGGACGTGGGACAGCATCAGATGTGGGTGGCGCAGCGATATCCGTTTCAGCGGCCCAACACCCACATCACCTCGGGTGGCCTCGGCGCGATGGGCTTCGCGGTTCCCGCCGCCATGGGCGTGCGGATGGCGCGGCCCGACGAGCCGGTGTGGGCGATCTCCGGCGACGGCGGCTTTCAGATGAACATGGCCGAGATCGCGACGATGGTGCAGGAAGGGCTCGAGGTGAAGCTCGCCGTCTTCAACAACGGCTACCTCGGCATGGTGCGGCAGTGGCAGCAGTTCTTCCACGGCGGCCGGTATTCGAACACGCCGATCCTGAGCCCCGATTACGTGAAGCTGGCGGAGGCCTACGGCATTCCGGGGTGGCGCGTCAAACAGGCGAGCGAGGTGACCGACGCGCTGCGGCAGGCGAATGCCGCTCCCGGTCCCGCCTTGGTGGAGCTGGTGATCGAGCAGGAGGCCAATGTCTTCCCGATGATCGTGCCGGGTGGCTCGCTGTCCGAGCCGCTCGAGGCGGCACCGGTATGAAACGTCCGCGCAAGGTGATCGTGCTGATGACCAGCGACCTCCTCACGCTCGGCCGCGCGAGCGGCGCGCTGCGGCGTCGCAACCTGCCGATCCGCGAGTTTGCGGTCGAGTCCAATGGCCCGCCCGGTATCTGGCGGTTGTCGTGCGAGATCGACGCGGACGACGCGACGGTCGAGAGCCTGCTCCTGCAAATCAAAAATGTGGTTGGCGTTCGCAAAGCGACGGCGTCAGTGGTAGGGGCGCAGCATGCTGCGCCCCTACACTCGTCCTCATCTTCTGGAGACAATATGTCCTCATCGGTGCGCGTGTATTACGAGGCGGACACCGAGCGCGCGCGGCTGCGCGATCGCGTGTTCACCGTCATCGGATACGGCAGTCAAGGCCACGCCCACGCGCAGAACCTGCGCGACTCGGGCGCGCGGGTGATCGTCGGCCTGCGGCCGGGCGGCGCATCCTGGAAGCAGGCGACTGCTGATGGACTGGACGTGCGCCCGGTCGCCGATGCCGCGAAAGCGGGCGATGTGATCATGATGCTCGTGCCGGACCAGGAGCAGCGCGCCGTCTACGAGGCGGCCGTCGCACCCGCGCTCGGTCCCGGGAAGACGCTGATGTTCGCGCACGGCTTCAATATTCACTTTGGCGAGATTGTGCCGCCGGCGGGCGTCGACGTTTCGATGATCGCGCCAAAATCTCCGGGGCATCTGGTGCGCAGTGAGTACCAGGCGGGACGCGGCGTGCCTGGGCTCGTCGCGATCCATCAGGATGCGAGCGGGAGCGCGCTCCAGAACGCGCTCGCGTATGCCACCGGGATCGGGTGCTCGCGCGCCGGGGTCATCGCCACGACGTTCGCCGAGGAAACCGAGACCGATCTGTTCGGCGAGCAGGCGGTGCTGTGCGGCGGCGTCACGGCGCTCATCCAGGCCGGCTTCGAAACCCTGACTGAGGCGGGCTATTCACCGGAGATGGCGTACTTCGAGTGTCTGCACGAGCTGAAGCTCATCGTGGATCTCATCTACCGGGGCGGCCTCGGCTTCATGCGGCATTCGATCAGCAATACCGCCGAGTACGGCGATCTGACGCGCGGCGGCCGGGTCATCAGTCCCGCGGTGCGGGAGGAGATGAAGCAGCTGCTCGCCGACATCCGCAACGGGGTCTTCGCCAAGGAATGGATCGCGGAATGCCGCGCCGGTGCGCCGCGCTTCAACGAGCTGCGCAAGGCAGCCGCGAACAGCCAGATCGAACAGGTCGGCGCCAAGCTGCGTGCGATGATGCCGTGGACCGAGGAGGGCAAGCGTGCCAAACCGAAGGGCACGGTGCCCAAACAGGCCGAGCGGGAGCCTGCACGGGCGTGACCCGGACGCTGTTCGATCGGGTGTGGGAGGCGCACGTCGTCCGCGAGCTCGCGGGCGACGTCGCGCTGCTCTACGTGGATCTGCATCTCGTGCACGAAGTGACTTCTCCCCAGGCGTTCGCTGGGCTCAAGCGCGAGAAACGGTCCGTCCGCCGGCCCGAGCTGACCCTCGCCACGGTCGATCACAACGTACCTACCGGTGACCGGTCCCTGCCGATCGCCGACGCAATCGCGGCGCGGCAGGTGGACGCGCTCAGCACGAATGCCCGCGAATTCGGGATCGAGCTGTTCGATCTTCGCTCGCCGGATCAGGGGATCGTCCACGTGATTGGTCCGGAGCTGGGCGCGACGCAGCCCGGCATGCTGATCGTCTGTGGCGACTCGCACACCTCGACTCACGGCGCGTTCGGTGCCTTCGCGCTCGGCATCGGCACCAGCGAGGTCGAGCATGTCCTTGCCACCCAGTGTATCGTGCTGAACAAGCCACGCAACCTGGAAGCGCGCATAAGCGGGTGCCTGGAGCCAGGAGTCGGGGCCAAGGACCTGATCCTCGCGCTCATCGGAAAGATCGGGACTGCCGGGGCCGCGGGACATGTCGTCGAATACACCGGCGCTGCCGTCCGCGCGCTGTCGATGGAAGAGCGCATGACAGTGTGCAACATGTCGATCGAGGCGGGCGCCCGTGCCGGGATGATCGCGCCCGACGAGGTCACGTTCGCGTACCTCGAGGGGCGGCCTCGCGCGCCGCAGGAGGCGGCGTGGACGGCTGCAGTCGAGCGCTGGCAGACGTTCCGCTCGGACCCCGACGCGCGCTACGACGCGCAGGTCCAGCTCGATGCCTCGCAAGTGGGTCCGCAGGTCACGTGGGGCACCACGCCCGGCATGGTGGCCGACATCACCGCCCGCGTGCCCGATCCCGCGCAGCTCCCGGCCGAGAGCGACCGTCAGGCGGCGGCGCGGGCGCTGGAATACATGGGGCTCGTGCCGGGTACGCCGCTCGAGGGCATTCCGATCGATCGCGTCTTTCTCGGATCGTGCACAAACGCCCGCATCGAGGACCTGCGCGCCGCTGCGAGCGTCGTGCGTGGCCGCCACGTCGCCGCCCGCGTGCGCGCGATGGTGGTGCCGGGGTCGCAGCGCGTCAAAGCACAGGCGGAGCGGGAGGGACTGGATCGCGTGTTCCGCGAGGCGGGGTTCGAGTGGCGCAATGCCGGCTGCTCCATGTGCCTCGGCATGAATGCCGACGTGCTCGGCGCGGGTGAACGCTGTGCCGCGACGTCCAACCGCAATTTCGAAGGCCGCCAGGGCCGCGGGGGGCGCACGCATCTCATGAGTCCCGCGATGGCCGCCGCCGCCGCCATCGAAGGACGCCTCGTGGATGTGCGCGGATGGTGACGCCATGACTCCGTTCGTCCGCCATCGGGGAAAGGCCGCGGCGTTGCCGCGCCGCGACGTAGACACCGATCAGATCATCCCAAAGCAGTTCTTGAAGGGTGTCGAGCGCACGGGATTTGGCGAAGGTCTGTTCTTCGACTGGCGTGCCGATCCGAACTTCGAGCTCAATCGTCCAGAGGCGCGAGGCGCCACGATCCTCGTCACGGGTCCGAACTTCGGGTGCGGGTCGTCACGCGAGCACGCGGTCTGGGCGCTCGCGCAGTCCGGCTTCCGCGCCATCATCGCGCCGTCATTTGCCGACATCTTTCTGGCCAACTGTTACCGCAACGGGGTCCTGCCCGTTCAACTGTCACCGTTGGACGTGGACACACTGATCCAGCGTGCGGCCGGCGGTTCCTACGAGATCGCCGTGGATCTGGAGCAATGTGTGGTCTCCGACGATCACGGTTTCTCCGCGCGCTTCACCGCCGATCCGTACGGGCGCGAGCTGCTGCTCAAGGGCCTCGACGAAATCGGCCGCACGTTGCTCGAAGAGCCGAGCATCGCCGCGTACGAGCGGAGCCGCGCGTGAAGACGTATCGCATCGCCGTCCTGCCTGGCGACGGCATCGGACCCGAGGTGATTGCCCAGGCGGTGCGGGTGCTGGAGGCCGTCGGCGAGCGCTTCGAGCTGCATTTTGCGCTCGAGACCTTCCCAATCGGTGCCGCTGGGGTCGCCGTGGCCAAGAATCCCCTGCCGCCAGAGACCCGTGCCGCGGTCGTGAAGAGCGATGCCGTCCTGCTGGGCGCGGTGGGCGATCCGTCGTTAGATGCCGCGCCGCGCGAGTTGCGTCCCGAGACGGGACTGCTTGCGCTGCGCAAACTGCTGAACGTCTTCGCCAACCTGCGGCCGGTCAGCGTGCACCCGGCGCTGCTCGGTCGCTCGCCGCTCAAGCCGGAGCGGTTGCGCGGCGTCGATCTGCTGGTCGTCCGCGAGTTGACCGGTGGGCTGTATTATGGAGAGCCGCGCGGGCGCAATGGCTCCACTGCCGTAAACACGCTCGCGTACAGCGCGTCCGAGATCGACCGCGTCGCGCAGGTGGCGTTCGAGGCTGCGCGAGGACGGCGGAGACTCGTCACGTCCGTGGACAAGGCCAACGTGCTCGAGGTATCGCAGCTGTGGCGCGAAACGGTCACCCGGGTCGCGCGCGACTATCCCGAGGTGCGGCTCGAGCACTGCTACGTCGATACCGCCGCGATGCGCCTCGTGTCCGAGCCCGCGACATTCGACGTCGTGCTGACGGAGAACATGTTCGGAGACATCCTCAGCGATGAAGCTGCAGTCCTCGCGGGCTCGCTCGGCCTCCTGCCCTCGGCGTCGCTCGGATCGGGGCCTGGTCTCTTCGAGCCGGTGCATGGATCGGCTCCGCCACTCGCCGGCCGCGATGTCGCCAACCCTCTCGGCGCGATCGCCACCGTCGCCCTGCTCCTGCGCCACGGCCTCAAGCAACCCGATGCCGCCGCCGCAGTGGACGAGGCGATCGCAGCCGCGCTGGATAGTGGCGCACGCACGCAGGACCTTGCGCAGCGCGGCGAGGCGTGGATCGGAACGGCGGAGATGGGCGCGCGGGTTGCCGAGCTGGTCGTCGCCGAAGCGCTGGAGGGGCTGTCGTGAGCGACAACTTTCGCAGCCGCGCGATCACCGAAGGCCTCGAGCGCGCGCCGAATCGCGCGATGCTGCGCGCGGTGGGATTCAAGGATGGCGACTTCGCGAAACCGATCGTCGGGATTGCGAGCGCCTACAGCACCATCACGCCCTGCAACGCCGGGCTCGATCGGTTCGCGCGCCGGGCCGAGCAGGTGCTGCGCCAGGCCGGCGCGATGCCCCAGATCTTCGGGACGATCACCGTCTCGGACGGCATCTCGATGGGCACCGAAGGGATGCGCTACTCGCTCGTCTCCCGCGAGGTGATCGCCGATTCGATCGAGACGGCGTGCGGCGCCCAGCGCATGGACGGGCTGCTCGCGATCGGTGGATGCGACAAGAACATGCCCGGCGCCATGATCGCGATCGCGCGACTCGATATCCCCGCGATCTTCGTCTACGGCGGCACCATCAAGCCCGGTCACCATGCGGGCCGCGACCTCACAGTGGTGAGCGTGTTCGAAGCGGTGGGGGCAGCCGGGGCGGGGCGCATGCCCCAGGACGAGCTGCTCGAGATCGAGCGCCGCGCCTGTCCGGGCGCGGGCTCGTGTGGCGGCATGTTCACGGCGAACACGATGTCCGCGGCCATCGAGGCGATGGGGATGAGCCTGCCGCGATCCTCCACGATGGCCGCGGAGGATCAGGAGACCGCCGACAGCGCCGCGCGCTCGGCTGATGTCCTGTTCGAGGCGGTGCACGCGCGCCGCCTGCCGCGCTCGATTCTGACCCGGAAAGCGTTCGAGAACGCGATCGCGGTGGTGATGGCGATCGGTGGATCCACCAACGCCGTGCTGCACCTGCTGGCTATCGCGCGCGCGGCGGGGGTGCCGCTGGCACTCGAGGACTTCGAGGCCGCGCGCCGGCGCGTGCCGGTGCTGTGCGACCTCAAGCCGTCCGGGCGCTATGTCACCACCGATCTGCATCGCGCCGGCGGGATCCCGCAGGTGATGCGCATGCTGTACGCGAACGGCGCGCTGCACGGCGACGCCCTCACGATCGACGGCCGCACCGTCGCCGAGGTGATCAAAGACGTGCCGACGCGGCCGTCCGCAGATCAGGACGTGATCCGGCCGTGGGATCGGCCATTGGCGCCTCAGGGGCACATCGTCATCCTCCGGGGCAACCTCGCTCCAGAGGGCGCCGTCGCCAAAGTGAGCGGCCACGGTTCGCATGAGATTACGGGCCCGGCGCGGGTGTTCGACTCCGAGGAGGCGTGTCTCGCCGCCATTCTCGCGGGGAATATCAAGCCGGGCGACGTCATCGTGATCCGCTACGAGGGGCCGAAAGGCGGGCCGGGGATGCGCGAAATGCTGGCGCCGACCGCCGCCTTGATCGGGGCGGGGCTCGGTGAGACGGTCGGCTTGATCACCGATGGCCGCTTCTCCGGTGGCTCGCACGGACTCGTTGTCGGGCACGTGGCGCCCGAGGCGGCGCTGGGCGGCCCGCTCGCCCTCGTGCAGGAAGGCGATTCGATCACGATCGACGCGGGCCGCGGAGACCTTCGTATCAACGTCGGCGACCGCATCCTCGCAGCGCGGCGCGCGAAATGGCACGCGCCGGCGCCGCGCTACACCTCGGGCGTGCTGGCGAAATATGCCCGGCTCGTCTCGAGCAGCAGTCATGGGGCGGTGACGGATGCCTGACGCGGTTGCGATTCAGGGCGAAGCGGGATCGTTCAGTCACGCCGCGGCACTCGAGACCCATGGCGACGTCATCCGGCTCGTCCCCTGCGCCACGTTCGTGGAGTTGTTCCGCGCGGTCGAAGGCGGCGAGGCGACGAGCGGCGTCGTGCCGATCGAGAATACCCTCGCCGGGTCGGTGCACGAGAATTACGATCTGCTCAGCGCGCACGCGCTCCATGTCATCGCCGAAACCGAGCTGCGCATCCGTCACTGCCTGATCGCTTCGCCGCGCACGACGCTGCCTCAGATTCGCCGGGTCGCGTCGCACCCGGTCGCCCTGGCCCAGTGCCGGCAATTTTTCCTGACGCACCCGGACGTGGTCGCCGTCCCGGCGTATGACACGGCGGGCAGCGTGCGCGATCTGATGTCAGGCAAGGTGGACGCCGACGCGGCGATCGCCTCGAAACTTGCCGCCGAGCTGTATGGGGCGGACGTCATCGCGGAAGGGTTGGAGGATCACGCGGAGAACTACACGCGGTTTCTCGTAGTTGCCCGCGAGCCGGCGGCGCGCGCGCCGGCCGAGTCGAACAAGACGTCCGTCATGGTCTCGCTGGGCAACACGCCGGGCTCACTGTATCGCGCGTTGGGCGTGTTTGCCGCGCATGGACTGAATCTGACGAAAATCGAGTCGCGCCCGCTCCCCGGCCGGCCCTGGGAGTACCTGTTCTACCTCGACGTCGTCGATACCGGCCAGGGGATCGGCGCGGCGCTCGAGGAGCTGCGCGCGTTCACGTTCGGGATCCGCGTTCTCGGCACGTATCCCGCGCGGTAGCCTCGACAACCAGGCGCGGCTTCTAAGACACTCGACAAGACCATGAGAAGGAGCGCATTATTTTCACCCAACCGAATCTCAGGGAGCGCCCCCATGACGCATCGTCCACCCCTCAATTGGTCCCGCCGTGAATTCATCGAGCTGAGCGCCGCCGCGGCCGGCGTGTCGCTTGCGCCGATCAAGTTCCGCGCAGTCGCCCCGAGCGACACCGTCCGCTTCGGCATGGTCGGCATCGGCATGCAGGGCTCGGGGTTGTTAGGGACCTCGATTCAGCTGCCCGGCGTCACGTGCGCCGCCGCCGCGGATCTCTACGACGGCCGCCACACGTTGGCGAAGGAAATCGTGGGACCCACGCTGGCGACCACGCGCGAGTATCGCCGGCTGCTGGACGACAAAACCATCGATTGCATCGTCGCGGCGGTCCCCGATCACTGGCATCGGCGCATGGTCGTGGAGGCGGTGAGCGCGGGGAAGGACATCTACATCGAGAAGCCCATGTCCCATAACGCCGCCGACGGCGTCGCGATGGTGGACGCCGTGAAGAAGAGCGGGCGCATCCTGCAGGTCGGCTCGCAGCGCGTCAGCTCGCAGATCTGCGCCAAGGCGAAGGACATGATCGCGCAGGGCATGCTCGGCGACCTGACGCTCGTCGAGGGCTGGCTCGGCCGCAACGATCCGACGGGCGCGTGGGAATACCCGCCGCCACCCGACCTCTCGCTCAAAACGCTCGACTGGGACACGTGGCAGAACGACGTGCCGAAGCGCCCGCTCGATCCCAACATCTTTGCGCGGTGGCGCTGCTGGAAGGAATACGGCACCGGCGTGGCCGGCGATCTCCTCGTCCACCTGATCAGCGGCATGCAGTTCATGCTGGGCATCAACGAGCCGCCGAAACAGGCGATGTCGGTCGGCGGGATCCGGCGCTGGAAGGACGGGCGCAACATGCCCGACGTGCACGCCACGATCTACTACTACGGCGCGACCGACCTTCCCGTGTACATGCGGCTGAATCTGGGAACGGAGATGCCGGAGCAGTATCGCATTCAGGGATCGAAGGGCGTGCTCGAGGTTTCCGGCAACACGCTCACGTTCACGCCGCAGGACGGCAAAGACCGCTGGCCCAGCTACTACACCGGCAGCTATCCGCGCGCGCTGCGCGACGTGTACGATACGCAGTGGCACAAGGAGCACGACCTGCAGGCGGGCCAGGCGCCGCCCCTGACCGAAACCGTGTCCTTCAGTACGCCGGACTTCGACGACACCCGTCCGCACCTGTGGAATTTCTTCGAAGCGGTGCGCACGCGGAAACCGGTGGTCGAAGATGTGGTGTTCGGGCACAACGCCGCGCTCGCGTGTCACATGGCGAACGAGGCGTACTTCCGGCGCACCGTCGTGGCGTGGGACGAGGCGACGAAGACGATTAAGGGCTGACCTCGACTTGGGCCCAGGGGGTCCGCAGGGGCTCGGGTTCGTCGGAGGGCAGGATCCCCTGGATTCGGTAATGGCCGGGCTCGCGCGGGAGCCAGGTATCGCGCCATTCCATCGTTTCGCCCGGCGCGAGAGTGCGGATTTGGAGAATGCTGGGCTGCGCGCCCTTGGCGAGCCGGCGCCAGGCGATCGAGCCGTCTGCGCG
>QHUZ01000072.1 GCA_003223395.1 Gemmatimonadota bacterium | reverse complement strand
ACTTCGCACCCAGTTGTACGTGGCTGACCTGCAATTTCGATGGGAGCAGCTCGACGGCACAGCCGACGGCGACGTATGGCTGGACCTGGGGCGACGCTACGCCCGCGGGGTCAGGCAAGACGGCATCGCACACCTATGGTATGGCTGGGAGCTACAACGTGACCCTCACGGTCACGGACGCTGGAGGGACCGACTCGAAGACACAACCGATCACGGTCTCGGCGCCGCCACCACCGCCGCCACCGCCGCCACCGCCGCCACCACCGCCACCACCGCCGCCGCCGCCGCCGCCGCCGCCGCCGCCGCCCGCGACGCATCTGGGGTTCACGAAGGACCCGCCGCCCACTCTGTTCCTCAACGGCTCGTTCTCCGTCGAAGTGACGGCGTTCGACTCGCAGGGGGGAACAGCTACGGGATTCACCGGCCTCGTGACAGTCAAGCTCGAAGGACCCATCGCCCTCGGTGTGTTGAACGGCACGAAGAGCGTCAACGCGGTGAACGGCATCGCCACGTTCAATAACTTGAGCGTTACGGGCCTGTGCACCGGGTGCTGGCTCACGGCGACAGCGAACGGCCTAAGCGGTGCGACGAGCGGTACCTTCGACGTCATCGCCCTGCCATGAATCAGAACCCATCGCCGCCTCCGTCCTCCCCTCTTCTATTAGGCGACGAGTGGGAGGACGCGCCACGCAAACGGGCTCGCGTCGTGGTGATCGGCGCCGCCCTCATCGGCGTGGTGCTCATTGCTACCGGCGCCGCGCTGCTGCGCAGCCGCGAGCGCATGTGGGAGCCAGAGACTGACCGTGTCTGGAACCCCATCGGCCTCGTGCCAGCGGCACTGTCATCGGATACGGACTTCCGCGCCGCGCCGGTAATTCGTTCCCCCTCTCCTGACGAGCCCGCCGTGAGCGCAGCGAAGGCCAGACGGAGCCAGGCGGTGAAAGCGCCCGGTTATCTGTCCATCAATTCGAGCCCGTGGGCGCAGGTGTTGGTTGACGGGCGCGCGGTGGGCACGACGCCCCGGGTGAGGATTCGCGTGACGGCGGGCCGGCATCATCTGCTACTGGTGCGCGAAGGATTCCAGTCGCACAGCGCCTGGGTCATCGTGCCCGCCGGCGGCACGGTGCGACTGACGGACATCACACTCAGCAAGATCACCCGATGAGACTGCGATTTGTGGTGCTGGCGCTGCTCGTCGCCGCGCCGCTGCGCGCGCAAACGGGGAGCGCGAGCGACGTGATGGCGACGGCCGTGCGCGCCTATCGGGACCTCGAGTTCGACCGGGCGGCGAGCTTGTTGCGGCGTGTACTCGCACCACCGCTCGCAACCGAGCTCGCTGACACGGCGCGTGCCGGGGCGCTCACCTACCTAGCTGCCGCAGAGCATTACCGCGGGCAGCCCGACTCCGCGACCGCGGTGTTTCGCCGGCTCGTCGAATTGGCGCCCGACGCACAGCCCGATACGCTCGTGTTCCCGCCTGAGGTCACGGAGCTGTACCACGCCGTCCGGCGCAGCATGACAGTCGTTGCGGTCCGCCCGCGACCGGATACGGTGCCGGCGCGCACGCCACCTGTCGCACGCGACACGCTCCCCGCGGCGACCCACCCGGCGCCGCCCCCGCCCCCGCCCCCGCCGCCACCGCCACCGCCCGTGGCCACGGCCCCGGTCCGGGCTCCCCCCCGGGCGCAAACGGAATCAGGTGCACCGGCGATGCGCGTCCCCGTCACCGTTGCCGGTCTGATTACCAGCGTCAGGACCGGGAGCATCGCCGCCACAGCCGCCGGCTTCGAGAGCAACGTGCAATTCCGGCGTTTGGCGCTCGGCGTGCGGTATGCCGAAGGGGGGCGCGATCTGGTGGAGGGATCCCTGGCGCTACGGTACATGCCGACGTCGTGGTTCAGCCTGCAGGCGGGGCCGCACGCACGCCACTACAGAACGCTGTCGGGTCCAGAGCGCTTGGTCACATGGCGACTGGGAGGACGCGGAGATTTCGCGCTCGTCGGGTCGAGCGTGCGCGGACACGCCATGCTGTGGCGGGCGCTGGCTCTCGCTGTCAACCTGCCGCCCGGATCGGGCACGGGCAGCGCGAGCGGGGGGGAAGTCGGCGTGACGCTCCACCTCGGCCCCCGGCCGCTGTGGTTCGCCCTGGCCTACGGCATCGACCAGGCGCAGGTGAAGGGTGCCTCGTGGCGCGCGAACTTCAACACCCTGACGTTGACCGCCGGCCTGCGGAGGCGCTGACGAAATGGGTAGGGGGCGCAGCATGCTGCGCCCCTACATTTAGATCCTGTTTTCGATCCAACCTAGGTCGTCCTGTTTCGATCCCACCTGGCCGGATTGTCGAAAATGTACCGTCGGACCCGGGTGAGATCGGCACGATTGCGGATGATCTGATCGAAGTAATTTCGTTGCCAAACCCCGCCAACCCGAGCGCCGCGTAAGGCATTGATCCGAGCCGCGACCGCCGATTTGAATGATCTGACCACAGCGCCAAGCGATCCCGGCCTTATTCGCCCGATCGCGCGAGTGTGCGAATGGCGACTACCAAGGAACAAGATGCCATGAATGTGGTCCGGCATGACCACGAATGCGTCTATCCGAACGTGTGGGAAATGATTCGGAATGCTCGTCCAGCATTCGCGCGCGATTTCACCAAGTCGACTCAGTATCAGTTCGCTAGTCCGCACACGACCAAACAGGTGAGACGACGCGCAGACGGTTACCAGATACACGCCCGGACCTCCGTAGTCATGACCCCGCAGCCTGATCGACCGGCGGTGCATGGTAACACGTGGATGCCAGGGTCGTTCCATCCGAGCATGCTGTGGTCTGTGGTCCCGGGGTGCGTAACCAATTTGACGCGAGACAGTACGGTTTGTGCGTGACGCAATCAGCCGCGGGGATGTAGGGGCGCAGCATGCTGCGCCCCTACCCCAATCCGATTGCAGGGCCAGTCCCAATCCCCAGCCCCTGCCTAGCGGGCTGCATGGCGCGCGGGCAATAGCGCGGTCGATCACGCGCCCAGATGGACGGGGCAGGATGCCCTGAAATGATGTTGACTGCCCTGAAATGATGTAGGGGCGCAGCATGCTGCGCCCCTACCAAAACCCTTCTGCGTCAACATCAACTCTATTGGCCCAGACCCTACGCCGATTTCTTCGTCGGCCGCTCTTCCGACCGCCGCTCTTCACGCAGCTGCGTCACGGCCGAGCGCACGGTGTCCGTGATCTCCCGCTCCTGACGCAGCGCCGCGATCACGGTCTCCGCCTGCTTCGTGTGGAACTCGAGCGCACTGGCCTGCGTGACGGCTTGATCGAGTAGCGCCTTCTGGCCGCTGAGGCGCTCCATTCCCGCCTGCACTTCCGCCAGCATTGCCTCGGCCCGCGCGAGCCGCTCTTCGGCTTGCTCGACCTGGCGCTTGCGATGATCCAGGCCGTTGGCGGCGTCGTGCACGTGCGTCACCATGCTGAGCACCGTCTCGAGCATTTCGCGCGTCTGGCCGACTTCCTCCCGCGCGGCCGCGATGGACCGGACATCATCGGTGGTCTTCTCGGCGACTTCGTACAGGCGATGCATGTCCGCCTGCATGGCGTCGACCGTGGCCTGGCGCTGGTTCATCTGCTCGAGCGCACGCGTCAATTGCGACTCGACCGCTTCCCACTTGGCGAGCCGTTCCTCGAATTGCGCCATGCGCTTCTGCGCGAAGCGCAGAGTGCCGGCCCGGTTGTCCAGCTCGTCCAGCGTCGCCGTCAGCTCGATGAGCCGGTTGCCCGCGGTCGAGACCGTGCTGCTGAGCTGCCCAGAGCGCTCTTCGAGCTGCTGTGCGGCCGTCGCCGCTTGCTCGCGCAGCTGCGCCACCCGGTCCAGATGCTCCGTCGCTTTGTCCAGCGCGGTCTGCTTCAGCTCGAGCTCCTGACCCAGCGCACGCGTGCGCTCGGCGAGGCCCTCGAGATTGTGGGCGCGCGATTCGAGCCCCGTCACGGCGGAATCCACTTCACCCACCCGGCGCTCCGCACGCTCGACAGTCGCGACCGCCGCCGGCACGAGCTTCTCGATCCGCGCGGCCTCCTCGGCGCGCGCTGCCAACGCGCCGAAGCGTTCATCCGCCCCCGACATCCGCGACAGCAGCTCGCGGCTGCGCTCGTCGAGCTGGGAGCCCAATGTCGTCAGCTCCGACAATCGCTTGTTGAGATCGTCCACCATGCGACTGCGGGCTTCGATCTGGCCCATCGCCTGCGACAGGTGATCGGCTTCGCCGCGCACCGATTCGACCGTCGGCTTCAGATCCTCGATTGCCGCCAGCTCGGCACGGAGCGCCTTGATTTGCTCGGTTACACCGGAAAGCCACGCCTTGGTTCCTGACTGCTGCTCGAGCACGCGCGCCATCTCGTCGGCGGCCCCCTCCACTTGCTCCAGCGCACCACGGACCGATTCGTGTGTGCCCCTGAGCATCGCAACATCTTCCAGCGCTGCCTGGACGCCCGCGCGGGACTTCTCGAGTTGTGTCACTCGCTGCGTCATCTCTTCGACCGTGCTGCCCAGGCGGGTGGTGCTCGTTTCCATCGCGCGCACGCGCTCGGCCTGTGTGCCGAGCAGCGCCACATTCTCGGCGATGCCCTCGAGCTGCGTCGTGAGCGCGTCGGCCTTGGAGCGGACATCGGTGATACCTTGGCTCGATTCCTCGAGCGACTTGAACCGTCCTTCCATGGCCGTGAGCGAGCCGCGCAGATCGACGATGCGTTGCCCCACCGCGTCGAGCCCCTGGTTTTCGAGCTCGAAGCGCTTCACGGCACGCTGCACGTCGTCGCGCAGCGCCGTGAGACGCGCGCGGAGCTCATCGTCGGCCTGCTTGACGGCGTCGTGGTGGGCGGTGATCTCGGTGGACCGCGCCAGTACTTCGGCGTGCAGGTCCTTGAGCTCGGCGACCTTCGCCTCGAGCTCGCCGAGCCCTTTGGCGCTCGCTTCGTGCCGCCGAATCTTGGCATCGACGTCGCCCATCAGCTCGTGGAGCTTGCCCACTTCGGCGGTGGCGCGGTCGACGACGTCACGCTGCTGCTCGAGCGCGGCGACTTTGGCGGTCACACCGTCGGCGAGTGTCTTGAGCGTCGTGAGCTGGCGCTTGGTCTGCGCGGCCTCAGTCGCGGCCTGCGTCAGGTCCTTGAGCGTCTGCCCGACCGTCGCGGCGCGCGACTCGGTTTCACTGACGCTCCGCTGCGAACTCACCTGCCGCTCCTCAAATGCGCCGAACCGCGCTGCAATAGACTCGCTTGACTTGCGGAGCTCCTCCTGCCGCGCGCGCACCTGGTCGAACCCCTGCGTCAGCTCGCGCACGCCGCCGCTCAGCGAGTCGGCATCCATGCGCAGCGCCTTGAACCCACCACCCAGCTCGAGGAAGCCGGCCACGTCATTCTTCAGGGCCAGCGCCTGCTCGAGCACGCCGCGCAGCTCATCGATCTCGGTGCGCAGCTGCTTGGCATTGTCCGAGTTCTGGGTGAGCTGAGTCTCGGTGCGGCGCTGCGTCTTCGAGACGTTCTCGGTCTGTTCGTCGAGGGTCGCGAGCACCGGGACGAGCCGCTCCAGCGACTTCACGCGCGCTTGAAGCTCGGCGACGACCTTCTGCGCTTCCGTGAGCGGCTGCATGAGCTGCGACAGGTTTTGACCGGAGTCGCGTGCGGCGGTGGTCAGGGCCTCGAACGCCACGCGCTCGCGCTTCATTTCGGCGAGGATCGCGCGGAGCTCGGCGGGAAGCTGCTCGGGGGTCGTTTCGCGACCGAAGATATTCCAGGCCATAGACCCGATCCCTCAGCGTAGAAGGCGGCACCGCTGGATGCGGCAGTGAGGGGCGGGTGGGCGGGTCCCGTCCTGGGACGACGTGAGTGCCGAGGGGGAAATGTAGAGGTGTGCGCAAAGCGGGGCGTGATTGATATCACGCCCCCATTGGGACTACTGAAGTTCCAGAATGTCCCCGATGGCTACCTTTCGCCCCCGAGCGGCATCTCAAAACGCGTCTTGAACACCAAACGGTCACCCGCGGAGGCCCCGCCGAAGCCGACACCAAGGTGCAGTGTCATGTCATTGCCAAACCGGAGATCCGCCGTCGGATAGTACTGGTGCTTTTGCTGCGCCGACTCAAACACCCCGTAATACTCGAATCCCAGCGTTAGACTCTTGCTGACATCCACGCCCGCCCGCGCCCGGGGCTCGAACTCCCATTCGTGCTCGGGACCGGCGAGATCGCGCTCCAGCGTAGGATTGGCCAGCACTTGGAGCGGCCCAAACCGGCGCTCCAGGATCGGCGTCAGCTCGAGGGTTCGTGCGCTCTCGCTGAATGCCGGCCGCGCCGTCTCGTACTCGGCGCTGAAGCCAAGGCCTACCGGGAGGCGCCACGCGTCTGGCGCGCGGACGCGAGAACGCAGGCGCCAACCCGCGTAATCGAGCCCCAATCCAGGAGTCTGCGCTCCGAGGAGGTAGGCCGACAGCTCCCAGTGATCCGTGATCCCACGCGACACCTCGGCCGCCAAGCGCCACTGCCCCTGGGTCGGAGCGACCGTCCCATCGAACCCGTTCGTGCCCCGGCTGGAATAGCTGAGGTGGCCTTCCAGCTCCCATTCGCCGCGATGCGCGGTGGCGTAGGGATAGACCACGATATCGAAGCGTTCCTGCCCTGAGAGTGGATGAGTGATGGTTGCGAGGACACCAAGCAGTCCGACAATTCGGAAAAAACGTCGATGCATTGCCCTATCGTACGCGTTAGAGGAAAGCCGAGTTTAATTGTCGGGATTCAACGGGTCAAGGCTTCCATTCGTACTCCATTCGCTGCAAGGTTCCAGCACTCACCATTCATCGATTGAGGGCCGTCATGTTCCAGCGCCTGTGGGCGGCTGCCGCCGTCCTCGCTACGATCGCATCACCAGTTCTGGCTCAGAATCCTCCCGCCCCACCTCCACAACCCGCACCATCCGCCACGGACTCCGCGAAAGCGCGACAGCTTCCCCGCCCCCAACGTGCCGCGCCCAGCAGTGTCACCGTGACGACCGGAACGCAGAGCCCCGCGGCGCGTGCCGGAATCACCCTCGATTCGACGCTGCTCGCCGGATTCCGCTGGCGCAACATCGGCCCGGCGAACATGATGGGCCGCGTCTCGAGCGTCACCGGCATCCCGAGTCCGTCGAAGACATTTTTCGTCGCGGCCGCAGCGGGTGGCATCTGGAAGACCACCAACGCCGGCACGACCTTCCGGCCAGTCTTCGACAACGAGAAATGCGTATCGATGGGTGAAGTAGCGATCGCGCCGTCGGACACAACGCAGGTCTGGGCCGGCACGGGCGAAGAGGATTCGCGCAACACGATCTCCCCGGGCTGCGGCATCTTCAAATCGACCGACGGCGGGCTAACGTGGAAGCGCGTCGGACTGGAGAAATCGGGCGCGATCGGCCGCATCGTCGTGCATCCGACCAATCCCAACATCGTCTACGTCGCGGCGCTCGGGCAGGCGTGGTCACCGAATCCCGAGCGCGGTCTCTACAAGACGACCGACGGCGGGCAGGCCTGGCAGCTCGTGAAGTTCATCTCGCCGCAGGCCGGCTTCATCGACGTTGCGATGGATCCGTCGAATCCCGAAGTGCTTTTCGCCGCGAGTTGGCAGCGCGTGCGCGGTCCCTACTTCCTTAATAGTGGCGGCCCAGGCAGCGCGCTCTGGAAGACGACCGACGGCGGCAAGACGTGGACCGAAGTGAAGGGCGGCGGCCTCCCCACGACCACCAAGGGCCGCATCGGCATCGCGATCGCAGCCTCGGATCCGAAAGTCATCTACTTGATGCTCGAGGCCGACACAAACGCCAACGCACAAGGCGGCGCCGGCAAGGCTCCGCAGACTCGGCCCTCCGGCCTGTATCGCTCGGCTGATGGTGGTGCGACCTGGGAAAAGATGAACGGCAACAACGTGCGCCCCTTCTATTACTCACAGGTGCGCGTCGATCCCAAGGACGCCAACCGCGTTTACTGGTCGTCCACGCCGGTGAACTATTCGAATGACGGCGGCAAGACGATCGGCAACGCGACCGTCGGTATTCATGTCGACCATCACGCGATGTGGATCGATCCGAACGATCCCAATCACATCGTCGTCGGCGACGACGGCGGCGTGTCGCAGACGTGGGACAAGGGCGGCAACTGGGACTTCCTGAACACGTTCGCCATCGGGCAGCCGTACATCGTCAGCTACGACATGGCGTTCCCGTATAGCGTCTGCGCCGGTTATCAGGACAACGGCTCGTGGTGTGGGCCGTCGCGCCGGCGCCAGGGCGACATCACCAACGCCGACTGGACCACGGTCGGCGGCGGCGACGGCTTCTACACGGCGCAGGATCCCACCGACCCGAACACGATCTACGTCGAGTCGCAGGGCGGCAACATGTCGCGCCTCAACTTCGCGACCGGCGACCGCACCAACCTCCAGAAACCGAACTGGCGGCCGCGCTACCAGATGTTCGAGGACTCGATCGTGATCGAGCGCCCCGACACGACCAGGCCAGCGGCCGGCGCGCAGGCGCGCCACCTTGCCGATCTGCGCGCCCGTCAGAAGGCCGACTCGGCCGACATCGATCTCCGCTGGAACTGGAACACGCCGTTCTTCATCTCGGCGCACAATCCCGAGATCTTCTACGCCGGCGCGAGCAAGGTGATGAAGTCCACACGCCGCGGTGAAGATCTCTATCCGATTTCGCCCGATCTGACGACCAAAGACTCGATGCGGATCCGGGTCAGCACGCGCACCACGGGCGGCGTCACGCCGGACGTCACCGGCGCTGAGACGTATTGCACGATCGTGTCGCTGGCGGAGTCGCCGCTGCGGCCGGGCATCCTGTATGCCGGCACGGACGACGGCAACGTCTGGGTCACGAAGAACGACGGCGGCACGTGGGAGAACATCACCGGGCGCTTCCCGGGTGTCCCCGCCGGCACGTACGTGAGCCGCATCGAGCCGTCGCGCTTCGATTCGGCGACGTTCTACATCACGTTCGACAATCACCGCAACGGCGACTACGCACCGTACGTGTACGTCACGACCGACTTCGGGAAGTCGTTCCGCTCGATCGCGAGCAATCTCCCGAAGGGCGATGACGGGCCGGGCTACGTGCACGTGATCCGCGAGGACGTCGCCAACCGTGATCTCCTCTTTTTGGGCAGCGACGTCGGGCTGTACGTCTCGTTCAATCGCGGTGGCTCGTGGCAGCGCTTCATGAGCGGTTTCCCCACCGTGCCGGTGCACGATCTGCGCATTCATCCGCGCGACCGTGATCTGATCGCCGCGACGCACGGCCGCTCGCTGTGGATCGTGAACATCGCGCCGCTCGAGCAGCTCAACGACAGCGCGATTGCCGCCGGCGCCTATCTCTTCCAGCCGACGACAGCCTACCAGTACGGCCAGTCGCCGCTGGGTGGCGGCAACAACGGTCAGAAGCAGTTCCGCGCGACGAGCCCGCAGTATGGTGCGGAGATCGTGTATCGCCTCGCGACGGGCAGCACCGATCGCCGGGCGCGCACCCAGATCGTGATCCGCGACGTGCGCGGCGACACGGTGCGCACCATCCAGGGTCCGGCGGGTGCCGGGCTGCATCGTGTCGTGTGGAACTTCCAGGGCCGCACGCCGCCGCCCGTCGCGCTCTCGCCGTCGCAGAAGCGCGATAGCGCGTGGCTCGTCACGCGCATCAACGTCGTGTTCGACTCGCTCGCCAAAGCAGGGACCAACTCGCAGCAGCTCGAGCCGATCAAAACCGCGCTGCTCGCCGGTGACATTCAGGGATTGGCGCAGCGCTTTGGGTTTGGTGGAGGCGGCGGAGGGGGCGGCGGCGGTGGAGGCGGTGGCGGGTCGCCATTCAATGCGGCCGGCAGGTTCAACGAGCGGCCCGGTGAGACGACGCCGCGCGCCGCGAGCGCTGGTGCGGCGTTGCCGGCGGCCGGGAGTGAAAGCGGCGGTGAGTCGGGCGATGCACCCCCCGATGCAACATTCCTTACGCAGTTGGGCACCCTGCTGCGCAGACCTGGTCAGGGCGGCGGCGGGGGGGGCGGCGGCGGATTTGGAGCGCTGGGATTCGTCGCTCA
>QHUZ01000038.1 GCA_003223395.1 Gemmatimonadota bacterium | reverse complement strand
AGCATCTTCTCCATATCCGTCACGCGCTCATCGATCCGCATCGACTTGGGATCGAACGGTTGCCGGCGGGAGAATGCGAGCAGCTGTCGCGTCAATGCTGCGGCGCGATCGCTCGCCTTAATGATCTCGTTGAGGTCTTCCGCGTGTTGGGAATTCGTCCCCAGGTCGTCGCGCAGGATGTCGGCATAACCGATGATCGCCGTCAACAGGTTGTTGAAATCGTGGGCGACCCCACCGGCCAGACTGCCGAGCGCGTCGAGTTTCTGGGCTTGCCACAGTTGCTGCTCGAGCGACTTGCGATCGCTGATGTCCACCGTGAGGTTGTCGAGCAGCGCCTCTCCGTTCTCCCCCTCTCGCAGCGTGATGTTGCACAATAGCCAAAGCGGTTTCCCATCTTTGCGCCGCATGTGCACTTCGTAATTGCGCAGCGTGGATGACTCTCGCAGAGCGGCAACCATGCGATCGCGATCGGCCGGATCCCACCAGAGGTCTCGGGCCGTGTGCTCCATGAACTCCGCGGCGGACTCATATCCGAAGATCGTGGCCAGCCGTTCGTTGCACAGCACGATGCGTCCATCACTGACGCGCGTCGTGGATACGCCGGCCAGGGACTGGTCGAACATGTCGCGATAGCGGTGTTCGGCGTGAAGTTGCTCCGCGTTGGCCCGATCGATCTTCGACGCGATGTGGCGCGACAGCCGCGCGACGAGCAGGGCGACGAGCGCCACACCGATCACGGCGAACCAGGCGGCGATCAAGACACGGTCCCCGCCGAACAGCGTGCCCAGCCGTGCATCGAGCAAGCCGATGAGGACGATCAGTCCGGCGGTCGCCGGGAGAAACGCCCGCAGCATCCGCGCCCGCGGCTCGTCGCCGACCAGCCGGTCCAGCGGCCACACCTCGGGACCAGCCGTGAGGACCGCGGCGACGCCGAGGATGAGGAGGCTCAAACCGGTCGGGAGTGCGACGGGAATCGTACCACCGCCGTAGAGGAGCGGCGTCCCGTACGCGTATCCCAGCGCGACAGTGGCGCCGACGATCGCGGCGATCGTGGCCAGCGCACCGATGTAGTGCGAGCGCGACCGGGTGGCGGCGACCCACGCCACGACGGTGCCGGCATTGCGCAGCGGCGAGCGCGCGGGTGCCACGAGGCGCGCGACGAGCGCCAGACTCAACGCGAGAAATGCGAGCGCGGTCGTGGGCGCCATCGGAATGAAGCTGGGTGAGGGAACGAGGAAGAGCGACCAACCAGCGGCCCAACCGATGAGGACGACCCCGGCGTGCGCGGCGACGACAAGTGCGGCGACGACCGCAGCTCGGGTGCGCAGGCGGTCGGCGCTGGCTGTGCTCATATAGTCACGATTAAAGATTGAAACGCGCAGTGCAAGGTCACGAGTCACAACGTGTTGCGCGTCAGCGGACCCCTACTAGGCGTTTTTGCGGCGCTGCCTAGCCTTGCAGGCGGTCGTACCCGCCGTCCGGGCGCAGCAGCCAGGCCGTCGGCGTGTTCAACTCCTGTGTCAGGATGCGGTCCAAGGTGCGCCGGGCAGTCGGATCGAACACGGGAGCCACGACCTCCACCCGGCGGCGGAGATTCCGGGGCCGCCAGTCGGCTGATCCGATGTAGTACTCCTCCTCACCGCCATGGCCGAAGTGGTAGATCCGCGCGTGCTCCAGAAAGCGACCGAGGATGCTCACGACGCGAATGCGCTCGGACAGTCCCGGCACGCCCGGGCGGAGCGTGCAGATGCCGCGCACCACGAGGTCCACGGCAACGCCCGCCTGTGATGCCCGGTACAGTGCCTGGATGACCGTGGAGTCGGACAGCGCGTTGAGTTTTGCGCGGATGTGTGCCGGACGGCCGGCGCGCGCCTGCTCGGTCTCGCGTTCGATGAGCGCGAGGAGACGCTGGAGCAACGTGGTCGGCGCGACGAGCAGGTGCCGCAGCTGCGGCCGCGGCGCGTGACTCGACCCGGTCAGCTCATTGAACAGGGCGTGCACATCCGCCGTGATGCGAGGATCGGCGGTGAAGAGCCCGACATCGGTGTAGGCCAGGGCGGTGTCGGGATTGTAATTGCCGCTGCCCACGTGGGCGTGACGATGGACTCGCCCGTCGGCGGTGCGGCGCACGATCAAGGCAAGCTTGGCGTGCGTCTTCAGGCTCACGAGTCCCGTGACCACGTGAATACCGTCCCGCTCCAGACTTCTGGCCCAGGCGATGTTGCGTGCCTCGTCGAATCGCGCTTTGAGCTCGACGACGACGGAGACATCCTTGCCGGCGAGCGCGGCCCCTCGCAATGCGTTTGCGATCGTCGACGGTCCCCCCGGCCGATACAACGTCAGCTTGATCGCCTGCACACTCGGGTCTTCCGCCGCCTCGATGATGAACCGCTCGAAGCTGCCGGGGAACGAATCGTGAGGGTGATGGACGAGCACGTCGCGCTGGTCGAGCTGCTCGGCCACGCTGCGCTGTGACTCGAAGCGCTGCGCCGGGACGAATGCGGGATAATCGGGCAGCGAGGCCGCAGCCGCGATCTCGCGCAGGCCCCCGAGATCGACCGCGCCGTCCGAGACGTAGACGTCGGCAGCGCTCAGCGTGCTTTCGCGCTCGCTTTCTTCGAAGCGCAGCTCGCGTTGCAGCAGATCCTGCAGGGCCTGCGGCGTGCCGGACTCGAACTCGATGCGGAGCACCGGGCGAGATTGGCGCCGGACCAGCTCCTCCTCGATCGCCTGGAGGAAATTGGCAGTCGTCGCCTCGTCCAGCTGCAAGTCGCCGCTGCGCGTCAGCCGAAACGCGTGGGCGGAGGAGATGACGCGCCCTGGATAGAGCAAATCGAGATTGGCGCGGACGAGGTCCTCCGTCGCGATCTGGTTGCCGTCCGGCGAGACGGCAATGAACCGCGGCAGCTCGGGCGACAGCTCCACGATGGCGTAATGCAGGGGGCCCGCGCCCGGCTGGTCGCGCAGCGCGACCAGCAGGGCGAGACGGCGGTCGCCCACCACCGGGAACGGATGTCCGGGCGCGCGGGTCAGCGCCTTGGGACTGACAAAGGGAAGGATCTCGTCGGCGCAGCGGGCGCGCAGCTGTGTGCGCTCGTCGTCCGCGAGGTCTGCCCAGCGAACGATCGACAGAGCGGGTGCCAGCGTCCGAAAGGTGCGATACTGCCTGGCGAGCAGCGGCCCCAGCCGCACCGCAAACGCATCGAGTGTTGCCTGCGGCTTGAGGCCGCCGTCGTCCGCAGCCGCAACGTTGCGACCGACCGCCACGAGCTGCTTCAGGGCGCCGATCTGCGTCATGACGAACTGATCGAGATTCGTGGAAAAGATGCTGAGAAAGCGCAGCCGGGCCGCGAGCGGTGTGCGAGAATCCTCGGCAAGCTCGAGGACGCGCGCGTTGAACTCGAGCCACGACAGCTCCGCGTTGAGATACTGCTCGGGTGCCAGCCGGGCAGGGTCCTTCGCCTGGTCGGGCAGCGTCGCCACGCGGAGCTCGGTGAGCGTGACCCGGCTGTCGTGCGCGATTGCGTCCGGCGCCTGCGCGTCGTCCGCTTCCGTCACGTCCCCGAACGGCGCGCCCGACCACTCGGGAACGAGGGGCGAGCGGGCCGCGACGGTGAGGGCGGCGAGCGTGCCGGGGTCCCGCAGCATGGGAGAGCCGACGCGCGCGACGAGATCGGCGGGCGTGAACCACTGCAGCGTCTCGCCATTGCTCGAGTGGCGGTGCAGCCGGCGCGCCGTCCACACCTCGAGCGGTACGCGGTCGCCCGAGCGCGGCACGACGCCGAGGAGTCGCAGCTGTCCCTCACCGCTGCCGAGCAGCTCGCGCAGCGCGGCGCGGCACGCCGCTTCCCCGCTGCCGCGGTGCACCGGAAGCCGCAGCTCGGCGCCCGAACGGCACAATCCCACGCGGCCGTGCTCGACGGCGACGAGCGCGACTTCTCGTTCGCCACGCAGCTCGCGGCCGATCCCCTCGGCTTCGACCGCATCGAGCGCCCTCAGCGCGCGCTGCAGCGGATCGTTGCCCGCCGGCCGCAGCGGCACCGCGGCTTCGAGCGCTCGCGCGACGCGGCCGGCCGCGCCCTGTCCCCAGGGCCGCGGGTGCACACTCAGCTCCGTGAGCGTCGCGACGACTTCACCGCGGCGCAGCACGATCCCATCCACAACGACATCGCACAGCGGAACCGCGATCAGGGGCAGTCTGAGGGTGCGGCAGGTACGGTCCACATCGCGCTCGATCCACGTCACGAGACGCGTTGGATCGAGCAGCGCGCGGAGGCGGATGGCGGGTGGCGACGTTCCGTTGAGTGCGGCGACGGCGTCCACCTCCCGTACGCGTTCCTCTATATGTGTGCCGTCGGGCTGCCAGAGGGTCAACGACCGCGCGCCGCCGGCGGTAAAGCGCAACCGGCAGCGGGCGCCGCGCGTGCGCAGGTCACCATCGCTGGTGTCGAAATACACGTCGCGGAAATTCGTGGAACGCAATCGTGACGCGGGATGCGGCAAATCGGCCAGCGCGCGCCGGAGCGTCGCCGCATCCGGAGCGTCCCAACGCAGGATCATGAGTCGCGCGGTTCGAAACGCACGCCGGTGATCTGCAGCGCCGCAATGTCGCCGGCCAACCCGAACACGCGACGCGCGTTCACGTGGGCATCCGCCGGCAGGGGCGTACGAGCTCGCGATTCACGACCCCCGGATTGTCGATGACCTTGAAGAACTCGTCGAAGTAGTCGAGCACATTGCGGACGTCCCGCTCCGGAAGATCGGGCACCGCGCGAACCGCGGCGTACATCGAGTCTTTCGCAGCGCGAAAGCGCGCCAGGACGCGGGCGAGCAGACTGTCGGGCTGGCAAAACCCGCGATACACCCGCTGGCGCACTGATTGGATCTTGAGCTGCTCCGGAGGCACTGCATAGGGTGCGTTCACCGCGCCGGAAAAATCGAAGTCGTACGGCACGGCGAGCAGCACGCGAGGCTCCGGCAGCGTCTGGAACAACGCGATGTTGTGCCGCTTCCACACCGACCAGTCGGTATTGCCGATCAAGTACTCAAAGACGTCGACCAGCGTCATGTACGACGGGTCCGTCATCGGATCGTAGACGTTGTTGCTGTGGATCTGATCGGCGCCGATCCGCTTCGCCAGCGCCGTGTCGGACTCGATCAGGAATCCGTAGCGCGTCACCGTGTCATGGCGCGCCGAATCGATGTATGTCATGTGCGCGAGCCGCACCCGGAAGCTGCTGTCGGTCACGGCATTGAACACGCGATACAGCGCGTACTCGCGGAGCAGGTTGTGCTCGTAGGAACGGTCGCCCTGGCAGTGGGTGACCAGCTTGAGCTTGTCCTCACCGGCGAAGGGCGTGTTCCCCAGCTGCTTGGAAGGAAGGTCGAGACGGATCGGTGGAAACCCGCACCGCTTCAACCGAAAGATGCCGCGTGTCCGCAGCTTGACCTCGATGCTGCCGGTGTCGGCTCCGCCACCGTACCGCAGGGTCGCGGCGTGGTCTTTGCGCTGCGTGCCGCGATCGCCAAATAGCGCGTGCAGGTCTCCTTGTAGCTGCAGGGTGAGCGGGGCACGATCGTGGAAGAGGCTCTGTGCGCTTGCAGGGCCGGGGGCATATAAGATGAAAGGAAGGATCAGATAGAGACGCGGTTTCGTCCTGCCTCCTTGGCCCGATAGAGAGCCTTGTCCGCCGCCTGCACGACCTGATCGGGAGACGTGTTCCGGTGGTTCCGCTCCGCGACGCCGATACTCACCGTGATCGTGATTGCCTGACGGGTCTTCCTGCCCTTGTCGTTCTTCGGCTTGACCCGCGGCCGGAACCGCCGCCGCATGGTAAATCGGCTGGTCTCGACGATTTCGCGCAACTCCTCGAGATGCGGCAGGCACTCGTCCTGGCCCTTGCCGGGAAAGACCAGGGCGAACTCCTCGCCGCCGTAGCGATACGCGGTCCCGCCTCCGGGCGCCTGCGCGAGCCGCGCGGCGACGAGCCGGAGGACGTGGTCGCCCGCGTCGTGTCCGTAGGTGTCGTTGAAGCGCTTGAAATGGTCGACGTCCACCATCGCGACGCTGAACTGCCCCGAGAGCCGGGGCAGGGCTTCATTCAGCGCGCGCCGGCCCGGGAGCTCGGTCAAGCCGTCGCGGTAGGCCATCATGTACGACGCTTCGATCACCGCGATCACGAGGATCAGGCCTGCCGTCGCCAGCCAGATCTCCTGACCCGGTCCCGCCGCCGGCCACGACAGCCCGGCGAACACGGCGATGAGCGCGTAGCAGTAGCCGCGGACCGGAGACTGCGGCTCGCGCCACCAGGCCAGCGCGAGCAGCGCGCCGATCGCGACGGACGCAACGATCGATGGCGGCGCGATGGGCGTCCACGCGGTGAGCCGGCCAGGGAGCAGCCGCGCCGTGAGGAACTTGAGCGCCTTGTCCGGGAAGGACTGCGCCAGGAAGACGACCGCCAGGACCTCCACGCCGAGCAGTACCCAGCGCAGCAGCCCGGCGGGGGTCAGGGTGCCGCGCTCGGGCAAGAGTGCAACCAGCGCCAGGTTGATCGGCAGCAGGAACGTCAGCGCGTGGAAGTAGACGCGCTCTCGCTGGGTGTCCACGCCCTTCAGCAGCAAGTATTCGGTGAGCGCCAGCAGCGCGATCGCGAAGACCAGCCGGGACCGGTTGAAGCGCCAGCCCAGCAGCAGGGCCGCAGCGACCACGGCGAAGGGGAAAACCGTGGCGAGGCCCGTGGCGGTACCGCGCAGCGACGGCATGGTCAACAACGCAGCCGCCGCGGCGAGCAGCAGGACTTCGGGCACGAACTTGGAGACGAGACGTTTCATCGGGCCAGTAACGGTACGAAAAGCAAGCAGAAGGTCAACAGGCCGGATAAGGTAGGGCGCAGCATGCTGCGCCCCTCCATCTACGATCAGCAAACTGGGTTGACCCTGTCCGCGCGAACCGGCGATATTCAGCGGCCGACGGCGGTATCGTCTAGGGGACTAGGACGGAGCCCTCTCAAGGCTCAAACACGGGTTCGAATCCCGTTACCGCTACTCCAAATCCCTCGCGCACGTGCACGCCGCCCCCATCGTCTAACGGCTAGGACACCACTCTTTCAAGGTGGGAACAGGGGTTCGATTCCCCTTGGGGGCATCAGCAGAGACAAACTATTCGTCCGACTGATACTCTCTTTGCACCACGCAGTTACCGCCGGAGTTTTTCGCGGCGTACAACGCATGGTCCGCGACCAGCATCAGCTGGGCGGTGGACACGTCGACATCGCGGGGAAGCTCGACCAGCCCGCCGCTGACGGTCACCATGGTGGACGCGTTCTCGACGAGGTTGCGGCGGATGCGGGTCGCCACGATCAAGCCCGCGACGGCGTCGGTGTCGGGCAGGATGATGGCGAATTCGTCGCCGCCCAGCCGGGCCGCGATATCGGTGCCACGCAGGCTCTTCTGAATCGCCACCGCGACGCGGCCGAGGGCCTGGTCGCCGGCGTGATGGCCCCAGCGGTCGTTCATCAACTTCAAGCGATCGACGTCGACGAGGAGCAGGGAGAGCGGCACGCCATAGCGGCGGCAGCGCGCGATCTCCCGGGTCATCGTCGCATCGAAGTGGTAGCGATTGAACAGCCCGGTGAGCGGATCGGTGACCGAGCGGTGCTCCAGCTGCTCGAGCGCCTCGTGTTCGACGATGGTCGGGGAGACGAGGTCGCGGCTGATGTTGAGCATGTAGTCCACGGCGGCGACGACGGCGCCGACGTTGCGGCCCAAGCGGTTCCCGAGCTCGCGGCGATGCGCTTCGATCGCGGCGGCACGCTCGGTGGCTTCGCTGTCGCTGAGCCGGGCGTGCGGGAAGACGCTGTGCAACGGCAGCGTGGCGGCTTCTTCCACGATCATCTCGCGGCGGTCGCTGCCGGAGCGGCGCTCGGTCCCGCTGCGGCGCTCATCCACGGGATTACCAGCCGATCGCATAGTTCGAGAGCTTTCCTCGCTGGAACATCAAGCCGTCTCCAGCAAGTCGTCGAGTTTGTCGATCTCGGCGCGCGCCGAGAGCCGTTGGAACGAGGAGCGCGCGCGCTGGGCAGCCGCTCTCGCGCCGGCGGCGTCGCCCATCTGGATCAGCAGGTGCGCGAGATCGCGCTCTGCCATCGCGAGCAGCAACGGACGGCCGTGCTCGGTCGCGCGGGCGATGACGTCGCGAAGCATCGTCTCCGCCGCTTCGCGGTTGCCGTTGGCCCTCAGCGCCAGCGCCCCGGCCTTGATGCGCAGATCTTCGGCTTCGCGCACGGGATCCTTGAGCTCGCGATGCGTCGCGATGGCGCGCTCGATCGTGGCCAGCGCGAGGTCGGCTTCACCGCGGGATACGTGAACCTCGGCGAGGCCGGCGATGGCTTGGGCGCTGAGTTGCTGGTCGCCCAACGCCTGCGCTTCCTCAATGGCGGTCTGCGCGTTCTCCAGGGCGCGGTCCAGCCGGCCCTGCGCGCGGCACACCATGCCGAGGTTGTGGCGTGCTTCGGCCACGCCGCGAGCGAAATGTGCCTGCTCGTAGGAGGCGATCGCGCGCGTGTAGGCGATGACGGCGCGGCGATAGTCGCCCTGCATGTTGGCGATGATGCCGAGGTTGTTGGCGCACCGGCCGACGGTGGCCATGTCGTTGTCCTCGCCCGCCTCTTCCTGGGCCCGCGTGAAGAAGTACGTCGCCTCGTCGATGCCGCCCCGCTCCAGTGCGATAGCGCCGCAGACGTTGAGCGCACGGACTTCCATCATCCGGTCCTTCAGCGAGCGGGCGCGCAACTGCGCAACCATGGCCCATTGCTGGCCCACCTCGAGACGGCCGAGGCGGCTGTGGGCGATGCCGAGGAGCAGCGTGAGCAACGCGGACTCTTCGAGCTCGTCCTTGGAGCGCTGCTCGAGATAGGTCAGCAGTTCGGCGTATTTGCCTGCGTCCGCGTACTCCTGCGCGACATGGATCGGCGCGAGCGACCCGCGGAGCTCGGCGGCGAACGCCTCGTCCCAACCCTGATTGGCCAGCTTCCGGATTTCGCTCTCGGCGCCCATGCGGGCGAAGATGCCCTTGGCGGCCTGCGCCGCGGCCTGCGCTTCGGCCGTGCGGCCCGTGCGGCGCAACACCACGGCGAGATCGCGGGTTGCCTCGCCCTGCAGGAGCAGCCGCGCGTGCAGCTCGGCGCGACCGATCACCTCGCGCAACGCCTTTTCGGCGCGGGGCAGCTGGTTCTCCACCACCAGCACGAGCGCCTGGATCCGCAGGTCCTCGGCCTCGGCGACGGGGTCGGGCATCTGGCCGCGGACAACGCGGATGCGGTCGAGCTCGCGGCGGGCCAGCTCCGGCTCGCTGCGCACGGCGCGGATTTCCGCGCGGCCGCGCAGCGTCAGCGCATAGAGTGCCTCGTCGTGGCTTGCTTCGGCGGCGGCGACGGCTTGATCGGCAGTCGCCAACGCCTTGTCCAGCGCGCTCTGCTCGCGATACGCGTTGGCCAGGTTGTGCAAGCAGTCGGCGACGCCCGCTTGCATACCGGCGCGATGGTGGGCTGCGGCGGCGATCTCCCACGAGGAAATGGCCTCGGCGTGGCGGCCGCGCAAATGGCTGATGATGCCCAGGTTGTTCGAGGCGCGGCCGGTCGTGGCGTGATCGCCATCGCGGCTCGCGGCCATCAGGGCTTGCGTGCAGAAGTCGGCGGCTTCGGTGAGGTCACCGCTGACGAGGGCGATCGCGCCCCGCGCGTTGAGCGCATGACGCTCGACGCCATGCTCGCGGCGCTGCCGCGCCGCGGCGAGGGCCTGATCGATCCACTGGAGACCTTGTTCGTGCCGGCCGAGCCGCGCCTGCGCGATGCCGTAGAGCAAGGCGAGGGTGGGCTCGGCGAGCTCGCTCTGGTCGCGCGCGCCCAGGAACTCGACTACCGCGGCATGGTGGCCGGCGGCCGCGAGTGCGCGGGCCTTTGCGACGACGGGCGACGCCTCTGCGAGGCGCTGGTCGTGGGTGTGATCTTTGGGCATTGGGATGCGCTCTCCCGCCTAGAAGCCCACCGACCACTCCAACAGCGCTTCCGCGATCTCGTACTCGCAGAAGTGCGGCAGCGCGTATGTGAACGACTGGTCGTCGAGCGACTGGCTCGCGCCGAGTTTTTCCCACGCTGCGCTGTCGTCTTCGCGATACCAGAGGCCGAGCAGCTTCGCTTCGATGACGCTGTCGCTGCTGTCCGCGACGCCGTCGCCGTTCAGGTCGCCGCCCGCACCCCCGTACCAGATCTTCAGGTGGGCCGGCTCGCCGAACTGCAAGCCGCTCGGCTCGAGAATCACGCCGATCTTGCTGGTGTCGACGCTGACGGTGATGAGGACCGAGTCCCCCAAGGCGAGCTCACCGACGCCCGGGACGAACTGGGGATCGGTCGTCGTGAGGAGGAGGAACGGATGCGTTTCGGAATCGATGCTGCTGCTGTAGTTGATTTGGACCGAGCGAGACTCGCCGCGCACCGCCCAGAACGACACTTGATACTGGTCGAGACTGAGGGGAGGTGTCAGGGCCATCGTTCCGGAGCGGCGCGCGCGAGCATCAAGTCGAGCTGTGAACTGTGGAGCTTGAGCCCAGCGCAGGGCCTGGGGAGCTGCGGGAGCTGCGGCAGCTTTCACCGCTGTGGGTTGGTCCGCGCAGCGCGCTACCGAAAGCGCCAGGACGAGGACCATGAGGGAGCGGCGCACGAACAACTTCATGAGGATCTCCAAGGGCTCCAGGGTACCTGGTGACTACGAGGGCGACTTGACTGCGATGAGCTCAGACGGCAGTATTGGACAGAATCGGTCCTTCTGCTGTCTATCCACGACACCGAAAGTAGGCATATCTTGTCACCTGTCAAGCCCGAAACTGGCCCGAAACGAGTCCCCGTAGCGAGTCGCCTGGCTGTGCTGCTCGACGTCTTCAGTCCCTGGGACGGCATCTCGTTGAGCTACCGACAGTTCGCCGCGGCGCTGGGCGGTGCTGTAACCGAAGCAGCTATAAAGAAATGGCCGCATCGAGAGAAGTTTCCGGCCGACGTCGCCCGGCTGATCGTCGCGAAGGCAAAAGAGCTTGGGATCCCAGATGTTACGCTGGAGTGGGTACTTTGGGGCGAAGGTTCAGGTCCCAAAAAGGGAACCAAAAAGGTTCCACAGCAGCCAGTGCAGCAGGAACATCAGGAGTTAGCCACGAGTATCGCCGAAGCGCTGGGGACCGATCTGGCCCACAACGAATTCGGGCAATGGTCCTCGGTCGAGGTGCAGCGCACGGTCATCTGGTCCCTCAAGGATCTGGCGCGGCGCTTGTGGGTGCTCCGGTTCCCAATGAGTGAGACGTTCAAGCTGACCGATGAATGGGGTACCAAGATCGGGTTGCCGAGCCGTCCCCTTGCTGCGGCAGCGGGTCCTGATGATTTTTCCGCCGCCCCACCCGCCGCCTCGACGGGCCGATAGCTCAACTGGCAGAGCAACTGACTCTTAATCAGTAGGTTCTCGGTTCGATTCCGAGTCGGCCCATCCTACGGAATGACCAATGATCAATGATCATTGATCATTCATTATTGACCATTCTCCAGATCAGCTGGTCTGTCTCGCATGCGCCACTTCGCACTTCTCGCCTCGCTCCTGATACCGGTTCGCGCCGCCGCCCAGCAACCCCACCCCCCCGTGCCGCCGCCATTGCACGTAGAAGTCGACTCCGCGCACCGTCGCGTCTTGATCACGGGCGGCCCGTACCGCGTGCCCGTGAGCCAGGAAATGCCCGGAATGATGATGGACATGCCCGCCACCCCGGTACAGAAGTTCGCGTTTCCAGTGGACGGCTGGCTCCAGGGCTTCCGCATCGACCTGTTCGACGATCACGGCCATGTGCTGCCTCACCGCCTGCTGCATCACCTGATCGTGGTGAACTTCTCGCGCCGCCAGTTCATCTACCCGGCTCTCGAGCGGCTGCTGGGCACCGCCGAGGAGTCGGACACCGGCGATATCCGCATCCCGCGCTCCATCGGTGTGCCGATGCGGGCCGGTCAGGACCTGGGCGTGTACGCGATGTGGCACAACGACACTGGGCCCGAGATCCCCGTCGCCTACTGGCGCATCGTCCTGTTCATGGCAAACCGGACCCTCAGGCCCAGGCCAATCGACGTGCTTCCCGCCTACATGGACGTGAACATCCAGACCAATCCCGAGGAGAACCGCTTCAACGTCCCCCCGGGCCACTTCGAGATCGGCTACGAGTTCAGCCCCCCGCTGTCCGGGCATCTCCTGATGGTGACCGGCCACCTGCACGACTGCGGCACGCTGGTCAAGCTCGTCGATGCCGCGAGCGGCAAGACGCTCGTGCAGGTCAACGCGAGACGCGACTCGCTCGGACATGTGCTGTCGATACCGCGCAAGCTGCTCGCGATCCGCGGCGAGGGGCTGCACCTCAAGGCCGGGCATCGCTACCGCGTGGTGGGAGTGTTCGACAATCCCGCGCGCGACACATCGTACGGCGCCATGGCGGAGATGGTGGGCCTGTTCGCGCCGGACCATTACCGGGAGTGGCCCGCGCTCGATCCCGCCGATCCGTACTACCATCGGGACCTGGTGGATCTGCTGGCGAACGGGGCAACGGACTCGGTGATCGTCGGGAGCGGGGGGCCTCCGCGCTAGCGCGGCGCTGTCGCCTCGCTGTCAGCTCGCTGTCCGGTTCCTTGACGATCATTTGCCGCGCCCGGTCGCTACGCCGGGGATGGTTGGGGACACGCTACTCCTGGACGGGAGCGCTCACGTGGGCCTCGTGGAAGCGTCAGTTTCCGTGATCTACCTGCGCGTCAGACTCGCACCCACCTGAAGGAAGCTCACGGTCGCGCTGCCCGCGGCCTGGCCGCCGTTGAACTTCACGTCGCCGCCGAAGACACCGACCGAGTAATGCGCAAACGGCGCGAGCCGCCAGGAGCGGTTCACCGGGTACTCATAACCGACACCTAGCTGCGGGCCGATTCCCGATGAGGTGACGACGTCGGTGCCGTCATTGACGCGGTGCATGACGAAGGTCGCGCCGCCCCGCAGGTAGAACTGACGCCGCACGTTCGGATACCAGTACGCGGCGGCACCAAACGACAGCAGCGTCTGGGTCACTCCACCGTCGCGCTGCCGCCAGCCGGCGAGCTCGGCGCCGACGCGCACCGCGCGTCCGGTACTGCCGCCGACTCCCACGAACGCGGAGAGGCCTGTCGTCCTGCGCCCGGCGCAGATGTCGCACGTGACGCGCGCCCAGCCCGGCGCCACGCCGACACTGTACCACAACCCGGACGCTTCGCGACGCTGTGCGGCGGCGCCGCTCGTGCCGGCGAGCAGGGTTGCCACCAGGACCATCGCAGTGGTTCGCATCGCGCCACTATAACTCAACTACGGTGGCCAATTTGGGAGTGATCACGGTCACCGCTGATCGTGCCGCGACGGGGCGAACGTGAGGCCGGGAATCCATGAAACCCGCATCCCTGCTGCTCTTTCTCGTGGCAACCGCGGCCCTGGCGGCGTGCCACGACATGCCGGCGGCACCCGACTACGGCCCCGCCACGGGCAACGCTGCGTCCTTCGGTCTCTGGTCCCCGGGTGCGAATGACGACTGCACCAAGGCACAGCACGACGCCTACTCGGTGGTCGGACCCGATCACAAGCTCTATCCGACGTGGCATCCGCCGATCGATCCGGTGACCGGCTGCTCCTTCGGCCACGATCATGGACGCGATCCGCGCGGTTCGGCGCTATATCGCGAAGTCGGGCAGATCCCGTTCGGGTACGCGAACGAACAGCTCGACGTCTACGATCCGCTCACCACGCGGCACGAAGACCACTTCGGACACAAGATTGAATGGCAGAACGACGTCCCGATGCATTTCGGCAGCGCCGCGGCGGATGCGATCTTCGCCGTGCGCTGCGATATCCTCACAAAACTGCATCAGGGCACGCACTCGAAGGACGCGTTCACCAACAACTTGCACGAGCTGGTCTATCACATCCGCTGCACCGACGGGACCGAGATGCACATCACGATGCTGGCGGCGATCGGCACGCCAGGCCAATTCGAGCGCAGCTGCGACGGCACGACCGTCGTCGTCGGTCCGGCGACGCCGCCGAACTCGCCCGACGGCGGCGGTGTGCGGATCATTCCCGATCGCACCTGCGTGGATCGCGATATCCTCGTGCCCGCGGGACAGTTCTCGAACTTCGGGGCGTTGCACGAGAGCTGGCAAACCTCGAACTCGGTGCGCCGCGAAGACGGCCACACGCTCGCGTTCTTCAATCCGTATTTCCAGGTCTCGCTGCCGAGCCGTTTCTACGATCCGGCCCTGGTGGGAATTACCGGACGGCCGATCGACGTGTGCTACGAAGTCACGCCGGCGGGGAACGCCGCGCGGGGTGGGGCCTGCGCGCGCTCCACCAGCAACGGGACCATCACGGGAATCACGTTCGACGATCCGCGCTCGGTGTTCGACGGCACGGACCGCGTGGTCGACGTCAATTCCAACTTCATCGGCAATGCGGGCGGCCCCGAGGTGTGGTATACCGACCCGTTCGGCAGGCACGGCCGCACGGCGCCGTTCGCCGGGTCGATTCGTCAATTCATCGCGCAGATCAACAATGATCGAGGGGGGCTCGAGCTGGCCGGGCCGGGGATTGGCGGCGACCGCGATTATGGGGGCCCCCGAGTTCATGCTCCGAACTGATAGATCCGAATAGTAGGCTATTTCTTCCGTGAAACAGTTCCGATCGCGTTGATCAAATCGCCTAAATCGTAGGGTTTTGTGACCGACGGCTGACCGCAGTTCTCCAGGAACGACCGCGTCTCGCCGCGCGCCTGATCTCCGGTCACAAACACGAAGCGCTTCGCGACGAGCGGTCGGCTGTTGACCAGCTGCTCGTACATCGCGCGCCCGCCGAGGCGCGGCATCTGCAGGTCGGTGACGATGGCGTCGAACGTGTTGTCGCGGTCGCCGAGCCGCTCCATCGCCTCGAGCCCGTTCTCGACCGCGACGATCTGATGGCCTTCGCGCTCGAGCAGGAGCACCATCGCCTGCCGGTTCACCGCGTCGTCGTCCACGACGAGGATGCGCATGCGCGGCAGGCTTTCCGCCGGCGAGGGCAGCGGTGTCTGCGCGCCCAGCAGGCTGCGCGGCAAGGTCACGACCACTTCGGCGCCGGTGCTGCCGCCCCGCGGCCTGAGCCGCAGGTTGCCGCCGGCCGATTGCGCGAGGGCCCGGGCGAGCGCGAACTCCACCTCGCCACCACCGCCCGATTGCGTGAAGCGAAACGGCGACGTCAGGCGCTGCTCCGCCTCGACGGCCAGGGGCTTGCCCGAATCCCATAACGAGACGACGACCGAGGGTCCGGTCGCGATCGTCTCCAGCCGCAGCTCGCGGGGCGGCTGGGCGGCACGCAAGCGGCGCAATGAGAAATCGAGCAGCTTCGTCAGCATTTCGCTGAGCTGCGCCATGGGGCACGCCACCATCGGCAGGTCGTCGGGGACCGCTCGCACGATTTTGACGCCGAGCTCGCGGAAGGTGGACTCGCGGTCCGCCAGCACCCCATTGATCACAACCGCCGCATCGCACGGCTCCGCGGCTCCCGCCGGGTGTGCCGCGAGCTCGAGAAAATGACTCGTGATTTCGGCGGCGCGCCGCACCTCGCCGTGCAACAGCACCAGCGCGCGGGCGCGCTCGGGATCGAGGGGGCTGCCGTGCAGCAAATCGGCGAGCCCGCCGATCGCCGCGAGGCGGTTGTTCAGGGCATTGAGAACGTTGGCGGAGCCTTCATCGAGAACGACGTGCTTGACGTCGGGTGAAGCCGAGTTGGAAGATCGCGAGGATGGTGGAGGTTGCGAAGGGGGCGCAGGACGGGCGCGTGACGGCGCGGGGACCTGCGTCTGCCGGCCCAGTACATAGCCGATCAGCGCGCCGACTGCCGCACCGAACCCGAACGCTACCCATAGCTCCATGCCGAAAAGCTATGCGCCGCGCGAGTTTGCGCGAGCAGCCAGCCGTCACACTGGGGACGAGACCCCCGTCACGCTATGCCCTGGCTCGGATTCGAACCGAGACGCCTTGCGGCACTGCCCCCTCAAGACAGCGTGTCTACCAGTTCCACCACCAGGGCGGGCCAGAAACATAGAAAAGTTCCGCCATGAAGTACAGGCGGGGTTTAGCCAAATCGTTTCGCGGCGCGTTCCCGCGCTTTGCGAGCCTCTTCTTCCCGGTTGCGGGGTGGCGCCTTGATCGTCAACGAATCGATCAACCGCCGGGCAATGTTCGTCACGTCATCCACCGCGCCGTTGAACACTGCCTCGTTTGCGTGCGAGGGGTGCGTCGTGCCGCTCAGCTTTCGGACGAACTGCAACGCCGAGGCACGAATCTCCTCATCGCTCGCGGGGGGGGCGAAGTTCGCCAGCGTCTTGATGTTTCTGCACATACCGGCTCCTCTGGGATCGCAAGGGGTCGTGCCGAGTCTACCCCCTAAGTAGGCCTACCACAATGGGATTAGCGCGTGTCGATTTCTCGGAGTCTCGTTCGACGCCTGAATGAACACCAGACGTCAAAAGAAACCTTTGCGCGAAAGCGAGATGGCAATGCGATTCCTGGTGATGGTGAAGGGCAACAAAGACTATGAGGCCGGCGCCATGCCGACCCAGCAGGAACTGACGGAGATGGGGAAGTTCAACGACGAATTGGTCAAGGCGGGCGTCATGCTGGCCGGCGAGGGGTTGCAGCCCTCCGCGAAGGGTGCGCGGATCAGCTATGCAGGCAGCAAGCGCACGGTGCGCGATGGGCCGTTCACCGAAGCTAAGGAACTGGTCGCCGGGTTCTGGATCTGGCAGGTGAAGTCGCGCGCCGAAGCCCTCGAGTGGGCGAAGCGGATCCCGTTCAAGGACGGTGACGTAGAAATCCGCCAGATCTTCGAATCCGAGGACTTCGGCGCGGAATTCACGCCCGAGCTGCGCAAGCAGGAGGAGCAGCAGCGGGCCGCGATCGCCAAAAACAAGCAACGCGCGGGGAAATAACCATGAAATTCATGACGATTGTGAAGACGCGCGAGACCGGCGCGCACCCGTCGCCGGCGCTCATCGAGAAGATCGTGAAGCTGGGTGCGGACGCGGCCCAGAAGGGCGTCATGGTCGGGATGGGTGGTCTGGCGCCGACGGCGTTGGGCGCGCGTGCCCGGCTCGCCAATGGAAAGATCACGATCACGGACGGACCGTTTACCGAGGCGAAGGAGATCATCGGCGGCTACGCGATCTACGATGTCGCTTCGAAGCAGGACGCGATCGAGTGGACCCGGAAATTCCTGGAAGCGCACATCGGACTCTGGCCGCAGGATCTGGAAGTGGAAGTGCGCCAGATGATGGATGACCCGTCGAACGGCTGCTGAAGCCATCGATGCAGTCTGGCGGATCGAATCCGCCAGACTCATCGCGGGTCTGGCGCGCGTCGTCGGCGACATCGGCGTCGCGGAGGATCTGGCGCAAGACGCGCTGGTCGCCGCGCTCGAGCAATGGCCCGAGTCCGGCGTGCCGGACAATCCGGGGGCCTGGCTCATGGCGACGGCCAAACATCGCGCGATCGATCACCTGCGCCGCGGCAAGATGCAGGACAAGAAGCACGAGCATCTCGGTCGTGAGCTGCAGGAGCGCCAAATCAGTCCGGAGCACGACCTCGCCGCGGCGATCGACGATCAAGTAGGCGACGACTTGCTGAGCCTCATCTTCACCGCCTGTCACCCGGTCCTCACCACTGAGGCGCGCGTCGCGCTCACGCTGCGGCTGCTCGGCGGCTTGACGACCGAGGAGATCGCGCGCGCGTTCCTCGTTCCCAAGGCGACGATTCAACAGCGGATCGTGCGGGCCAAGCGCACCCTCGCCGCCGCGCGCGTGCCGTTCGAAGTCCCGCGCGGCGCCGAGCTGGGACAGCGGCTCGAGTCGGTGCTCGAAGTCGTCTATCTCATTTTCAACGAGGGGTACTCGGCGACCGCGGGCGACGAGTGGGTCCGGCCGGCGCTGTGCGAAGACGCGCTTCGCCTCGGCCGTATTCTCGCCGAGCTGGCGCCCGCCGAGGCGGAGGTCCACGGACTCGTCGCGCTGATGGAGATCCAGGCCTCGCGGATTCGCGCCCGCGTGGGACCGGGCGGTGAGCCGATTCTGCTCCTCGACCAGGACCGCGGCCGGTGGGATCATCTGCTCGTCAGGCGCGGGTTGGCCGCGCTGGCGCGTGCCGACGCACTGGGAGGCGCGTCTGGGCCCTACACGCTGCAGGCAGCGATCGCCGCTTGTCACGCACGGGCCCGGACCGCCGAGGAGACCGACTGGACCCGCATCGTGGCGCTGTACGACGCCCTCGCCCAATTGATGCCGTCGCCGATCGTCGAGCTCAATCGCGCGGTCGCCCTGGGCATGGCATTCGGGCCGGCGGCGGGACTCGAGGTGGTCGATTCGCTGACCACCGACCCCGCGCTCGCTGGTTATCATCTCTTGCCGAGTGTGCGCGGGGATCTGCTCGCCAAGCTCGGCCGCTTCGACGAGGCGCGCACCGAGTTCGCGCGGGCGGCCCAACTCACGCAGAATGTCCGGGAGCGGGAGCTGTTACACAAAAAACGGGAGGCCTTGTGAAAAAGGAGTGGGCACCGCAGCTACTGAGCGTTCTCAGGATCGTCGTTGCCTTCCTGTACTTCCAAGTGGGTTCGGCAAAGTTGTTCGCCTTCCCGGCCGCGATCATGCCGGGCGGCGGCACGGCGCCGGTGGGATCGCTGCCGTGGTTCGCCGGGGTCATCGAGGTCGTCGGGGGCACACTCTTTTTGCTGGGCCTGTTCACCCGTCCCGTGGCGTTCATTCTCTCCGGCGAAATGGCATTCGCGTACTTCATCGGCCACGCCGGTCATGGCTTCTGGCCGGTCTTGAATCAGGGCGGGCCGGCCATCTTCAACTGCTTCACCTTCCTCTATTTCTCAGCAGCGGGGCCGGGGCCGTGGAGCCTCGACGCGCTGCTGGCTCGACGCCGCGGCACGCTTCCCGTCCTCTAGGTGGCAGCAGGGGAGACCGTCTCGCGCTACGATCGCTCGATCGTTGAGGGACCGCTTCGTGCCGCGGTCTGGAAAATCGCGTGGCCGACGATGTTCGCGAACATCATCAGCGGCATGCAGGGCATCGTCGACCACATCCTCGTCGGGAATCTGGTCGGCTATCAGGCGAACGCGGCGATCGGCGTAAGCTGGCAGATCCTGCTCGTCGTCATCGCGTTCATCTCATCGCTGTTCACGGGAATGAGCGTGCTCGTGGCGCGCTTCGCCGGGGCGGGAGATTCCGCCACGGTCGATCGGGTGGTCTATCAGGCGTTTCTCACGGCGCTCGGCCTGTTGCTGGGAATTCTCGCACCGGTGGGCTACTTCGCCGCGCCGTGGCTGCTCGATGCCGTGCACGCGCGGCCGGAGGTGCAGGTCGAGGCGCTGCCCTACTTGCGGATCATGTTCTGCTTCTCGAGCGGGATGATGTTGTTCTTCATGCTGGCCGGCGCGTTGCGCTCGGCCGGCGACGCGCGGACGCCGATGATCCTCGGGCTCGTGATGACCGGGTTGAACCTCCTGCTGAACATCGTGCTCATCCGGGGACTCGGACCGATTCCGCCGTTCGGGACGCGCGGCTCGGCGATGGGCACATGCATCACCGGCGGACTCATAGCGATCTACGCGCTGTGGAAGCTCTGGAGGGGCGGGTGGGTGGTCGCGTTTCCCCGCAGCCACGGGCTTGGGCTCGATTGGAAGATCATTCGCGAGCTGTTCCGCTTCGGTCTGCCGTCGGGATTTCAGGGGATCGCGATGAACATCGGCGGCGTCGTCATGCAGGCGTTCATCGGTTCGTTGGCGCAGAGCGCCGCGGCGCAGGCCGTGTTTGCCGTGTCGTACGGCGAACTGTTCGCGCTGATCACCTGGACGTCGGTGGGATTGATGGGTGCGGCGGCCGCCGTGGCCGGACAAAACCTGGGCGCCGGGCATCCGGATCGGGCCGATCAGGCGGTGCGCATCGCCGCTCGGTACGGCCTGACCGTCGCGGCTGTCGTCGGGCTGATGTTCCTCTTCTTCCCGCGACAGCTGCTGGGCGTGTTCGGGATGCACGATGCGGTCGTGGTGGACATCGGCGTGCAGCTGTTGCGCGTGCTGAGTGTCTCGGGCCTGTTCATCACCGTCGCGCTGGCATATACCGGTGCGCTGCAGGGCACGGGCGACACGAAGAGCCCGCTCTACATTTCGATCATCTCGCAGATCCTCGTGCCGCTCGGTATTTGTTTCGTCATTCAGCAGACGGGGACGCTCGATCCGATCGATATCTGGCTGGCGATCCTGGCGGGCCATGCAACGCGGTGCGCGTTGAGCGTGCTGCGGTTCGGGCAGGGCCAGTGGCGGCACATCACCGTGACGGTCGGCGGGCAAACGCACTAACTCCTAGGCGGCCGCCGGTTATTCAAGGCGCCGAGTCGTCCCGATGATGGCGCGCGCGTTGTCGACCTGGCCCCAGGTGTTCCACAGCAACACGCCGCGCACCTTGCCGTCCTTCAGGTAGTAGACCACGCCTTCGCGGAACTCTTGCTTCCACTTGCTCTCGGTCTCGAGCCGCGGATCCAGCTCGCCCACGGCTTCATAGCCGAGCGCGAAGAGATCTGAACAGAAGAAGGGCAGGTGGCAGATCCGCAGCCAGCTCAGCGCCCCGGCCAGGACAGGCCAGTGATCGTGTGGTTGTTGCTGCTTTTGGCAGACTTAACAGCACCACCACGGACGCACACCGTCGAGATCCGCGGGATGGAATTCCATCCCGCGGTTCTCACCGTGGCCGTAGCGGACACGGTGGTCTGGATCAATCGTGATATCGTTCCACACACAGCGACCGCTAAGGGCACGACGAAATGGGATACGGGACAGCTGGGGCAGGGGCAGACGGGGCGCCACGTCATGAGCCGCGTCGGGCGTGTCCCACAATGCCTGCACGTTCCATCCCACCATGCACGGCAAGCTGATCATTCGCTAGGCCGGCTTACGGAATGCCCAGCAGCTTGTGCGTCTGGAGACTGAGTCGCCATTGGGGATGCGTCAGGCAATAGCGCACCGCCAGCTCCGTATGACGGGCGCGGTGCGGTCCGTCCAGCGGCTGGAGTGAGAAGTGCCGAAAGTCGAGGCCCGCGAAGCGTTCCGGCGGAGCGCCCTCCTGGGGGTACACGAGCTTGAGCTCGTCACCGGAGCGTAGCTCGAGCGGCGCATGTGCCTTCGGGCTTACACAAATCCAATCGATGCCGGGTGGCGGGAGCAGCGTGCCGTTCGTTTCGATTGCGACTTCGAATCCGACATCGTGCAGCGCTGCCACGAGCGGCTCATCGAGCTGCAACAACGGCTCGCCTCCCGTACACACGACGAACGGACGTATGTGCGAGCCCGAGGAGTCGGGCCATGCTGCGGCGACCGCTTCAGCCAGGTCAGGCGCGGTTCCGAAGCGTCCACCGCCCGGACCATCCGTACCGACAAAGTCGGTATCGCAGAATCCGCAGATCGCGCTTGCGCGATCGGCTTCGCGGCCGGTCCAGAGGTTGCACCCCGCGAATCGCAGGAACACCGCCGGCCGTCCCGCTTGCGCGCCCTCGCCCTGCAACGTGTAGTACAGCTCCTTCACGGCGTAACTCACCGCGCCGCCTTCTCGATCCGCTGGTAGCGAATGGGATCCTCGCTGCCGGCCTCCGCAAATCCCTTGAGACGCAGGAGGCACGCATCGCAACGGCCGCACGCCGCGCCGTCGGGTGCCGGATCGTAGCAACTCACCGTGAGCCCGTAGTTGACGCCGAGCGACAGCCCCGTCGCGATGATGTCCTTCTTGGAAAACTGGATGAGAGGCGTATGGATCTGCAGTCGTCTCCTTCCCCGTCCCTCGACGCCCGCGCGCGTCGCGAGATCGGCGAGCTGCTGAAACGCGGCGATGTACTCGGGGCGGCAGTCCGGGTACCCGCTGTAGTCCAGCGCGTTGACGCCGATGAAGATGTCGTACGCGCCCAATGTCTCGGCCCAGGCGAGTGCGAACGACAAGAAGATCGTATTCCGCGCCGGCACATACGTCACCGGTATGTCCGCTCCCATCTCGCTCGGCGTCCGGTCCTTCGGTACGGCGATATCGGCGGTGAGTGCCGAGCCCCCGAACCGGCGCAGGTCGAATTCGACGATTTCATGCCCGGCGACCTGGAACGCGCGGGCGATGCGTCGAGCGGCCTCGATCTCCTGTTCGTGCCGCTGGCCATAGCGAAACGTGAGTGCGTAGACCGCAAAACCGTCGCGTTGTGCCAGGGCGAGCGTGGTGGTCGAATCGATGCCGCCACTCAACAGGACGACGGCTCTCGGTTTAGTGTTATGCATGCCTAAAAAGCTACCCTTGAGGAGAATCCCGCATGACCTCGCATGAGCTCCGCCTCCCTCGCACCGGGCCCCTCCCGCGGCCCAAAAACCCCGCCGAGGCCCGCGAGATACTCAAGGCCGAGGCGTTTCCGGCGCCCGACGTGCAGTCCGTGACGCTCACGGCGACGGAGTTCACGGCGATCTGTCCGAAGACCGGCCAGCCCGATTTCGGGAGCGTGGTCATCGAGTACACTCCTGCCAAGAGGTGCCTCGAATCGAAAGCGCTGAAATTCTACCTGTGGTCCTACCGTGACGAGGGCGCCTTCTGCGAGAGCCTCGCGGCCCGCATCGCCGATGACATCGTCTATGCGATCGCGCCGAAGGCATTGACGGTGCAGGTCAATCAGAATGTGCGCGGCGGCATCGCGCTGTTCGCGATGGCCGTCCGAGGCTAATCCAGCCTAGTCCGTCAGAGGAATTCGGCGCGCCCGATCCCACAAGCCGGGCATGCCCAACTGCTGTGCGACGCGCTCGAATTCCGGCGCCGGACCCCGCCACCGCAGGTCATCCACTGCTCCGACGGGCACGTCGGTCCGGAGTGTGGCCAACGTGCGAAACAACATCGCCAGCTCGCGATTCTCCTGCAGCACGGCGGCGAGCCGCGCGGCGCCGCGCACGGGGACTTCCCATTGTGCGTGACTCACCGGGATTCGTTCGAGATGCGTATACCGGCCCAGGATCGCGCCCGACGCCTTCTCGCCCCATCCGGGGATGCCGGGGAAACCGTCCGCCGAGTCGCCGACCAGGGCGAGGTAGTCGGGAATCGAGGCGGGACCGACCCCGAAACGCGCGACGACGCCCCCCTCGTCGCGCAGCTCCCGCTTGCGGCGATCGAGCTGCACGACACGCTGGCCCCTGACGCATTGACTGAGATCTTTGTCCGGCGTGCAGATGATCACCTGTTCGACTGCTGGTGACTCGGCGGCGAGCCGGGCGGCGGCGGCCAGCGCGTCATCGGCCTCGAATTCCTCCATCGCCCATACGACGACACCCATCGCGCGCAGGGCCTCCTCGAGTGGATGGAATTGTGCCAGCAGCTCGGGCTCGATCCCTTCGCTCGTTTTGTATCCGGCCCAGAGATCGTTGCGGAACGATTCGATCACGTGATCGGTGGCGACACCGAGGTGGGTGGAACCGCCTTCGAACATGCCGAGGACCGATCCCAGTACCCCGATCAGCGCAGCGGCTTCCTGACCGTTGCGGTCCGTCTGCCGCGGCATCGCATAGAAATGCCGGAACAGCTCGTACGTGCCGTCGAGGAGGTGAACTCTCAAGCCTTGAGGTGCCCGAACAGGTCCGCGCGCACCGCGGGATCGCGCAGCTTCCACACGACGCCATCGGTGAAGTAGTGGTGGATGTTGAAGAAGGCGCTGATGGCGAATCCCACTACCTGCCCAGGCCGCGAGCCGAGCCAGTTCGTCACGACGGCCATGGCGCCGAGTGGCAGGAGAATCGACGCCACGATCGATCCGACGAGCAAGACGGTCAGGTAGACCATGATCTGAAACGCGAAGAGCTGTGACGGACCGGCTCCGACGGCGCGCCGCGTGCGGTTCAGCTCGACGCGGAAGGGAAAGATCAGATACTGCAGCGCGTGGGCGATCTGCACGATGAACAGCGCCGGCAGGCCGACCCGCGCCATCGCCGCATACCAGACGAAGATCGCGGTCCAGGGAATACAGGAACGCAGCGGTGCGATCCGGCCGGTGCGCCGCTTGTGCAGCGCGAATCCCGTGAGTCCCATCGCCAGCGCGACGGCGGTGAGGATGCTGAGCCCCACGTACAGCGGCGTCAGGTTGACGTAGCGGTCGTAGCCGAGGTAGAAGAACCAGACGACGTGCCACGCGGCGAGGATGTACAGCGATCCGCGCACGAGTTTGCGCTCGAGCGCGTTGAACGGATTCCCGTCGAGGTACGTGAACGTCGCGACCATGCCCCACGCCTGGCTGGTGTAGTGCCACGCCAGGTACGTGCTCGAAATCGTGAGCAGCGCCGAGACCGGGATGTCGGTCCAGCGGCTCGCGACGACGGCCGCGCTGCAGCCGATCAGCAGCAGGATCGGCACGTAGATCGCCGCCCACGGGTGGGCGCGAATGCTGTCCTGTGTCCGATACACCATGCGATAGGAGGCAAGGAAGTGGGGCATGTTCACGAGCGCCCCAACCCAGGCCTGCACGCCGACACTCAGCACCAGGACGTCGGTCCGGCCCATCACGAGCAGCGGTACCAGGACGAGCAGCGACAAGCCACCCGTGAAGAGCGTGTCCACGAACGGCGATACGATCGCCGGGGGATCGCGCGGGACGGCTGCCGCCCGCCCAGCCGCTGCTCTGCCCGCGGTCGCGAGCTGGTGCTTCATTTCCCCGTGGTCTGCTGGCGCCGCAGGTCGAGGGTGAGCTGATCGCGCAGTGCGCCGATTGCTCTGCCGCGAATGTTAAGGATGCCGCCGGGCAGGTTATCGAAGCGATAGCGGCGTAACACGAGGAGATAGATTCCGGGATTCCGATCGATGATGCAGGTCAGGTCGACCGCCGTCTCGAAATAGTGATTCGCGTAGATCTGCTTCGTGGCCGCCAGCGTGACACTGGGCAACTCGGGCGGCGTGTATACGACGAGGTGCGACACGCTCAGAATCGGGCGCAGGCGAGGCAGCACGTCCTCCGACCAGAACAGGATCTCGACGGCGCCGGCAGGGAGCGAACCGCGCGGGTAGGTGGCGAGATAATTCCGGAGCGACGGCACTAACTCATAGACATACGGCGATTCGGCGAGCTGTGCGGCGAATGCCTCACTCGAGTGCACGTTGAGGTTGCCGCGATCGTCGTAGATCGCCATCGCCGAGTCGCCGCGGCGTCGGTAATCGGTGACGTATTCCACCAGCCGGCGGTGCGCGTACGCGCTCAGCTGCGCCTGCAGATCGGATGGGGGCGCCGACCAATTCATCTGATCATGAATGCTCCGCATATCGGTGGCCGGCAGCTTCACGACACAGTCGCCCGGCTTGCAATTCTTCATGTCGGCCACGTCGCGGCTGTTGATCGTGACCGCGGCGACGTCCGACTCGGTGGCGGGCTCGCTGAAGATTCCCACCCGCGTGCGGGTGGGCGTGCGGAGCGACGTGGCAAAGTTGCGCAGCGCCCGCACGTACTCCTCGCGCAGGGCGGGCGCCGTGACGATCCCGAACAGGGCGACGTCGCGGCGGTCGCGGGTCTCCAGCACCTTCACCACCGGTTCACCGCGCTCGACGGTCGCCAGCTGTGCGGCGTCGAGGCCGATGCGTTGCTGCAGGAACTGCGTCAGCCGGGGAGGCGGTGCGGCTTGCAAGAGAAGCAGTAAGGGCAGCATGAGGCTCCGTTTAGATCAACGAGTCAATGGGCAGGTGCGAGAAGAATTTGGCGCCGAGCGGGCGCCAGAAACCGGCTTTGGGTTCATTGGTGAAGCCTCCGGTCCACTCGAGGCCCCCGTTTCTCCGTGTGACTTCATACGATAGCTCAGGGCTGGCCCAGTAGTCGAATAATCGGGCGACTTCCTCCGCCAGCGCGGGGCTGCTCACCAGGACGCCGACCTCCGTGTTCTGCTCCAGGGAGCGCGGATCGAGGTTCACCGAGCCGATAAACACCGACGTTCGATCGAACACGAACGTCTTGCCGTGCAGGCTGGCGCGTGAGGAGCCGACGAACGCTCGCGAAGCCCGGGCCTTCGTCGCACCCGCCGCTTCCGGTCGTAGCTCGAACAGCCGGACGCCTTTGTCCAGCAATGGCCGGCGGTACTTCATGTAGCCGGCGTGGACGAGCCAGACGTCCGTGGCTGCGAGCGAATTCGTCAGCACCTCCACGTTCACGCCTTCCCGGCGCCGCTCGCCGAAGAAGGCGACGCCGTCCTTTCCGGGGACGAAGTACGGCGACACGATCAGCATGTCCTTTTGCGCGCCGCGGGCGTACGGAGAGAGCTGGCCGCCCAGAAACGCATCGCTGCGCGTGCCCACCGGTTGGCTGATCTTGTCCGGCGGGTCCGCGATCACTCGCCCTTCCGCCCAATGCAGATGGAGCGCATTGGCGCGCAGGTCTCGGGCGAGGTCGGAGTCTGCGAGGGCGCGCCCATAGTCCGAGTCACGGAGTCCATCGCAGCGCGCGCGCAGCTCGGTGCGGGCGGCGTCGAAGCGCGCGGGATCGGGCGTGAACTTGCCTAGCTGCGCAATCGGAATGGCGTACTTGCTGGTCCAGTACGCCTCGAAGCTTTGCGCCGATTGCTGGGCGACGGGACCGCCGACGAGGACGTCCACATCTTGAAAATCGAGCTCGCCGCGGCTGAAATACTCGTCGCCAATGTTGCGCCCGCCGAGCACCACGGCCGCGCTGTCGGCGATGAACTGTTTGTTGTGCATGCGCCGGTTGACTCGCGTGAAGCTAGTCAGCAGCTCGCCCAGCCGGTGAATGCCGGAGCGGTGGATGTATGGATTGAAGACGCGGATTTCGATGTTCGGGTGCGCATCCAGTCCGGCCACGACCTCGTCCTTTTTCTCCAGCGTGCCCCAGTCATCGAGCAGGATGCGGACTCGCACGCCGCGATCGGCGGCGGCGATGAGGCGATCGATGATCAGCGAGCCGGTCTCGTCAGGATGGAAAATGTAGTACTGCAGATCGAGCGTCCGGTCGGCCAGGTCGATCAGGACGCCTCGTGCCACGAAGGCGTCGAGGCCGGTGGGCAGGAGCCGGAACCCGGAGCGGCCTCCGTTCTCCTCGCACCGCGGGTTGATCCAGCGTTCGAGTCGAGTCAAGTCCTCGGAAGGTAAGTGCGAACGTCGGGACGTCCAGTTGCGGCCCGTGCCCTGCGGTCTCAGAATACCACATGCGAAAACACCTCGGTTTGGCTGCCCTGCTGTTACTCGCAACGAGCTCGCTGCTCCTGGCGCACGATCTCTTCCTGAAGCTCGAGAACTATTTCGTGCCGCCGCGCACGCCCGTCCGGATGGCCGTCTTGAATGGCTCGTTCACGGCGAGTGAGGGCCCCGTCACGCCGGACCGGCTCCGTGATCTGAGCGTGGTGGGCAGCGCTGGCCGCGTTGCGCTGTCACATGAGGCGTGGCGCCCGCAAGGCGACACGACCTGGCTGACGCTGACGACCGGCGCGGCGGGCACCTACGTCGTCGGTGCGTCCCTGCTGCCACGCGAAATCGCGCTCGCGGCGAAGGATTTCAACGCGTATCTCGAGGAAGACGGCATTCCGGACGTCTTAGCGGCGCGCACGCGCGACGGCGAGCTCACCAAGAACGCGCGCGAGCGCTATCAGAAGCACGTCAAGGCAATTTTCCAGGTCGGCGACTTGCGGACCCGGGCGTTCGAAACCGTCCTGGGATATCCGGCGGAGATCGTGCCGCTCACCAATCCATACTTCGCGATCGTGGGTGATACGCTGGCGGTCCGGTGTCTCCTGGACGGCCGGCCGGTTGCCCAGCAGCTGGTCATTGCCGGGGGACTGCGTGATGCCACGCCGATCCCGGAGGTGCGCGTGCGGAGCGATACTCAAGGCGTCGCGCGCGTCGTGCTCCGCACGCCCGGGAAGTGGTACGTCAAATTCATACGCATGACGCCGGTGCAGGGCGACAGCGTCAACTACGAATCGAAGTGGGCCACTCTCACGTTCCAGGTGCGCTGACATGGAAACATCCGCCCATTCCGTGCTTTCGTTGTGGGAAAGTTTCTACGTTATCGTCGGTTCATCGGGCGCGGGGCTCACCGGGTTGATGTTCGTGGTGATCACCCTCGCCGCCGACTCGAGCGTACCACGCACGCCTGAAACGCTCAACGCATTCGGCACGCCGAACGTGATCCACTTTGTCGCGGTGCTCCTCATCGCCGCAGTGCTGAGCGCACCATGGCAGCGGTTCAAGGATCCCGCCCATGTCATGGGCGCCATCGCGCTTGCCGGAATCGTGTATGCGCTGATCGTGGTGCGACGCATGCTGCGACAGACCGGGTACAAGGCTGTGCTCGAAGACTGGGTATGGCACGCCGTCCTGCCAATGACGGCGTATGCATCGTTGTTTGTCGGCGCCGCCGGCCTGTCCCACGACCAGATCTGGGCCCTGTTCCTCATCGCCGCCGTGTCGTTGTTGCTCCTCGGTATCGGGATCCATAATGCGTGGGACACGGTGACCTACCTGGCGACGCAGCCGCGGGAAACCGAGAAAAAGGGGAAGCCAAAATGACGCTCGCGCGCCGGCAGCTGCTAAAGTCGCTCGTCGCGGCTTCGCTGTTTCCCGCCATCGGCCGGGTCGAGCCGCGACTCCCACGGTCACGACCGCTCCGCGGCCTGAACGGCGAGCTCGACTGGCTCGCGGTCCGAGATCTCTTCCCGCTCGCGCCTGATTGGACGCACCTCTCGAGCTTTCTGTTCGTGTCGCACCCCAAGCCCGTGGCCGAAGCGATCGATCATTTCCGCAGGAAGCTCGACTCCGACGCGATGTGGATCGAGATCGCGGCATTTACCGATGCCGAGGGGCGGCCATTCGCCGCCGTCAAGCGCGCGCTGGCGGAGTACACCGGCGGCATGCCGGCGGAAATCGCCTTCACGTCCAACACCACCACCGCCCTGGCGATGGCCTATCACGGACTGCGGATCCGCCGCGATCAGGAGATCGTCGCCACGGAGCACGATCACTATTCGCATCACGAATCGATCCGCTACGCGGCGGCGCGCTCGGGGTGCGGAGTGCGCTACGTCCCGCTGTTCGATACGCCGGCGGCGGCTCGCGCCGACCAGATCGTCGATCGGATCTCGCGCGCTATTACGCCGGCGACCCGAGCCGTTGGCGTGACGTGGGTGCAGTCCTCGACCGGCATCAAGCTGCCGATTGCGGGAATTGCTGAGGCGGTGACGCGGGCCAATCGCGGCCGCACACCGGCCGATCGGTGCCTCTTGATCGTGGACGGCGTGCACGGATTCGCCAATCAGGATGTGGACATCGCGCGCCTCGGCGCCGATTTCTTCGCCAGCGGTACCCACAAGTGGCTCTTCGCGCCGAGAGGGACCGGCTTTTTGTGGGGCAGGAGCGATGCCTGGCCGGAGCTGAGGCCCACGATCCCGAGCTTCGATCCCGACGGTATCGACACGACGTTCGGCGCCTGGGCCGATCGGAAGGAGCTGCCGCCGACACAGGCGGCCTTCGTGTCTCCGGGCGGATTCATGGCCTACGAGCATCTGCTCGCGATCCCGGCGGCGGTGGAGCTGCATCGGACGATCGGACGCGACAAGATCGCCGCGCGGATTGCGGAGCTCAACGCGGCGTTCCGGGACGGTGCGGCGCGGATGCCGGGCATCACCTTGCACACGCCGCGCGATCCGGCGCTGTCTGCCGGCATCTCCTGCTTCGAGGTCCGCGGTTTGACGCCCGGACAGGTCGTCGCGCGACTTGCGGAAAAGAAGATTCGGACGACAACATCACCCTATAAGGTCTCGTACGCACGCGTTTCAGGCGGAATCATGAACAGGCCGGACGAGATCGAGTCGGTCCTGCGGGAAATCAGAGCGCTGGCTGCATAAGTCTCACGATCAAGGAGGGAATCGTGCAGTCTCAGAATTACGACGCCATCGTGGTCGGCTCCGGCATCTCCGGCGGTTGGGCCGCGAAGGAGCTCACGGAGAAGGGACTCCGCGTCCTGCTGCTCGAGCGTGGCAAGAACATCGAGCACATCAAAGACTACCCGAATGCCACCAAGGCGCCGTGGGATTATCCGCATCGCGGAAGGCGCACGAAGGCGATGGAGGCGGCGTACCCGGTCTTGAAACGGGACTACCCGCTCAACGAGACGAACCTGGATTGGTGGGCGTCGGACCAGGAGTCGCCCTACACCGAGGTCAAGCGGTTCGACTGGTATCGCGGCTACCATGTGGGCGGCCGCTCGCTGATGTGGGGGCGGCAGAGTTACCGCTGGAGCGATTTCGATTTTGAGGCGAACGCGCGCGAGGGGATCGGTGTCGATTGGCCGATTCGGTACGCGGAGATCGCGCCCTGGTACGACCACGTCGAGCGGCACGCGGGGATTTCCGGATCCCTGGAAGGCATGGGGCAACTTCCGGACGGGCAGTTCCAACCGGCGATGCCGCTCAACTGCGGCGAAGAGTTGATCGCCGGCCGGCTCAAGCAGCATTTCGACGGCCGCCGGCGAATCATCCCGGGCCGGACCGCGAACCTCACGCAGGCGCTACCGGGACGCGCGCCCTGCCAGTATCGCAACGCCTGTTGGCTGGGCTGCCCGTTCGGGGGGTACTTCAGCACCCAGTCTTCTACGTTGCCGGCGGCCATGGCGACGGGACGGCTGACGTTGAAGCCGTTCGCGATCGTCACCGAAGTCTTGTACGATCGCAACAAGAAACGCGCGAAGGGTGTGCGCGTGCTCGATGCGGTCACGAATCAGACCACCGACTACACCGCGAAAGTCGTCTTCCTTTGTGCGTCCACGTTGAATTCCACCTGGCTCTTGCTGCGCTCGGCGACCGACGTCTGGCCGGGCGGACTTGGCTCGAGCTCCGACGCCCTGGGCCGCAATCTCATGGATCACCATTTCCGTGCGGGTGCGTCCGGCAGAATCGAAGGGCTCGACGACAAATCTTACTACGGCCGGCGTCCCACCGGCTTCTACATTCCGCGCTACCGCAATCTGTTCGGCGACAAGCGCGAGTACTCGCGCGGCTTCGGGTACCAGGGCGGCGCCAGCCGTTCGGGGTGGTCGCGCGCGGTGGCCGAGCTGGGCGTGGGCGCCGCGTTCAAGGACGCGGCGGCACAGCCCGGATCGTGGTCGATCGGCGGCACCGCGTTCGGCGAGATGCTCCCCAATCCAGCGAACCGGGTCACCATCGATCCGACCAAGAAGGACAAATGGGGACTCCCGGTGCTCGCGATCGACTGCACCACCGGCGAGAACGAACGGCTGATGCGCAAGGACATGATGAACGACATGGCCGAGATGCTCGAGGCCGCCGGGGTGAAGGACGTCCGCACGTACGACAACGGGTACTGGCCGGGGATGGGGATCCACGAAATGGGGACGGCCCGCATGGGCAAGGATCCCAAGACGTCGGTCCTCAACAGTCACAACCAGGTGTGGGATGCCCCGAACGTGTTCGTGACGGACGGCTCGTGCATGGCGTCCACCGCCTGTCCGAATCCGTCGCTTACCTACATGGCGCTCACCGCGCGCGCGGCGGACTTCGCCGTCAGCGAGCTCAAGCGCAATAACCTTTAGAGGCTCTCATGATGAATCGACGCGAGGCAATCAGGCAGGTGACAGCCATGCTGGGCGGCGTGGTGTTCGTCGGGAGCGGCGATCTCCTCACCGCCGTGGAGCACGCCCACGCCCGTGTCACGGCGTCGCGCGCGCAGATCGGAGCCTTCACCGCGCAGGACGTCGCATTGCTCGATGAAGTCGCCGACACGATCCTCCCCGAAACGAAAACGCCCGGAGCCAAGGCCGCCAAAGTCGGTTCGTTCATGGCGGTCATGGTCACGGACACCTACGACGATCGGCAGCAGGCGATCTTCCGGGACGGAATGCAGAAACTAAACGAGGCCGGGTTCATGGCGAAGTCGCCGGCGGAGCGGCTCGCGTTCCTCGAGCAGCTCGATCGCGAGCAGAAGGCGTACATGGATACCCGCGCTCAGGGCGCGCCGGTGCATTACTTCAGGCAGATGAAGGAGCTCACGCTGTTCGGCTACTTCACGTCCGAGATCGGCTGCACGCAGGCGATGCGCTATCGGGAGACGCCCGGGCGGTTCGATCCGTGTGTGCCGTACACGCCGGGTGAGACGACGTGGGCGGGGCACGCGTAAACAGAGCGGCTTCCGGCTGGCCGTGCCCTCGACCATGCGGGAAGTCTCCCTTCGCACGATCTAACGCGCTCCCACGGCGGTGTTCACCCCCTTCAAGACGTCGAACACTTTCGGGTTCACCACGTTGATGGGGTTACCCGCCGCGTAAGCGGTGATCTGATCGAAGACATCGGAAAACTGGATCTCGTACTCTTCCCGCGTCACGTATCCGATGTGCGGCGTGCAAACAACGTTGTCCATTTTGAGCAGGGGATGGTCGGGGTCGTGCAATGGCTCCTCGTCGTGAACGTCGATGGCGGCCATGCCTGGCCGCCCTGCGCGCAAAGCATCGACAAGGGCGCCCGGCTCGATCAGGAGCGCCCGGCTCGTGTTGACCAGCAAGGCAGTGGGCTTCATGCACGACAGATCATTTCTGGTGACGATGCCCCGCGTGTCCTTTACCAGCCGCACGTGCAAGGAGATCACGTCGCTTGCTTCAAAGAACGCGCGCTTGCTCTGCGCCACCGCGTAGCCATCACTGCGTGCGCGTTGCAGCGATGTCTCGCGTGCCCATACCAGAACATTCATCCCGAAGGCTCTCCCATAGCCTGCCACCGTCGCACCAATCCTTCCGTAGCCATAGATTCCGAGCGTCTTGCCGCGCAGGCTGTTGCCGACCCCGATCTGCCAGGTTCCGGCGCGAAGCGCGTACATCTGCTGGGGAAGCTGCCGCATTGCAGCGATGATCAAACCCCACGTCAGTTCCGCAGCGGCATAGGACGGACTGCCGGCGTGCTGATCGGACGATACGATGACCCCGCAGCGCGTACAGGCGTCGATGTCGATATGAGGGTAGACGCTGCGCTGACTGATGAGCCGTAGCGCGTCGAGGCGTTCGAGCAACGGCTCATGGATCTGCGTACGCTCGCGAATCAACACGAGGACCTGCGTGTCCTTGAGGCGCGCGGCGAGCGCTTCGATATCCTGCGTGTGGTCGTGCCAGATCGTTACCTCGTGTCCGTCGAGCTTGCGAAAGCACGGGAGAGTACGGAGCGTGTCGAAATAGTCATCGAGAATCGAAAGCTTCATGGCAGATACGCTTCGTTCGTGCCCGGGAATGGAGCGCCGGCGGAGCTCCCACCTACCGCGTAGAGGATACCGTCGAGAACGTCGACGGAGAGCAGGACGCGTGCTGTGGGTAACGGGGCTCTCGTGGCCCAGGTGTTCCGCATCGGGTCGTACACTTCAACCGTTGACCGGACGCCGTTCAAGCTTCCTCCCACGGCATAAATGAACCCGTCCACCGTCGCAGCACCCAAGCCGCTCCGGGGTGTGGGCATTGGCGCTCTCGTGGTCCACGTGTTCGACGCGGGGTCGTACGCCTCCATCGCCCCGACCGGACTTCCCTGGACGTCGCCACCGATGATGTAGATGACGCCATCCGCGACGGCAGTGCCGAAGGAGGTGCGCGCCACGGGCAGCGGTGCCTGCGTGCTCCACGTATCGGTGCTGGGGTCATAGGCCTCGACCACCGTGGTGTCCAGCCCGTTCTTGTCGGTTCCCCCGATGGCGTAGAGACGCCCGTTGGCCACTCCGATACCCAGCCCAAAGCGGCTGGTCGGCATCGATGCCTTCGTGGTCCATGTGTTCGTGATGGGGTCGTAAGCTTCCACGATTCCCGTGGCCGCGACGCCGGATTCAGCCCCGCCCACCGCGTAGAGGATCCCGTTCACGACTCCCACCGCCAGACTGAAACGGGGTATCGACAGCGGTGCCCTCCTGCTCCAGGTGTTCGTCCGGGGATCGTAGGCTTCCACCGTCGCGGTGGACCCGCCAGCACTCGTCAGTCCCCCGATCGCGTATAGGATGCCGTCGACTGCGGCACTTGCTGAGGCCGTCAGCGGAGTCGGCATTGGGGCCCTGGCCGTCCAGCAGTTGGTATTGCACGCGACATTGAACGCCGCACTCGTCGCCGTGTTGAGCCGTGGCGCCACCGCGACCAACGTGTATCCGCTGCCTACGCGATCGATGGTCAAGTCTGAGAAGGTCCCAATCCCGTGAAACAAGGTCTGCGTCGTCGTGCCCGAGAGAATCCCGCCGGCGGCGTTGTCGCCGATGGAGACCGTCACACGGCCGACAAAGTCCTGCGCCGGATTGCCGGCATCGTCCTGTACCAGGACCTCGATTGCCGGCGTCATCGGGTGATTCGCCGAGACGTTGACCGGCTGAACCGTGAAGGCCAGTCGGGTGGCGGGGCCGTTGGGCCGGAGGACCGTATCATCGCAACCAGCCACCACGATCGCTGACACCACCACCAGCGAGACAATCGCTGTGGCGAACCCCCTGTAGGGCGCGGGCGCGCGAGCATCGACCTGCCCGTTCATGCTCCCTCCTCACGAGTCCGGGCAGCCCTCACTGCACCACCACCGACCCCGACATCGCGAGCCCGTGGATCGTGCAGTGGTACGGGTAGGTCCCCGCCGCGGTGAACTGGCGCTGAAACTGGCCGTCCTCTTGTGTGGTCGAGGTTGGACCGTCATCGAAGGTCACGTTGTGCAGGCTGCCGCCGCGCCACTGCCACGTGACAGTACTGCCGGAGGCAATCGGGAGCTGCTGCGGAGTGAAGCGATTGTCCTCGACGGCGACGGTCGTCCCACCCACCCCACTCGGGGCGCTGTGTTCGCTGCAGGCTGCGAGCGCCGTGAGGGCCGTGGTCAAGATCAAGAGGCGTTGCATCCATGGTCTCCCCGCCGTCCGGTTCAGCGAACGACGATCACGCCCTTCATGAAGGGATGAGGCGTGCAGTAATAGGTGTAGGTGCCGGGTTGCTCGAAGCCGTGCTTCCAGGCGGCGCCCGGCTGGACGAACCCCGAGTCGAAGGTCCCGTCATCGGCCGTTACCGTATGCGCGAGCGGATCACGATTGATCCACTCGATGGTCGTGCCGGCCGGCACTTCGATCCGCGCGTGCTCGAATGCGAGCTGCCGTATATCGATGCGCACGACGCGGTCTGGGCCCGGCTCCACGCTCTCCATGGCGCCCCGCTCCGAGCCGCGCCGCGCGTGGCGGCGCAGCGGGATGGGGATCGTGTACTCGAAGCCGACGCGCGTGCGATCGCTGCCGCGCGCGAGTCCCTGCAGGGTCCGGGTGCCGACGTTCGTCACGTGCAGCGACAGGCTGTGGGGCGAGGCCGGGACGCCCACCTGAAGGCCGGCGCTCCACGTGAGGTGCTCGGCGGCGCGCCGATCGGTGAGACCGGCGACGTCGGCGGCGAGAGCCAGACTGGGCCTGAGGCGGAAGGTCGCCCCGCCGCCGGCGATCCAGCGGGTGCGCCCGGAATCGAACGCGCTCGAAAGCAGGGCCCCGGTTGCGAGCAACCGGAGTCGCCCGATCCGGCGCGCCACGGTGAGGCCGAAATCCGCGCTGCGCGCCGCCACGTTGTAGCCCCCCTGGAGCGTGGCGTCGAGGGGCGCACCGGCGGCCTCGCGCAGTGGCGCGACCCGGCCGAAGAGCTCCCACTCGTTCGGGAACGCGCTCACGAGATCGGAGTTAGAGCCGTAGGCGAAGCCCGCCGAGGCCCACGGCGTCACGCTGAGCGCGACGAGGAGCGTGGGTGTGTTGTTCAGTTTGCGCACCGGCGCTGGGCTCACGTCGAAGCGATGGACCAGATTGAACTGTACGATCCCGGGCGTCGCCACCCACGCGCCGGCCAGGTTCGCTGGCGTGTCGAGGGTGGACTGCGCCGCGGCGGCGCTGGCCCGCAGGAGCGCGAGCGCCACGACGAGCGAGCCCATCCGTAGCCCCTGTGTCATTGAGTGCATGGTCCGCATGGGTTCGGTCTCCCGCCGTTTAGTAGTGTTTGCGATCTCCACGTGGTCGTGGCGCGTCGGTCCCGGAGCGAGGATCACTCCGGGACCGCCGTTCTCTCACTGCACGACGATCGTGCCGTGCATCCCCGTGCCGGGGCCGCCATGAATCGAACAGTGGTACTGATAGGTCCCGGGCTGCAGGATCACCACTTGCGTCCCCGAGGTGATCGTGCCCGTGTTCGCCGGCAACGTCCCCGGCCCACTGTCCCACGTCAGTGTGTGCCCGTTCGAAGGTGTGGCCCAGCGGAACGTCACCGCTCCCGCCGACACGGTATTGGGCGTCGGGTTGAAGAAATCGTTGCCGACGGTGATGGTCGCGCTGCTGCCACCACCACCACCACCACCACCACCTCCGCCTCCGTAGGGAGAGGTCGAGCTGCCGCACCCTACCAGGGAGAGGACTGCTGCTGTCACCATCCAGGACGAGTACCGCATCTGAGTTCTCCGGGTGAAGGTCGCGGCCCTAGAACGCATGCTTGGGCTCGCCGTAGATCACGTTGTCGAGCACCACGACGTCGACGGTGCCGCCTGCCGTGACATCGTTGACGGTGGCGCCGAGCGCGCCGGTGCCGAGCGTAATGCGGACCCGGGCGATGATCGCGTCGGTGTAGGTCACGCCGACGAACGACAACCCCCCGGCATTGGACCGGACTGGGGCGGCGTAGGTGCCCAACAGCGAGCCGTCCTGGGCGAACAGCTGAATGGTGGTCTTGTCGGCCAGGTCCACATCGCTCAACACGATGCCAAACCCGCGGACGACCGCCGGCGTCGGCTGGCCGGCGACCTGGAACAGCTGGTCGAGGCGGTTGCTGCCGATCGGCGCGAAAATCTTGGTGGGGCTGAAGAAATTGAATTCCGTCGCGTAGGCCGGGTTGATCTCGCGGAACAACGTGGAGTCATTCCGAAATCCCGTGCCCGGCGTGGTGAACACCGCGCCCGCCTTCACAGTGGTGTTGAAGAAGTCGGCGGGGAAGTCGTTGCGGTTGTTGAACGGGTTGGCTCCGGCACCATCCCAGTTGATCTCGCGGCGACCAGTGGGTTGCTCGCCGGCCGTCCCGCCGTTCGACGGGCCCAGCGCGGTCCTGAACGAGTCCACGGTGACCGCGATGTCGCCTGTGGCCACGAAAACCGCCCCCACCGGCCCCGGATTCGGAGTGGTGACCGGATTATCGCTGCAGGCCATCATGACTCCCACCGCCGCCAACCCTATCCATCTGATCGTGCCCATTGCTGTCTCCATTGGTCGAGGTATGTCCGAGCAGCGCTAGTCGCGCGCAGGCTCGATTATCATGGGCGCGAACCGCTACACCAATGACTGATCGTCTCGACTTGTTGCCTCGGAGTCCGCGAGTAGTATTTCGCTGGGATGGATGCACTCTCGGACCTGCTGCGGGTCGTTCGTCTCGATGGGGCGTTCTTCTATACGGTCGAGGCTGCGGAGCCTTGGGGCGTCGAATCGGTGGCTGCCCCGGAACTCGCGCCGCGGATCCTGCCGGGCGCCGAGCACCTCATCTCCTACCATATTCTGACCAGAGGCCGCTGCTACGGCGGTGTGATCGGCGAGGAACAGGTCGAGCTCGCCCCGGGGGACGTGATCGTCTTTCCGCACGGTGACGCCAATCTGATGTCGAGCGGCCGCGGGGTCCGGATCGGTCCGGGCGTCAACACCAGTGCTCCCGCCCGGTATCCCGAGACAGTCTTCCTCGGTGAGCAGGAACCCCGGGTCACGTCGTTCGTCTGCGGGTTTCTCGGCTGCGATCGCCGTCCGTTCAACCCGCTACTCGCGGCGCTCCCGCGCCTGATGCACGTGCGTGGGATGTCGGAGGGCTGGCTTGGCGGTTTCATCAGGCAGCTGACTGAGGAGTCACGGCTCGGCCGGGCCGGCGCGGAGTCCGTCCTGACCAAGTTGGCCGAGTTGATGTTCATCGAGGTGCTGCGTCGCTACCTCGAACACCTGCCGGCAGGACGGACCGGCTGGCTTGCTGGTCTCCGTGACGAGGTGGTGGGTCGTGCGTTGACACTACTCCACGGGCAGCCCGGTCATCCTTGGACTCTCGAGGAATTGGCTCGCAAGGCGGCCTCATCCCGCTCCAATCTCGCCAAACGGTTCGGAGAACTCGTCGGTCAGCCGCCCATGCAGTATCTCGCGCGCTGGCGAATCCAGGTCGCGGCCAACCTGCTGGCCCAGAGTGGCGCCAAAGTCTCCACCATCGGCTCAGAAGTGGGTTATGACTCCGAGGCGGCGTTCAGCCGTGCGTTCAAGAAGGAGACCGGGCTTGCTCCCGGGGCGTGGCGCGGGTCCCGTCGCACCGTTCGATGAGGCACACTCGTAAACGAGGCGCTGCGCGAGGCAATCAGGCAGGTGACAGCCATGCTGCGTCGAGGGTCTATTGAGCTGCGCGTTCCCTGAGTAACGGACGCGCCACCGTCGCTCGATGGCGGGATTCTTGACGCCAGTCAGGAACGCAAGCCGGAACGCCATTCCTGGCCCACGAATCGTCGGATTCGAGCTTGGACACGGGCACCTGGAGCCGCACAACCACTTCCGCGCCCCGTTCGGTTACCGCGCTGCAGCAGCTGATTCTGTCGCCCTGCGTCTCAGTGAGCTGACGTGCCAGGGGCCCGCCGCAGTCAGGGACCGGGTCGCGCACAGTCATGACGACGTGATCGTCCTCAAACACCACGTGCACGAGGTTGCGTTTCGTCAGCGAATAGAGGGAGGCGCACTCAAGGACGTCGGCGATAACGTCCGCGACTGGGGACAGGTCGCGTCCAGTGTCGGTGGCCGAGTCAACCAGATGCACGATCATCCTGTGTCCACGTCGCGCGAGATCCGGACCCACCCCCTCGAGCGCAACCTCCATGACGTCCGACAGTGTTGACAGCGAGAATTGCTCGTGGGTCGGCATCGTGAATGCTCCCGATGGGGTCGCTATCGCCGAGCGGCATCGCGCGAACGGTGAAAAGGAACAAGACGGTCGAGGTCAAAACAATTAATCCTTCGGTGGAATCGGACCTAAACCGAAGGATTAGCAATTTCGGAGGGCTCGCGGTATCGCAGCTTGCGGCGAGACGCTCGACTAATCAGTGCTGCTGAAAGACCTGAGCTCGATCGGACACCCGAGCGGCGGCGCGCGGTACTCGACAGCACGCTCGCTCAGGCGAAGGGGGAGATCGTAGTGAACTACCGCGCGGCATTCCGCAGTATCTGCCCGACAACGTGATCGGCAACCGCCCGCGGCGTCTGGAGGCGCCGCGGCGGAAGGACTGAGTCATTTGCGCTGTTTTCGCTGTTCGCTGACTGCTCTCCAGCAATACCATGCGGCCACGGTGCGGTAGGGCCGGAAGCGTTCGCCCAGGGCGTGCAGCTCCTTCGGCGTCGGTAGCCGCTTCAAGCCGTAGGCCAGTGCGTAACCTTTGCGAATGCCGTAGTCCCCAACCGGCCACACGTCGAGCCGGCGCAACTGAAAGATCAGGAACATCTCCGCGGTCCACTGTCCGATGCCACGGACGACCGACAACGACGTGACGATGTCCTCATCGCGGAGCCTGCCGATGCGATGCAGCCGAACGGTTCCATCCACCACCTTCGCCGCGAGATCTCTGATGGCGGCGACCTTGCTCCACGAGAGTCCCACGGCGCGAAGCTTTCTGGCGGAGAGTGCGAGGACGGCGTCGGGCGAGAGATCTCCGTCGAACAGGGCGACAAATCGTCGGTGGATGGCGGCCGCCGCGGCTCCGGCAAGCTGTTGATAGAGGATGCTCTCAGCGAGGGCGGCAAAGTGCCGGGTGTTGGGTCTCGGCAGTCGGAAGGGCGCATTTCGGGCGATGAGTTTCGCCATGACCCGATCACGGCGCGCCACTTCTGCAAGCGCTGTGGAAAAGGTGTTCACTAAGTGGGGTAACGCTCCTCACGATGGATTGGTTGCATGATGGAGTACCGAATCGAACCGCTTATGACCGTCCTAGCGACGACCTGACCTGCCCACACGGCGGCGACAAGACGCAGACTCCGGCACGCTTAGAGTGGATTCGGCATCAATATCCGAAGGACAGGGCGACCGTTCACGTTCGCGAGCGGCAGGTAGACGCGGTGCGTGGCGGGATCTACCGCGACCGAGTGCGCCTTCGGGGCGCGATACCAGCCGAGCTGCACGAGAGAGCCCTCTCGCTCCTCGAACACCGCCACGACCCCGGACTCCGCGGCCACACACAGACGGCCGAGCGCTGGGTCGAACGCGAGGACGTCCGGATCGGTCCCGATTGGCAGCACCTGACGCAGCCGCAGGCTCCGCAGATCTAGAACGCCCAGTGTCCCGCTCTCCTCACCCGCGATGAAGGCCAGACGGTTCGTGGCGTCGATGTACACCCCGTGCGGATGGCGAACCGCTTTGTCGAGTGTGATCCGACGAACGATGGCAGAGGTCGCTGGGTCGATGAAGGCCAATTGGTTCGCGGTCTGGACCGCCACGATTACACAGTGCGAACCTGCGTCGTACTGCGTGTTTCCCGCCTCGCCACCGAGCTCGATCTGCGCGACCACAGTGTTGGTCCTTGCATCGATTACAAAGTCGCGCCCCCCCGATTCGTCCGAGACGAACACTCGCCGCTCCGCCGGAGCGTACGCGATCCCGTCCGGAAAGCGCGGCCCAGGAACTCGCGCCACGATCCGAAGCGTCGAATCGTCCACGACCACGACTGCGGGGTCGCCCGCCGCTGAAGCATATGCCCGGTGCTCGGCCGGCACGGCGAGGACTCCGGTCACCGTAGGAAATCCGTCCAGATTGCCGATGACTTTACCGGCGCGCACATCGAAGACCAAGAGCTGCCCGGCGCCCATGTGTGAGATGAACAGTCGACCGGATGCCGACTCTAGGCTCTGGTAGTCGAAGCGAGACGCGCTTCCCGGCAGCCGCACATCGGTGATCACGCGCAGGGGCGCCTCGGCCGTCGACGCCGGCGGAATAGCGCCCGACCAATGAGCCTCGACCGATGGACCGGCGAGCGTGCAGGCAGCTGGCGGCGTTTGTGGGGTGGCGATGAGGATGGCTGTAAGCCAGAAGGCAAGCTGTGCCGCGATTCGGACGGGCAGCAGCAGTGCCAGCGCGAGAAAGGCCCGCATCAGGGCGCGAGCGCGGTTGCAGTGAGGTCGTCGAACAGGGTGTGCGAATCGGCCTTTGTCCACACGCCCACCTTACCCGGCGCGGTGAACCGTGAGTCGTGAACGTCGATCAGTTTCTTGCCGTTGAAGTAGACCTCGACGTGATCGCCGCGCATGTCGGCGCGCAGCGAGTGCCAAGCACCCGATGCGACGGGCACATGCACGCGCTTCACCTCGACGCGGCGGCCATTCTGCACGTAGTACCAGCAGACGTTGTCCTCGAGCGCGTTCGCCCGCGTCAGGTAATAGTTGTTCTCGTCCTGGTAGCGCCACACGATACCGCACGCGCGATCCACCCGACCGCTCACCGGTTTGCACCGGACAGTTACGCTCACGTCCCCGAAGGTGGGGCCGTCCGCCACGGCGAGCGGGAACCGGTAGTCTGTCCGATCACTGTCTTCCTGCGCGAGTACGTTGGGCCCGCTTGGCGCGTCGGCGGCGGCGCGGACCACCCAACGTCCGGGGCGCCCTGACCCGGTCCGGCCGAAGGAGAAGCCGGCGGGAGCCTGCCCGATGCTTGAGCTGTCAAATGTCCACATAGTGGCGGCTTGTGCCGTGCCCGGCGAGGGATTCACCACCGGAGCCGGGTCGTCATCATCATCATCATCTTGGTCGTGACTGCGACTCTTGCTGCATCCTATCGTCCCGATCAAAACGAGGCTGAGGGTCACGAGCCCTACTTTCCGAAATGACGTCATATGTCCTCTCAATGCCCGGCATCGACTGCCGCCCGGAGTCCGCGCAGCACGTCCGGCAGCGGGCCGTCGGCCCAGAAATGGATGTAGTCCAGATGGGGGGAATCCCCGATCATATGGCTGTGCATGGCGGTCGCCGTGATCCCGTGCGCGGTGAGCGCATCCAGCACACCGGCGACGCTGGAATCTCGCACGGCGAAGTCGCCGGTAGCGACGGCGCGCGTGGGGCTCACCACCTGGACGTTAACGGGCGAACCGTAGGCGAGCGCGGGAGTCATTGGGCGGCCGCCCATGGTGACCGTCCCCGAGACCAGAACGAACCCCACTTGGGCGACGTTGCCGCGCGCTGTGCCGTGACGTCCCAGCGCTGCGAATACGGCGCCGGTGTCGATCGTCAGAGGAACCGGCGGTGCCGCCGCGACAGGTCGCGGCGTCCCGGTCTTGGTCAGAGCCCGATCCAACCGAGTTGCCAGGTCGAGCGCGTTTCCCTGGCCGAGGATGTGGACGTAAATGATTTCCGGCTGTTCGCCGACGATGTGATTGTGGATCGCGGTCACCCCGATGCGTTGGTGCGCCAGCTCGGCGAGTACCGGGCCCAGTTCTGCCGCTGTGAGTACGAGATCCCCCATCATGGTCGCGTCGTTGGGCTCTCCGCTGAAACCGGCCCAGGCTCCTAGCGCGAGCGCCGGTGCGACCGTGACGTCCCCGATCCGGACGGTAAGGTCGCGGCGGGGAAGGTTATAGCGGATGTAACCGGCTGCACTTGCGGGAGTCGTTCCGAGAATACGGCCGACGGAATCCCAGGCAGCGGTCGACGGCTGTTGCGCGAGCACCGGCCTGGCTCCAGCGGTGACGACGCCAAGGAATAGAGTTGCCTTCAGGAGCTTCTTCATGGATGAACTCCTCCGTTTCGTGATGGTGGCGCGCCTACAACGCATGCTTCAGGAGCAAGCCAACGACGCCGGACGCCGCGATAAGCGCGGGTTCGGGAACGCGCTTCATCTTCACAATGACAGCGAGCGTGGCTGCGCAGATCAGGACGGTCGGCAAATCGACGAGGGCACGCCGGCCCAGCACGAGCACCGCCCCGGCAATCGCACCGGTAGCGGCTGCCGTGACTCCGTCGACGAATGCCTTGATGCGCGGGCTCTCGGCAAAGCGGCGAAAGTGCGGTGCAGCAAGGACAGTCACGAAATACACGGGAGCGAATACACCGATGGCCGCCACGGTCGCCCCCAGTGGCCCCGCAACAAGGTACCCGATGAATGCCACGGTGATCACGACCGGCCCCGGCGTGATCATCGAAACGGCGACCGCATCCAGGAACTGGCGCTCCGTGAGCCAACGGAATTGTTCGACGACGCCCCCGTGGAGGAACGGCACGATGGCGAGGCCGCTGCCGAACACGAACAGTCCTGCGGCGGCGAAGTACGCGAATAGTTTCCAGAGCCCCCCCACGGATGCCGCCCCAGTCAGACCCGACGTAAGCCAAGCTGGCCACGCCGCGACCAGCAGCGTCTTGGTCGGCATCGCCGGGCGTGCGCGAGCGAGCAGGGGGATCAACCCCGAAGCCACGAAAACCCAAATGATCTCCCTCGCCGTCCAGGCCGTGACGATGAGACTCACGGCGAAAAGTCCCCAGAGCAATCGGTCCCGCCCCAGAGTGGTGCGCGCAAGTCTCGCGGCGCTCCACGCGATAATCGCGATGACCGCGGCGCCAATGCCGTAGAACAGCGCCTGCATCCAGGCGAGCCCACCGAACTTGAGGTACAGCGCCGAGAGGATGAGCACCATGAGGAACGACGGCGCCACGAACGCGATTCCTACGAGTGTCGCGCCCAGGACGCGGCCACGCACCCAGCCGAGGTAGATGGCGAGTTGGGCCGCGAGCGGGCCGGGGGCAAGTTGCGCGAGAGCGAGCCCCTGCTTGTAGTCGTCCGGCGCGATCCACCCACGCTCGTCCACGAGATCGCGCTGCATGTAGCCCGCGAGCGCGATCGGTCCGCCGAACCCCAACGTGCCGAGCTTGAGGAAGTAGACGACGAACTCTCGTAGCGTGGGGCGCGTCGGTGCGGGTTTCATCGCGACGACTGATAGAGGTTGTCGAACACGGCCGCTCCAAGACGGAGGCGGGTGGCATCGGTAGCGTGCTTCCGGGCGATGCCAGCGAGCAGGCGCTCGACACCCGTAGCCTCGGCGCGGCCGAACTTCTCGTCCTTGCAGTCGATGTCGTGCACGATCTCGCCGATCGCGCGGAGCGCGGGGTCGCGCAGTCGAAACCGCCGGAGCAACGTCTCGAAGGTGCAGCGGTCGCCTTCGTGCGTGTACTCGGCCTCGAACATGTCGAAGCGCAGCTCGCTCCTGTGAGGCGAGTAACCCTCGGGAGCGACGAATTTGAACCGGGCCGCCTGATCGATGAAGCGCTTGATCAGCCACGCGCTCGCGATGCGATCCACGAACACGCCCCGGCGCGTGACCCACGTCCGCCCGCGCATTCGCCCCGTTCGACGGGCGGCTCGAGCCCTGCCAACAGCCCGTCGTTCCCCGGCCTTGCGGAATAACCCTTCGATGTCGCGGTCGCTCAAGCCGTCCACGAAATCCCCTCGGAACACCGACGCGTCGCCCCCACGCGCCTCGATCTCCTGCAGCAGCCAACGAAAGTCTTCGACCGCCTGATCGTTGTACGGGAGGACCCACACCGAGTTCTTGACCGGCACCGCGCCGATGCGCTGCAGCCTGCGCCACACCTTCACCCGGAAGTAGTCGGGCTTCGGCGGAATCTGGTGGAACAGCAGGAGCCAACGTCCGGTCGCGATGCCCTTGGACATCAGATGGGGCGGGGACGCATAGAAGCCTCGGCGCTGCATGAACGCATGACTATAACAAGTGTATCATTGATCGTTCGAGGGGGCTAGACATCACTGCACGACACCGAGATCGGGGGCATTGTATGAAGATGACGATGCAGGCATGGCTTGTTCCGGTTCTCGCCGTCGCAGCGTTGTGTTGTGGGACCACGCTCGCGGCTCAGGACAAAGACGCGGTGGCAAAGGCGGTTCTGAGCGCTCGGGTCTCCCTCGAGCGTGGTCTGTCAGCGAGCGCGAGTCACGGGCGGCCGATTTCCGCCAAGTTCGAGATGGACGAGGGCAAGTTGCAGCTTTCCATTTACACGATGAAGGGCGGCAAGTTCTTCGAGGTGAGCGTCGATCCCAACAGCGGTGCGGTCGTCAAGACCGAGCCCATTGGGGAAGGTGAAGACTACACCGCTGCACAGAGCCAGAGCGCGGCGATGGCCAAGGCGAAGGCCTCGCTGCGGGCAGCGGTGCAGAACGCCCTCCGAGCCAACGCCGGCTTTCGCGCAGTCAGCGTCACACCCTCGTTGAAGGATGGTCACGCCGCCGCCGATGTGACGCTCGCAAAGGGTCAGGAGGTCAAGACGGTTTCGGTGCCCTTGTAACGAGTCGCGTGCCGTAGGTGCGCGAGCTGACGGTCGTCGATCCAGACAGACGAATCCCTCACCGCCTTCGCCAGGCTGAGTGGTCATGACTACCATGACGGCATCGTGGTATATTCCCCAACGTATGAGACTCTCACTCTTCAGACTCGTCGCCACGCTGCTCCTAACCGGTCAGATCTTGCCGGTTGGCTTGCCGCTGTTGTGTGACGAAGCCCAACGAGCAACGCCGGCGAACTGCGACCAACAGATGGCGTCCCACCCGTCTGGGCCGGTTGTCGATGCGACGACCCACGCTACCCCGTGCGCTAATTCAGCACTCTGCGCGACGACGTCATCCGCGGTAGTCCCGCTTGGCGAAGCAGTTTCCGTTTCCGCCAGAGAGTCTCATCTCGTAGCATTCGGCCTCCCGACGTTCGTTCCGGCCGATCCGAACCCGCCGCTCCCTCCGCCGCCCCAAGCCTAGCCTCGCCCAGGAGTAGTGTGCCCTAACGCGCCGCGAACGGCGGCGCGGGCTCCGGCGCATTCAGCCGGAAAAGTGTTCGGCGAGGAGAGGTATGCAATTCCGACAACTGATGTTGACAGCACTTGCGCTCACGATGGCGTGCGTGTCTCCTGCGGGTGCGCAGGACTCGCTCTTGCAATCGCTGATTGGCGAAGCACTGGCGCGCAACCCAACTCTGGCCCAGCGGCAGGCGGCGGTTCGCGCGGCGACACTGCGAATCCGGCCGGCCGGCACATTGCCCGACCCAAGGTTGTCACTCGGTGTGATGGACCTGCAGATGCCGCACTTCGACTTCAACCAGAGCGACTTCACCGAGGTAGACGCCGAGCTGAGCCAGGAGATCCCCTGGCCGGGAACACTCGGCGCCCGGTCTGGCGTCATGCGTGCCGCTGGTGCCGGCGCGCGGGCGGAAGAAGGCGCCGCCCGCCGGGAGCTTGCCACCGCGATGGCAGTGGCCTACTACCGTCTCGAATACACGGTGACGGCGTTGGAGACTCTGCGGCACCAGCGCGAGCTTCTCGAAGCCGCCGTCCAGCTCAGCACCACGCGCTATGCGACGGGGGCCGCACCTCAGAGCGATCCCCTCCAGGCAAAGCTGGCCCGCGATCGCTTGCGATCCGAAGAGTTGGCACTGGAGAGCGCGCGAGTCGCCGCGCTCGCCGCAGTGAATGCACTGCGGAACCGAGCGCCGGAGGACACCGTCACGGTCACGCCGATCGACCCTGCCGCGGTGCGTGCTAGGGTAGCGTCGGGGCCCCCGGCCGACTCGGTCCTGGCCCTGGCTCTTGCAACCCATCCCCGGCTCGCCATTAGGCGGGCAGCAGTCGATGCGGCCACACGCACGATTCAGGTGGAACGCCTCGGCGCCCGGCCCGACTTCACCCTCGGCGTGCGCTACGGTCTCCGACCCGCGTTCGGCGGGATCTACAGCCAGCCGGATTTCTTCTCGGTGTTTGTCGGACTGCGACTTCCGGTGTGGGCGTGGCGCAAACAGAACCGGCTGGCCGACGCCGCGCGCGCGGATTCCAGCGGGGCGGCCGCCAGTCTGCGGGACGCGGAGCTGCAGCTCAGTCGCGAGGTCACCGAAACCGCCGCCCGAGTCCAAGCGTCACAGCAGCGCCTTGCGCTCCTGGTCGACGGCGTCTTGCCCACGGCTCAGGGGACTGTCGAATCGGTAATGCGTAGCTATCAGGTCGGTCGCGCCGAGTTTCTCACCTTGCTGTCGGTCGAAGACGCGCGCTTCCGCGCGGAGCTCGAGGCGGCCGACGTGGCGGCCGACTACCTGACCCAACTTGTCATGCTGCGGCAATTGACCGCGGGGGAGGGCCAGCCATGAAACGCATTGCGATAGCTCTGCTCCTGGTCGCCGTAACAGTGAGCGGATGCCGGAAGAAGGCCCCGGCGGTTAGCAAGACGACAGGCATCAACGATATGGCGGGCATGCCCGGCATGGCGGCTGCGGGCACTGACACATCCGGCGTCCCCGTGAATCGCACGGAAGCCCAGCGACTCGGCATCACATTCGCCCGCGCGAGTGAGCGACCGGTGCAGTCCTCGGTTCGTGCGGTGGGCGTCCTTAACTACGCCGAGCCGAATCGCGCCTACGTCAACGCGCGGGTGGGCGGGTGGGTCGAGCATCTATATGCGGATTACGTTGGCAAACGCGTCGAACGCGGAGAACCGCTGCTCGCCCTGTACTCCCCAGATCTCGTCAGCGCTCAAGAGGAGTACCTCCTGGCTCGGCGGCTGAAGGATGACACACTCGCTGCCGGCGCGAGACGACGACTCGAGCTGTGGGATATCGGGGCTGATCAGATCGACAGTCTAGAAGCACGTGGCACGGCAACGCGGACGCTGTTGCTGCGTGCCCCTCGAGGCGGTGAGATCGTCGAAAAGATGGTGATCGATGGTCAGGCCGTGAAGCCAGGTGACAACCTGTTTCTCATCGCCGATCGTCGCGTGCTGTGGGTCGATGTTGCGATCTTCGAGCGGGACGCCCCTGCGGTTCGAGTGGGCATGCGCGCGACGGTTCGGGTTGACGCCGTGCCGGGTGCGGAATTCAGCGGTCGCCTCGCGTTCATTCAGCCCCAGCTCGATGAGCGGACGCGCACGCTCACGGCCCGGCTGGAGGTTGATAACGCAAGCGGAGCGCTCCGCCCCGGGATGTATGCCACGGTCGAGCTGAACACCGCCGGGAGGCGCGCGGTGACCGTCCCGCTCGCGGCGGTGCTGCCGACGGGCACGCACAACATCGTATTCGTGAACCGAGGCGACGGCCGGTTCCTGCCGCGCGACGTGCGTGTCGGCCAACATGGCGACTCGCTGATCGAAATAGTCGAAGGCCTGCAGCCCGGTGATGAAGTCATCGCGTCGGCGACCTTCCTGCTCGATTCCGAGTCCAATCTGGCCGCGGCAATCCAGGGCCTGATGCTGCAGATGGGGATGGGCCTCAACATGGGTGGCATGCAGATGCCCCCGCGTGAAGGCGAGCGCCGGCCATGATCGAGAAACTCATCGCCTGGTCGATCAAGCGGCGCGAACTGATCGCGCTCGGCGCAATCTTCCTGCTCGTCGCGGGAGCTTTGCGTTTGCGTACGATGCCGGTAGATGCGATCCCCGATCTGTCTGACACTCAGGTCATCGTCTACACCGATTACCCGGGACAGGCGCCTCAGGTGGTCGAGAATCAGGTCACGTACCCACTCGTCACCACGTTCCTGTCGGTTCCGAAGGTCAAGGTTGTGCGCGGGCAGTCGATGTTCAGCTCGTCGTTTGTGTACGTCATTTTCCAGGACGGGACGGATCTCTATTGGGCGCGCTCGCGCGTGCTCGAATATCTCAACGCCATCCAGAGCAAACTCCCTGCGGGAGCCAAGACGAGGCTCGGTCCCGACGCGACCGGCGTCGGATGGGTCTATCAGTACGCGGTCGAGGGGCCTGGGTACTCGCCGGACCGGCTCCGCGCCATCCAGGACTTCCAAATCCGCTATGCTCTACAATCCGTGCCTGGCGTGGCCGAGGTGGCGAGCCTGGGCGGCTTCCAGCGCCAGTATCAAGTACTGCTCGATCCGGCGCGCCTGCTCGCGTACGGCGTCACCGCGCGCCAGGTCATCGATGTGGTGCGCGGCGCGAACCAAGACGTCGGCGCGCGCACGGTCGAGGTCGCGGGCTCCGACTACGCGATCCGCGGGCTCGGCTACTTCCGCGGTGCAGCGGACATCGAGAACGTCGCGATTGGCGCAGGGAGTGGCCGCCCCGTCCGAGTCGGTGACGTGGCCCAAGTGACCATCGGTCCCGATTTGCGGCTGGGCATCGCAGAGCGCAACGGACAGGGCGAGGCGGTCGGCGGCGTCGTCGTGATGCGCTACGGCGAGAACGCGCTGCGCGTCATCAATGGCGTGAAGCAGCGCATCGCCGAGATAACACCGGCGTTGCCTGCTGGGGTGCGGATCGTGCCCACGTACGACCGATCGAATCTGATCCAGGGATCGATCAAGACCCTGTGGCGCACGCTGCTCGAGGAATCGGTGATTGTCGCGCTGGTCTGCGCGGTGTTCCTACTACATGCACGGAGCGCCCTGGTCGCGGTGGCGACGCTGCCGCTGGGCATCCTCGTCGCGCTCGCGGTGACACGATTGCTCGGCATCAACGGCAACATCATGAGTCTCGGCGGCATCGCGATCGCGATCGGCGCGATGATCGACGCGGCCATTGTGATGCTCGAGAACCTGCACAAGCACATAGAGCGAGAACCCGATCGGCCGCATTGGGAGCGCGTCTTCGCGGCCGCGCGCGAGGTAGGGCCCGCGCTGTTCATGTCGCTACTGATTATTACTCTTTCGTTCCTCCCGGTGTTCACACTCGAGGACCAGGAAGGACGTCTATTCCGGCCGCTTGCTCTGACCAAAACGTTCGCAATGGCGACGGCGG
>QHUZ01000037.1 GCA_003223395.1 Gemmatimonadota bacterium | reverse complement strand
GCGACTTCGTGCATCGCCATCCGACAGTGAAGATGCTGGCGCTGAGCTTCCTGCTGATGATCGGCGTCTCCCTCATCGCCGACGGGCTGGGGCAGCACATCGCCAAGGGCTACATCTATTTCGCGATGGGGTTCTCGGTGTTCGTGGAGATGCTGAACATCCGCATGCGTGCGCGCACGGCTCCGGTGAAATTGCGCGAGGCCTACGAAGGTTCATTTGACACGGGAGGCGACGAGGCCTAAGTTTAGGTGGTTTCTACCCTTACGAGAGGAGTAAGGTGCGGTCGCGCCAAGCCATTCTCTTCTTCTCGCCGGCTGGACGGTCCGTACCTGACTTCGTGACCGCATGGGTCAACGGGAGGGAATTGCCCGTTATTTCCCTTCCGCAGGCCGCAGGGGTGGAAGAGCGGGTGCTCCGCGCGCTGCCGACCCTGGTGGTGATCGACGCCGACAGCGCCGGAGACGAGGGGATGCAGCTGTGCGCCCGTCTCAAAGGCGACGCCTACACGGCGATCGTCCCGCTGGCCGTAGTGACCAATCGCCATGCGACGGACGCCGTGCGGAAGTGGTTCGCGGCGGGGGCCGACGAGGTCATCACGCCGCTCTTCGAGCCGGGTGAGCAGGCGGGACGCCTCGACGCTCTGGTGACCCGGGCCGAGCGCGACGTGGCGGTGAATCCGTCGACGCGGCTCCCGGGGACGACGGAGATCGAGCGGGAGATCAAGCGGCGGATGGAGCTGGGTGAGTTCTTCGCCGTCTGTTACGCCGACCTCGATCACTTCAAAGAATACAACGATCGCTACAGTTATAACGACGGCGATCGCGTGATCTACCTGCTCTCCCGGATTCTGCACGACGTGGTGCGGGGGATCCTCGGGAAGCAGGGTTTCGTCGGGCATATCGGCGGCGACGATTTCATCTTCGTCCTGCCGATCGAGAGCATCGGGGCGGTGTGCAGTGAGATCCTGGACGTGTTCGACACGCTCGTCCCGTATCAGTACAACGAGCAGGACCGCCGGGCGGGCTACTATTTCGGCAAGGACCGGCGGGGCCAGCTGCACCGGGTGCCGCTGATGACGTTGTCGATCGGCGTCGTGACCAATCAGCATCGCCGCTTCGCGCACCCGGCGCAGGTCAGCGAGCTGGCGACCGAGATGAAGAGTTACGCGAAGACGCAGGCGGGATCGGTCTTTGTGGTTGACCGGCGCCACGATCACGATCACGGAGACGAAGGAAGCGGAGACAACGAGGCTTAGGCGTGAACGTCACCTGTCCGTCGTGCGAAACGGTGTACCGTGTGGATCCGGCAAAGGTCCCCGCGGGAGGCCTGCGTGCGCGCTGCAGCGTCTGCAGCAACGTCTTCGCCGTGAGTCCGGACGGCGCCGGCGTGCGTGCCGCGCCGGCTCCACCACCGCCCGCCGCGCCTCCCCGGGCTGCCCCGCCGCCCCCCTCGTCCCCCGCGCGTCCCGCGATGGCGCCGCCAGCCGCGCCGCCGAGCCGTCCCGCGATGCCCGCGGCACCTGCGGCATCGCCGATCGCACGGCCAGCAGCACCAGCGCGTCCGGCGGCGCCCGCGGCACCTGCGGCACCAGCCAGACCCCCGATGCCCGCGCCGGCCATGACGGCGCCGCGAGCGGCTGCACCACCTCCGCCACCTGCGGCGGCGGCGGGGACGCCAGGTCGGCGGAACACCGGACCGTTGCGCCCGGTGAACCCGTTCATGGTGCAGGATCCAAAGCAGAAGGCTCGTCGCTTAGCGCGGGCTTTGATCTCCGACATGCTGGTTTATCATCCGGAGAAGCGGCAGCAAGGGATTCGCGACGGGACGCTGCCGCAGCTGTTCAAGGATGAGATCGAGAAGAGCTGGCAGGAGTACGTTGAACAGGTCGGCGCCGAGATGGCCCAGAGCACGCCGTTCTGGACCGAGGCGTTGAACGAGATTCTAGCGGGAGGACACAAGCTTTTCTAATGGCACTGGCCGAGAGATTTGCCGATTTCGATCGCCGCCTCACCGAGCTCAGGGGCTTTCTTTGACGTCGACGGGAAGACCGCGCGGCTCGCGGAGCTCGAGCAGAAAATGGCGGACGGCGCCCTCTGGGCCGACTCCGAACGCGCCCGTCAGACGGTCACCGAAGTCAAATCCCTGAAGGGTTGGCTCGAGCCGTACCACGCCCTGCGCAAGCGCGTGGATGAGGGCCGTGAGTTGAACGAGCTGCTCGAAGCCGAATCCCACGTCGATCTCGCGTTGCAGCGCTCACTCGAAACGGAGGCCGAGGAAATCGCCGGCCGGCTCGAAGCGCTGGAGATGCAAAACATGATGCGGGGGCCCGATGACGTGCGGGACGCGCTCCTCACGATCCATCCGGGCGCCGGCGGCACCGAGTCGCAGGACTGGGCCGAAATGCTCGTGCGGATGTACACGCGCTGGGCGGAGCGGCACGGGTTCGCGATCTCGATTCTCGACCTGCTGCCTGGCGACGAAGCCGGCATCAAGTCCGCCGAGATCGAGATCCGCGGGCGCTATGCGTTCGGATTGCTGAAGGCGGAGAAGGGCGTGCACCGGCTGGTGCGGATTTCACCCTTCGACTCGCAGTCGCGGCGCCACACGTCGTTCGCCTCGGTGTTCGTCTATCCCGAAGTGGACGACGAAATCGAAATCGAGATCAAGGACGACGACCTGCGCATCGACGTCTTCCGCGCGTCGGGCAAAGGTGGGCAACACGTCAACAAAACCTCGTCGGCGGTCCGCATCACCCACCTGCCGACGGGGATCGTGGTATCGTGCCAGCAGGAGCGCAGCCAGGGAAAGAACAAGGCAACCGCGATGAAAATGCTGAAGGCGCGACTGTACGAGCGCGCGGTCGCCGAGCGCGAGGCGAAGAAGGCGGAAGTGGACAAACAGAAGACGGACATCGCATGGGGCAATCAGATCCGCTCGTACGTCTTCCAGCCGTACACGATGGTGAACGACCATCGGACCGAGCTGAAGGTGAGCGACGTCCATAAGGTGATGGACGGCGACCTCGATCCGTTCATCGAGGCGTTTCTGCAACGCTTCGGGAGTAACGGCAAGTGACCACCGGATTCGTCGAAGCCGCACGGCGTGAGAAGCTCAAGGAGCTGCTGGAGCGCGGCGTCGCACCATTTGCCTACCGGTTCGAGCGGACCGCGACCGCGCAGCAGGCGCTCGCGGCGTACAAGAGCGAAGACGATTCGGCGCGGTACGCGCTCGCGGGTCGGCTCGTCGCGTTGCGGCCGCACGGCAAGACGACGTTCGCGCACCTCGAGGATCAGAGCGGCAAGATCCAGCTCTACTTCAAGGGCGACGAGCTCGGCGCCGAGCGGTACCAGGTGCTCGAGCTGCTCGACCTGGGCGACCACGTGGGCGTCGAAGGCCGCCTGATGAAGACGCGCACCGGCGAGATCACGCTGCGCGTGGCGGGATTCACGCTCCTCTCCAAGGCGTTGCGGCCCCTCCCGCTCGGCAAAGAGGATGCGAGCGGCGTGAAGCATGGGGAGCTGTCCGATCCGGAGCTGCGCTCGCGCCAGCGCTACGCGGATCTCGCGGTGCATCCGGAGGTCCGCGACGTGTTCCGGCTGCGGACCCGGATCGTGCAGGGAATCCGGGCGTTCCTCGATGCCAAGGGGTACTTGGAAGTGGAGACGCCGGTGCTCCAGCCGATCTACGGCGGCGCGTCGGCGTGGCCCTTCAAGACGCATTACGAAGCGCTGGACGCGACCTTCTACCTTCGCATCGCCGATGAGCTGTATCTGAAGCGCTGCCTCGTGGGGGGTCTCGAAAAGGTGTACGAGATCGGACACGACTTTCGGAACGAGGGGTTGTCGCGGTTCCACAATCCCGAATTCACCATGGCGGAGTGGTATCAGGCGTATGCGGACTACAACGATATGGCGGCGCTGACCGAAGCGATGCTGGCGACGCTCGTCCTCGATCTCTGCAAGACGAGCGAGCTCCCGCGTCACGGCACGACGCTGTCATTCGCACGCCCCTTCGCGCGGAAGGATTACTACGGGCTCGTCCGCGAGCATGCGGGGGTCGACCTTACGAAGACTAACGACGCCGAGCTGCGCGACGTGCTGAAGCGCCATAATGCGCCGCCGGCTGACGTCGCCGCACTCAGCGGTCCGAAGCTCATCGATGAGGTCTTCAAGACCTGCGTCGAGCCCAGGCTCGTGCAGCCGACCTTCGTGTTCGACTATCCGATCGCGCTGTCGCCGCTCGCCAAACCCAAGCGCGGCGATCCCACCAAGGTCGAGCGGTGGGAGCTGTTCGTGCAGCACCGCGAGCTGGCGAACGCGTTCAGCGAGCTCAACGACCCCGACGAGCAGCGCCGCCGCTTCGAGCAGCAGGGCAAGCTGCGCGCCGCCGGTGACGCCGAGGCGCAGCAGCTCGATGAGGATTACCTGCGGGCGCTGGAGTACGGCATGCCGCCGGCGGGCGGCGTGGGGCTCGGCGTGGACCGGCTGACGATGATCCTCGCCGATCAGACGAACATTCGCGACGTCATTCTCTTTCCGATGCTGCGGCCGGAGTCATGACGATCTCCGTCGTGGACGTTCTCAAGGGGCTGTTCGCGATCGCCGCCATCGCGGCGGTCGTGGTGCTGGTCACGAACTGGCCGAAGCGCCTCGATCTGCGCGTCGCGATGCGGTATCTGCGCAGCCGGCGCTCGTCGCGGCTGATATCGCTGATCACCGTGATCGCCGTCGGCGGCGTCACGGTCGGCGTGATGGCGCTCGTCATCGTGCTGGGCGTGATGAACGGCATGCAGAACGACCTGCGCGAGAAGATTCTAGTCGTCAATCCGCACCTGCGCGTCTTGACGTACGGCGAAGGACTGCGGCTCGACGACTGGCCTGCGGTGATGGCGAAGGTGAGGCGCGCGCGGGGCCTGGAGGCCGCGGCGCCGTTCGTGATGACCCAGGGTCTGATCTCGGCGGGCCACGACTATGCCGAAGGCGTGTATGTCATCGGCATCGAGGCCGACACGGGCAGGAAGGCAGTGACGAGCCTGCCGCATTACTTCACGAAGGGCGATCTCACGTTCCGGACGACGCGCTCCGACGTCGAGGGCGGCGTCGCGATCGGGACCCGGCTGGCGACCAAGCTGACGGCATACCCCGGGGACGTCATCACGATGGTCGCCCCCGCCGGCTCGCAGTTCAATCGCAGCCTCGGGGCCTTCGTCCCCAAGTATCGCCGCTATGAAGTCACCGGCCTGTTCGAGACCGGGATGTACGACTACGACAACAGCTACGTCCTCATGCGCCGCCAGGCCGCCCAGGATTTCGCCGGGTTGGGGAACGCGGTCACGGGGATCGAGGTCCGGCTCGCGAATCCGGAGCGCGCCACCGAGGCCGGGAAGCAGATTGAAGACATGCTCGGCTATCCGTACCGGGCGCTCGACTGGCAGCTCCAGAACCGCTCGCTGTTCTCCGCGCTCAAGCTCGAGAAGCTCGCGATGGGGCTGGTCGTGTTCCTGATCTGCGTCGTCGCGGCCTTCAACGTCGTCGGGACGTTGACGATGGTGGTGCGCGACAAAACGCGGGAGATCGGCATCCTCATGGCGATGGGGATGCAGCGCACCCGGATCCGCCGTGTCTTCCTCATCCAAGGCGTATTCATCGGATTGGTCGGGACGACGCTCGGTGCGGTCCTCGGGCTGATCGTCGGTGCGATGGTCAATCACGGGCATTTGATCCCGATCGATCCCTCGATCTACTTCATCGACCACCTGCCGGTGCTGAACAATCCGATCGACGCGCTGGCCGTCATCGGGGCGAGTTTGGTGATCGCCACACTGGCGCCCCTCTACCCAAGCACGCAGGCCGCCCGGCTCGAGCCGGTGACCGCCATCCGGTACGAATGAACGCGCTCCTGACCGGCAAAGCGATCCGGCGCGTCTTCGCGGGCGGCGATGGGCAGCTGCTCGAGATCCTGCGGGGCGTGGATGTGGACGTGCGGCGTGGCGAGTTCGTCGCGATCGTCGGCGCGTCGGGAGCGGGGAAGAGCACGCTGCTCCATCTGCTCGGAGCCCTCGACGCTCCGACGAGCGGAGACATCTGGTTGGATGGGTCGCGGTACGCCGACCTCGACGCCCGGGGCGCGGCGGAACTCAGGAACCGGAAGCTCGGGTTTGTGTTTCAGTTTCATCATTTGCTGCGCGAGTTCTCGGCTTTGGAAAACGTCATGATGCCGCTGCTCATTGGCGGCGTGGAACCGCGGAAGGCCCGCTCGCGCGCCGAAGAAGTGCTGTCCGAGGTCGGACTGGCGGGACGGATGAGTCATCGGCCGGCGGAGCTGTCGGGCGGCGAGCAGCAGCGTTGCGCGGTAGCCCGTGCGCTGGTCCACGACCCGAGTGTAGTGTTGGCGGACGAGCCGTCGGGCAACCTCGATCATGCGAATGCCGAGCGGCTGCATGAGATCTTTTTCCGGCTGGCGCGGGAATACGAAACGGCGGTCGTGGTGGTCACCCACAACCGTCAGCTGGCGGGACGGGCGGACCGAGTGCTGTTACTGGAGGACGGCCGGGTCACGACGGTGGGCTCGGTCGATGCGATTCCCTGATGCTGTGCGATAACTGTAAGGAACGCGACGCCATCATCAACCTGACCCAGGTCGAGCATGACTCCAAAGTCACGCTCCACCTGTGCGAGCAGTGCGCCCAGCAGAAGGGCGTGGAAACGGGTGGCGCGGTCCTCAAGAGTCCGCTGGGCAATTTCCTCGGCGCTGTCGTGAAAGGCAGCACCCCGGGCGCGCTCGTTCCCGCGTCCGGCGACGCCTTGCGATGCACGGCCTGCGGGAGCACGCTGCGCGACTTCCGCGACTCCGGTCGGCTCGGCTGCGATCGCTGCTATGAGTCCTTCGACACACACCTGCGCGACCTGCTGCGGCGACTCCACGGCTCGAGCCAGCACGTGGGCGAGCGCTACGAGCTCCCCGGCGCAGGCGGCGGCGGCCTGAGCGATGATGATCCGCGCAGCCGCTTGCTCGAGCTGAAGGCGCAGCTCCGTCGGGCTGTCGAGGGGGAGAACTTCGAGCTCGCGGCCGAGCTGCGGGATCGGATTCGGGTGCTGGAATAATGGATCTCTCACTCCTTCCGGACGGCGGGATGAGGTGGCTGGACGCCTCCGGGCCGAAGTCCACGATCGTCCTGTCCACGAGAATCCGGCTGGCGCGCAACGTCCGCGGCATTCCGTTCAGCCAGCGGGCGAAAGACGCCGACCGCATGGCGGTGCTGCAGCGCGTGACGGACGCCGCGGCGTCATCGGGTCATCTGGGATCGGCGGTGGCATTCCATCTCGACCAGATGGATCGATCGGAACGGCAACTCCTGCACGAACGGCATCTCGTCAGTAAGGAATTGGCAGGACTGGAGCGCGAGTCACGTCCGCGTCCGGGAGCCGCGCTGCTGGTGCAGGACCAGGTCGGCGTGATGGTGAATGAAGAGGATCATCTGCGATTGCATGGAATGTGGTCGGGATTCGATTTGGAAGACGCGTATGCCGAGGTGGAAGCGATAGATGCGGAGTTAGGCCGGCTCGTTCCTTTCGCCTTTCATCCGGAATTTGGCTATCTTACGTCCTGTCCCACGAATGCGGGCACGGGACTCAGGGCCAGCGTCCTTATCCATTTGCCGGGCCTTGTTTTGACCAAGGAAATCAACAAAGTTCTGCAAGGACTCTCGCAGGTCGGATTAACCTTTCGGGGCTTATACGGGGAAAACAGCGAGGTCGTAGGCAATTTCTTCCAGCTGTCCAACCAAACAACCTTAGGGAAGACAGAAGACGAGCTGATCGATCATCTTGGGAAGATTGTGCGGCAGGTCGTCGAGTACGAGGAACAGGCACGGGACGTGCTGTTGAGAACGGCACCCGAGGAAGTGGAAGACAAGACGTGGCGTGCGTACGGCCTGTTGAAGCATGCGCGCCAGGTGTCGTTCGAAGAGACGATGAACTTGTTGAGCGGCGTGCGGTTGGGTGTCGGTCTGAAGTTGCTTCCAGGACCGGGAGTCTATACGCTCAACAAGCTGTTGATCTACACCCAGCCAGCCCACCTGGCGGCGATGGATGGCCGGTCTACCGGCGATCGCGAGCTGCCCACGGTGCGTGCGGCGTTCGTGCGACGCCTGCTCGAAGCGGAATCCAGTTGAACGGCGAAAGGTGAGTTCGACCTAGATGAACGGCTACAATTTCACGGATCGCGTTCGGAAAGTTCTGCAGATGGCGCGCGAAGAGGCGGCGCGTCTGCATCACGAGTACGTCGGCACCGAGCACATCCTGCTCGGGTTGATCCGCGAGGGCGAAGGCGTTGCCGCGGCGGTTCTGACCAATCTCAACGTCGATCTGGAAGAGATTCAGCAGAAGATCGAGGAGACGGTCAAGAAGGGCAAAGCGGCGGCGGCGGCCGGCCCCGATCTTCCCTATACATCGCGCGCCAAGAAGGTGCTCGAGCTGGCGATGAGCGAGGCGCGGGAGCTCAATCACTCGTACGTCGGCACCGAGCACTTGCTGCTCGGACTGCTGCGCGAAGAGAAGGGGATCGCCGCGCAGGTCCTGACCGACGCGGGCGTGAACCTGGAGCAGGCGCGCGCCGAAACGCTGCGGCTGCTCGGCAGCGAGATGCCCGCGACACCGGCCGGCGGTGGCACCGGCGCCCAGCCGACGCCGCCCAAGAGCGAAAAGAAATCCAAGACTCCGGCGCTCGACCACTTCTGCCGTGACCTGACGCAGCTCGCGGCCGAAGGCGCGCTCGATCCGACGATCGGACGGCAAAAGGAAATCGAGCGCGTGATGGAAATCCTGTCGCGCCGCAAGAAAAACAACCCGGTCCTGATCGGGGAGCCCGGCGTCGGCAAGACGGCGATCGTCGAGGGGCTGGCACAGCTGATCGCGAGCGGGCAGTGTCCCGACGCGCTCAAGGATCATCGCGTGCTCTCGCTCGACATGGCCGCCGTCATCGCGGGCACCAAGTACCGTGGACAGTTCGAGGAGCGGCTCAAGGCCGTGATCAACGAGATCGCGCAGAACAAGAACATCATCCTGTTCATCGACGAGCTGCACACGCTCGTCGGCGCGGGCGCGGCCGAGGGCGCGGTGGACGCGTCCAACATGCTCAAGCCGGCGCTGGCGCGCGGCGAGCTGCAGTGCGTGGGCGCCTCGACGCTGAACGAGTACCGCAAGTACATCGAGAAGGACGGCGCGCTGGAGCGCCGCTTCCAGACGGTGATCGTCGATCCGCCGACCGTCGACGAGACGATCGAGATCCTCAAGGGGCTGCGGAAGCGCTACGAGGACCACCATCGCGTCATCATTCCCGACGACACGCTGATCGAGGCCGCGAAGCTGTCGGAGCGCTACATCACCGACCGGTTCCTGCCGGACAAAGCGATCGACGTGATCGACGAGGCGGGGGCCCGTGCCCGGCTGGCGGCTCAGGTGCCGCCGCCCGAGGTGGCCGAGCTGAAAGACAAGCTCGAGGGGATCAACGGCGACAAAGAAGCCGCGGTGCGCGATCAGAATTTCGAGAAGGCCGCGTCGTTGCGTGACTCCGAGCGCGAGCTGCAGGCGGAGATTCGCCGCAAGCAGGAGGAATGGGAGCGGGAGCGCCAGACCCGGCGGCCGACGATCAGCGAGGAAGGCGTCGCCTTCATCGTGTCGCGCTGGACCGGCATCCCCGTGACTCGGCTCCAGGAAGCGGAGACGGCGCGCCTGCTGCGGATGGAAGACGAGCTGCACACCAGCGTGGTGGGGCAGAACGAAGCGATTCAGGTGATCTCGCGGGCGATTCGGCGCAGCCGGGCGGGTCTCAAGGATCCCAACCGGCCGATCGGCTCCTTCATCTTCAGCGGTCCCACGGGCGTGGGGAAGACCGAACTGGCGCGCGCGCTCGCGCGCTTCCTGTTCGCGGATGCGCAGGCGCTGATTCGCGTCGATATGTCGGAGTACATGGAGAAGTTCTCCGTGAGCCGGCTGATCGGCGCGCCTCCGGGGTATGTCGGGTACGAAGACTCCGGCACGCTGACCAAGGCGGTCCGCCGCAAACCCTATTCCGTGGTGCTGCTCGACGAGATCGAGAAGGCGCATCCCGACGTGTTCAACATCCTGCTGCAGGTGCTGGACGAAGGGCACCTGACGGACAACTACGGCCGGGTGATCGACTTCAAGAACACGGTCGTGATCATGACGTCGAACGTCGGCGCGCGCGACGTGGCCAAGGGCAAGAGCCTCGGCTTCGGGCAGCCCGATGCACGCAGTGAGTTCGACCGGATGTCGGAGAAGGTGAAAGAGGAGATCAACAAGGTCTTCAATCCGGAATTCCTGAACCGCCTGGACGACGTGATCGTCTTCCACGCGCTCACCCGGGAACACATTGCGCTGATCGTGGCGATTCTGGCGCGCGACGTGCAGAAGCGCCTGGGCGAGGAAGAGCTGACGCTGCGGTTGACGCCGGGCGCGACGGAGTTCCTGGTCGATCACGGTTACGATGAACACTTCGGTGCGCGGCCGCTCAAGCGCGCGATTCAGAAATACGTCGAGGACCCGCTGTCGGAGAAGATCCTCGTCGGAGATTTCGCAAAGGGTGACGAGATCGAGGTGGACGTCGCCCCCGACAAGGAGCGCCTGGCGTTCAGGGCACTCTCCGGCTCGAAGGCGTGATCCGCCGGCTCACTCTTCCATTCTTCTTGAGTCTCGCCGCCGCCGCCCCGGGCCTGTGCGCCGCACAGGCCGGAGCCGCGGGGGCTTCGCAAACGCCCGTCCCCGACTCAATTGCGGTGGTCGGGCAGCGACGCAATAACGCCACCAGCATCATTCAAATCAGCGGCCTCCAGCCCGGCCACCCGATCAACTATCGCGATGTCCAGCGCGCCATCCAGGCGCTCTATACGAGTGGCCAGTTCGACGACATCCGGATGACGCAGGAGCAAGCGGGCGGCAAACACGTGCTCGTGATTCACGTGCACGAGCGGCCCATCCTCGCGCGGTGGGCGGTCCGCGGCGTCCAGCGCCTGTCCGAGCACAGCGTGCGCGACAAGGTCGCGCTCGCGGAAGGTCGGCCGCTCGATCCGGCCGGCGTAGTGCGCGGCCGCGCCCGCATCGATTCGCTGTATCACGCGCGGGGCTACTACCTCGCGCAGACGAAGCCGCTGTACGTGTACGAGCGGGATTCGTCGGCCGTCCGCGTGATCTTCGACGTCGCCGAGGGCAACCGCGTCGCCATCGCCCGGGTGGATTTCCAGGGCAACACGCATTTCACCGACGCGCAACTCGCCGCGCAGATGAGCACCCGCCCCGAAGGGTTCTGGTGGTTCCACTCGGGCGAGTACAACGACGACAAGCTCGGCGACGATCTGCATCAGAAGCTGCCGTCGTTCTACGGCAAGCAGGGGTATGTAGACTTCCAGGTGCTCGACGACACGCTCGTCATGCACGAGCCCACGGGCAAGGCGACGCTCGTAGTGAAGGTCAGCGAGGGCGAGCCCTACCGGATCGGCACCTTCGAGATCGTCGGCAACCGGCGCTTCTCGACCGACGAGCTACAGACGTTCTATCCGTTCACGGGGGAGCAGCGCACGGGCCTGCTGGGACTCGGCGGCAAACACCCTATCGTCTACTTCGACGACCAGGCCTGGCAGGACGCCACCCGCAAGCTGCAGACGCTGTACTACAACAACGGCTACATCTACGTGAACGTCCGGCCCGACGTGCTGCGGCGCCTCGGGCCCGATGGCAAGCCGGTCGTGGACCTCCGCTGGGTGATCACCGAAGGCCAGCCGGCGATCGTGAGCCACGTGGAGATCCGCGGCAACGACGTCACGCACGACCGCGTGATCCGGGAGGCGATCGTGATGGTGCCCGGCGACGTCTTCCGCCAGGACGCGCTGATCGCCTCGTACCAGCGGGTCTCGAACCTCGGTTTCTTCAATCAGCCGATGCCGTTCCCCGACACGAAGCCGGCGAACGAGCAGGGTGATATCGATGTCGTGTTCCGGGTTTCGGAGAAGCGCACCGGCAACATCAACTTCGGCGCTTCGGTCGGGCAGGGCACGGGCGTCGGCGGCTTCCTCGGCCTGGACGAGCCGAATCTGTTCGGCCAGGGCAAGCGCGGCCGGTTCCAGTGGCAGTTCGGCAAGAATATCAACGATTTCGACGTGTCGTTCACCGATCCGGCCGTGCGCGAGTCCCGGATCTCGGCCACGATCGGCGTGCACAACCAGCGGGTGCGCTACATCGTCGGCAACTTCGGCCGTTTGCGGCGCCGTGGCGCGAGCCTGCAGCTCGGCTTCCCGGTGTTCGGCGACAACTACACGCGGCTGTTCCTGTCCTACGGCATCGACCAGCAAAGCTTCACGGGCTCCGATCCGACGGCCCCCGCGCTGTTCCGGTGCAACAACTGCGTGCGGTCGACGGTGGGCGCGTCGTTGATGCGCGATACACGGATCGACCTGCCGTTCCCCACCGCCGGCACGATGATCCAGCTGGGGCTGTCACAGAGCGGCGGGCTGCTGGGCGGATCGGGGAACTTCCAGCGCGCCGATCTCGAGGGGCACTTCTACGCGCCGATCGGCACGCTCGGCAATCCGGTGTCGTCTCCCGTGAAGTTCGTGCTCGGGTTCTCGACGCGGTCCGGGTTCGTTTTCGGCAATTCGCCGTTCTTCGAGCAGCTGTTCACCCTGGGCGGTACCCAGTTTTTCATCCCGCTCCGCGGCTATGACGAAGGCTCGATCACGCCGTTCGGGTACGATCCCAGCGCCAGCACGCAGATCAACCCCAACGCGTTCGGCAAGGCGTTCTTCTCGATGACCGGCGAGCTGGGCATGCGCGTGTCCCAGATGCTGTATCTCTCGACGTTCTTCGATGCCGGGAACGTCTGGGCGCGCCCGGCGCTCTACGATCCTACGCGGTTGTTCCGCGGCGCCGGGTTCGGCGCGGCCGTCATCTCGCCGCTCGGGCCACTCGGCATCGATTACGCATACGGCTTCGACCGGTTGGACGCGTTCGGACGGCCCAAACCCGGCTGGAAGCTGCACTTCAAGCTCGGCAATTTCTTTTAAGCTCGGGCCCACACCCTACATCGGGAGTTCCAGCGTTATGCAGCGTCTCGTCCTCGTGTCGCTCGCCGCCGTCGCCGCGCTTGCCGCGGCCCCGACCGCCCTGCTGAGCCAGGGTACGCAGTCCGCACCGGCGCCGGTGAAAATCGCGTTCATCAGCTCGCAGGAAATCTTGCAGAGGACGCCCGGCTACGCGGCGGCCGAATCGACGTACCGGAAAGAGCTGCAAGCGTCGCAGACTGAATATCAGAAGCTGCAGGCGCAGCTGGATTCGGCGCAGCAGGTCTTTGACCAGCAATCGCTCGTGCTGTCGCCCGCCGCGCGGGCGGCGAAGGTGAAGGAGCTGCAGGCGATGCAGACGCGGATCGAGCAGCGCTCCCAGGAGCTGCAGGACCGCCTGCGGCAACGGGAACAGGAGCTCTTGGGACCGCTCCGCGCGCGCATCACTTCCGTGATCCAGGGCATCCGCGCGGAAATGAACTACTCCGTGATCTTCGATGCCGACGCCGCCGGGGGATTCGTCGCCGCGGCGGACCCGGCGCTGAACATCACGCCCCGGGTGCTGCAGCGCCTCGCTCAGGCGCAGTAACCGGGGGGCTCGCGCTCCGCCCCCGATGAATGCGGCGGGAACGCGGCCGCTCTCCGCGAGTGAAATCGCGGCGCTCACCGGCGGACGGCTGGTAGGGCCGGGCACGGTAACGGTCGCCGGGGTCGCGCCGCTCGAGCGCGCGGGTCCCGGCGACCTTTCTTTTCTTGCCTCCCCCCGGTACGCCCCCTACTTTGAGCGCACCAGCGCGTCCGTCGTGCTCGTTGCGCCGGAGCTCGAAGCCACGGCCGGCGGGCCCGAAACGCGCATCATCGTCCCCGAGCCGTACGCGGCGTTGCTGGTCGTGCTTCCCGTCCTGTATCCGCAGGCCGTCTGGGAAGCGGGTGTCCATCCGACGGCCGCGATCGGCCGGGGGACGACGTGGCAGGAGCCGGTAGCCATCGGCTCGCACGCCAGTCTCGGCAGCGACGTGCAGCTCGGGCGCAACGTTCGGATCGGCGCGGGCTGCGTCCTCGGCGACGGCGTGGCGGTCGGTGACGACACGCAGCTGTATCCCGGCGTCACGCTGTACGCGGGCACGGCGCTGGGCAAGCGCGTGATCGTGCACGCGGGCGCGGTGCTGGGGAGCGACGGATTCGGATACGTCCCCGGGAAGGGCGGCGAAGCGCACCGCAAGATTCCGCACGTCGGTCGCTGCCTGATCGGGGACGACATCGAAATCGGCGCGAACACGTGCGTCGACCGCGGCAGTGTGGACGACACCGTGATCGGATCGGGCACGAAAATCGACAACCTGGTCCATATCGCGCACAACGTGCGGATCGGCGCCCGCTGTCTCATCATGGCGCAGGCTGGCATCGCGGGCAGCGTGCAGGTGGAGGACGATGTGATCATCGCCGGCCAGGTAGGCATCTCGGATCATCTCACGATCGGACGCGGCGCGCGGCTGCTCGTACAGTCCGGCTACATCGGCAACGTGCCCGCGGGCGCGACGATGTTCGGATATCCGGCGCGGCCGCATCGTGAGTTCTTGCGCGCGCAGGCGGCGTTGTACCGTCTCTCCCGGATCGTGGACGAGCTCGAAGCGCTCGTAAAGCCGGCGTCCCATAGCCCAGATCACTAGACGTTCCGTCACGCGCAGCGCGGCGCTGCGTGGTACCGGGCTTCACACCGGCGCCACCACGGAAGCGACATTCCTGCCGGCGCCCGCGGGGCAGGGCATCGTGTTCCGCCGCACTGACCTGGTGGGGAAGCCCGAGGTTCCGGCCCGGCTGACGGAGGTCGAGGCGGTGGAGCGCCGCACCGCGATCGGCCATGGCGCGGCCACGATCCACACCGTCGAGCATCTGCTCGCGGCGGTCGCGGCGCACGTGATCGACGACCTCACGATCGAGCTCACGGGTCCCGAGCCGCCGATTCTCGACGGCAGCGTGCAGCCGTATTTCGATGCGCTGGCCAAGGCCGAGCCGGCGTCCGTGGGCGGCGAGCCGGCGGTGCTCACCGTCACGGCGCCCTTCACGGTCACCGACAAGGATGCGACGTACGTGGTCGCGCCGGCCAAGACGCTCCGGCTGACGGTGTCGATCGAATGGGCGCATCCGTTGATCGGGCGCCAAGCCGGCGCCTACGAAGTCACGCCGGCGAACTTTGCCGCGGAGCTCGCGCCGGCGCGCACGTTCGGCTTCACGCACGAGGTGGCGGAGCTGCAGGCACGCGGGCTGATCAAAGGCGCGTCGGAAGCGAACGCGATCGTGCTCGATGACCGCGGCGTGGTGAACGGCGGGAAGTTGCGCTGGCCGGATGAGTTCGTGCGGCACAAGGCGGCGGACATCGTGGGGGACCTGGCGCTGACCGGCGCCCGGATTCAGGCTCATGTGGTGGCGACGCGGCCCAGCCACGGCGGGAACATCGCACTGGCGCGGGCGCTCGCTCGCGCAGGGAGGCGCACCGGAATGCCGGCGATGGACATCGCGAAGATCATGGACTACCTGCCGCACCGCTATCCGTTCCTGCTGGTCGATCGGATCATCGAGGTCGAAGGGCAGAAGCGGATCGTGGGCATCAAGAACGTGACGATCAACGAGCCGTTCTTTCAGGGACATTTCCCGGGTCATCCCATCATGCCGGGCGTGCTCATTATCGAAGCGATGGCGCAGGTCGGCGGCATGCTGTTAATGAGTCACTTCGAGGGCCAGGACACGGCGAACAAGGTCGTCTACTTCATGTCGCTCGATCACGTGAAGTTCCGGCGGCCCGTCGTGCCGGGCGACCAGATCCGCTTCGAGCTCGAGATGCTGCAGTTCCGCGGCAAGACGTGCCGGATGAAGGGAGCGGGGTACGTGGACGGACAGGTGGTGGCCGAGGCCGAGATGATGGCGATGGTGGTCGATAAGTGATCCACCGAACGGCGCTCATCGATCCGACCGCCGAGCTCGGCGCCGACGTCTCGGTCGGGCCGTACTGCGTGATTGGCCCGCGCGTCACCGTGGCCGAGCGCTGCAGCGTCGCCGCCCACGCCGTCCTCGAGCGCAACACGCGCGTCGCGGAGGGCGTGAAGATCGGCTACGGCACGATCATCGGCAACGATCCGCAGGACCTGAAATACAAGGGTGAGGAAACATGGGTCGAGATCGGCGGCGGCACGATCATCCGGGAATACTGCACCATCAACCGCGGCAGCACCGCGACCGGCAGGACGACCGTGGGGGCGCGCTGCTTCCTCATGACGTACGTGCACGTCGCGCATGACTGCGTTATCGGCAACGATGTGATCATCGCCAACGCCGTACAGATGGCGGGACACGTCACCGTGGATGACCGCGCCATCATCAGCGGCCTCGTGCCGATCCATCAGTTCGTCCGGATCGGCACGTATTCGTTTGTGGGTGGCGGCTCGCGCGTGAATCAGGACGTACCGCCCTACACGAAGGCGGCGGGCAATCCCGTGCATCTCTACGGGCTCAATTCCGTGGGGCTGCAACGCGCGGGATTCGCCCCCGATACGAAGCTCGCGCTGAAGCGCGCCTACCGCCTGGTGTTCAACTCCGATCTCACGGTGAGCCAGGGCGTCGCGCGGGCACGCACGGAGCTGCCCCAGGTGCCGGAGGTGGAGACGTTCTTGCGCTTCATCGAGGCGTCGCAACGCGGGGTGATGGTGTGACACGTGCGGCGCTCCGGCCGGTGCGCGTGGGTGTGGTCGGGGCCGGCGCGCTCGGGTTCCACCACATCCGACTCCTCAAGAAGATCGACGGCGCAGATCTCGTAGGCTTCTACGACCACAATGCCCCGCGCTCGGCGCAGGTCTCCAAAGAGCTCGAGACCACGGCCTTTCCCTCACTCGCGGCGCTGCTGGACCGCGTCGAGGCGGTCACCGTGGTCGTCCCGACCCCTGCGCACGTGGAGGTGGGGTTGGCGGTGCTCGAGCGCGATCTCCACGCGCTGATCGAGAAGCCGCTGGCCGACACGCTGGCCGGTGCCGAGCAGCTCGTGCAGATAGCCCGGGAGCGCGGCCTGTGCCTCCAGGTAGGCCACGTCGAGCGATTCAATCGAGCGGTGCGCGCCGCGACACCATATCTGGAGGAGCCGCGTTTCCTGCAGACCGAGCGCCTGGCGCCGTTCCAACCGCGCGGCACCGACGTCGCGGTCATCCTCGACCTCATGATTCACGATCTCGATCTCATTCTGGAGCTCGTGCGGTCGGAGGTCGGCGAGGTGCGGGCGACGGGCGTGCCGATCCTCACGCCGCACGTGGACATCGCGAACGCGCGTGTCGAGTTCGCCAACGGCGCCGTCGCGGTCATCACCGCGAGCCGGGTGTCGCGGGAGCGCACCCGCAAGCTGCGCATCTTCCAGCCGACGGGGTACTTCTCGCTCGATCTCGCGCAGGGCAACGGCGATTTCTACAAGCTGAAATCGGGCTGGCAGGACTTCGGCGCGAATAAGATCGAACAGATCGTGGAGCACGTGAAGCTCGAGGCGCCCGAAGCGGAGCCGCTCAAACTCGAGCTCGAGAGCTTCCTGCGCGCGGTGCGCGGTGACGGCGACGTCGTGGTCACCGGCGCCGCCGGGCTGCACGCCCTGACCCTCGCCTATCGCGTCGCCGACGCCATAAATGCCTCGCCGCTCGCCGCGGCGCGGCCGTGACCCCCCCCCGGATCTACATCTCGGCAGGGGAGCCATCTGCGGACGCGCATGCCGCCGCGGTCGCGACCGCATTGCGCCGCCGGCTTCCCGGAGTCGAGCTGGAGGCCCTCGGCGGGCCGTTGCTCGAGCGCGCGGGTGTCCACGTGCTGGACCGGATGGAATCGTACTCCGTGGTCGGGTTCGTCGAGGCTCTCGCGAAGATCCCTGCGCACTACCGCCTGCTGAATCGGATCAAGCAGTCCTTCGCGGCACGGCGCTACGATCTGGTGATCCTCGTCGACTACCCGGGCTATCACCTCCGTGCCGCCGCGGCCGCTGCCGCCGCCGGCATTCCCGTGCTGTACTACATCGCACCGCAGATGTGGGCGTGGGGGCCCAAGCGCGTGCGCAAGCTCGCGCCGGTGAATCAGCTGGCCGTCATCCTGCCGTTCGAGGAGAAATTCTTCCGCGAGCGCGGCGTCGCCGCCACGTTCGTCGGGCATCCCCTGAAGGACCGGCCGCCGCCGCCACCGCGGGCGGAAGCGCGGCGGATGCTCGGGCTCGATCCTGGCCGGCAGACGCTCGGCCTGTTTCCGGGGAGCCGGGAGCAGGAGGTGAAGCGGCACTGGACCATGTTCCGCGCGGCCGCGGCGCGCGTCGCTGCGGTGCGGCCCGACCTGCAAATCATCGTCGCCGGGACAGCAGGGGCGGAGTATCCCGACCCCGGCACCATCACGGTGCACCTCGGCGATCCGCTGCTGGTGTTCGCGGCGGCGGACGCCGGGATCTGCAAGTCCGGGACAACGACGCTGGAGGCGGCGATCGCCGACCTCCCGATGGTGATCACCTACCGCGTGCACCCGATCTCGTCGTTCATCGCGTTCCGTCTGGTCCAGGTCCCGTGGGTCGGTCTCGTCAACCTCGTGGCGGGCTACGAAGTGGCGCCCGAATTCCTCCAGAGCCGGGCCAGGGCGGAGACGCTAGCCGACGGCGTACTCCCGTTGCTCGACGCGGCGAACCCCGTGACGCGGCGCCAGCGCGAAGGGTTGCAGCTCGTGCGCGATCGTCTGGGCGCGCCGGGCGCGGCCGATCGCGTCGCCGAGCTGGCGGCGGGCCTGATTCGATGAAGCTGGGGTGGGCGGAGCCGATCGCGAAGGCGGTGGGGCCGCCCGCGATCAAGACGCTCGCGGCGACGTGGCGCTTTCGCGAGAGCGGCGGGCAGCCCTGGAAGCCGCCATTCATCTTCGTGCTCTGGCATTCGCGGATCCTCCCGTTGCTCGCGCTGCACAAGGGCGAAGGGCTGGTGTTGCTCATCAGCCGGCACCGCGACGGCGAGTACCTGGCCGATCTCGCGGACGGATGGGGCTACAAGTCGGTGCGTGGCTCCACGCAGCGCGGCGGTGAGGTCGGACTGCTGGGTATCGTCCGCGCCCTGCAAGCGGGCGCGATCGTCGCGATCACGCCGGACGGGCCGCAGGGTCCGCGGGAGCGCGTGCAACCGGGCGCGGTGGCCGCCGCGCAACATGCCGGCGTGCCGATCGTGGCGGCTGGGGCTCGAGCCTCATCAGCGTGGTATACGCAATCCTGGGATCGTATGTGCATTCCCAAACCGTTCGCCGCGATCGATGTGCGCTATAGCGCGCCGATCCAGATCGGTCCGAAGAAAGAAGGCCTGCGCGCCGGAATTGACGCCGTGACGCGCAGCCTGCACGAAGTCAACGGAACGTCGTGAGCGCCCAGCGCATCGCCCAGTGGCTGTGGTGGAGCGGCGCCGCGCCCGCGCGCGCGGCGCGCGGTGTGCTGCTGCCCGTCGCGTTCCTGTATCGCACGATCATGAGCGCCCGAGCGGGCGCGTACTCCCGAGGCTGGCTGCGGCAACGTCCATTGCCGGTGCCGGCCATCGCCGTCGGCAACCTCGCGGTCGGCGGAGCGGGGAAGACGCCGCTGGCAGCGTGGATCGCGGCGTTCTTCGCGCGCCGCGGTGTCAAACCGGGCGTCCTGCTGCGGGGCTATCGGGGCGATGAACAGGCCGTGCATCAGCGGTTGGTTCCGGGTGCTGTCGTCGTGCCCAATCCCGACCGCCTGGCCGGTGCCGCGAAGGCGCGCGCGCAGGGGGCGCGGGTGCTGGTGCTCGACGACGCGTATCAGCGCCTCAATGTCGCCCGGGACGTCAACATCGCCGTCGTCAGTACGGAGAGCTCGCCGCCCCGCCACGTGGCCTGGCCGCTGCCGGCCGGTCCCTGGCGCGAGGACTGGAGCGCCCTCGGCCGCGCGGACGTCATCGTCGTGACGCGGCGCCGCGCGGCGGTCGCCGAGTCCCGCGCGCTCGCAGGACGCCTGGCGGCGCGGTGGCCACGGGCCGTCGTGGCGGGCGTGCATCTCGCGCTCGACGGACTGGCGGGTCTCAAGTCGGGCCGTCGGGTCGAGCTGGCGGCGCTGGCGAAGAAACGCGTGATCGTCGCCGCGGGGATCGCCGATCCCGTCAGCTTCGCCGCGCAGGTCCGCGACTTTGGCGCCAGCGTGCAACTCACGGCGTATCAAGACCATCACGCCTATCCACCCGGCGACGTCGCCCGGCTCGCGCGGGCCGCGAAAGACGCCGATTATGTTGTAGTCACCGAGAAGGACGCGGTGAAGCTGCGGAGCCGGTGGCCGGCGGATGCGCCGGAACCGCTCGTCGCGCAGCTCGCCTTGCGCTGGGAATTCAACGGTGACGCGGTCGTTCGCGTCCTGGAAGGGATACTGCAAAGGGTCGTATGAGCGAACCAGCGATTATTCGTCCCGACAAGCAGACATTCCTCGCCGAGGAGAATCCCTTCGAGGCGATGATGGAGCGGTTCGACCACGCCGCCAAGCTGCTGAACCTGGACCGTGGTCTCTACAAGGTGCTCCGCAATCCTGAAAAACAGATCATCGTCTCCGTCCCGATTCTGCGCGACTCGGGCGAAGTCGAGGTCTACACCGGTTACCGCGTGCTGTACAACACGTCGCGCGGACCGGCGAAAGGCGGCATCCGCTTCGACCTCAACGTGACGCTCGAAGAGGTGAAAGCGCTGGCCGCCTGGATGACGTGGAAGTGTGCGCTGGTGAACATCCCGTTCGGCGGCTCGAAGGGCGGCGTCGTGTGCGATCCGACGACGATGTCGATGGCCGAGCTGGAAAAAGTGACGCGCCGCTATACCTCCAGCATCATCGAGATCCTGGGTCCCGATTCCGACGTCCCCGCGCCCGACGTGAACACGAACGAGCGCGTGATGGCGTGGATCATGGACACCTACTCCATGCACAAGCGCCATACAGTCACCGCGGTGGTCACGGGGAAGCCGGTCGAGATGGGTGGATCACTGGGTCGGCGCGAGGCGACGGGGCGCGGCTGCATGATCGTGACGCGCGAAGCGCTGGCAAAATTGGGGATGAGCCTCAAGGGTACGCGCGTCGCGGTGCAGGGGTTCGGCAACGTGGGCTCCGTGGCCGCCGATCTGATGGCCAGGGAGGGGGCCGTCATCGTCGCGGTCTCGGACAAATCCACCGCGCTCCACAATCCCAAGGGCTTGGACGTTCAGGACCTGATCAAGTGGGCGAAGGAGCACCGCCAGCTCGCGGGCTACACGAAGGCCGAAACGATCACGCACGAGCAGGTCTTGACCGTCGACTGCGACGTGTTGATCCCCGCGGCGACCGAAAATGTCATCACTCGCAAGAACGCTCCCCACATCAAAGCCAAGATCATCTGCGAAGGTGCGAACGGACCGACCAGCGCCGCCGCCGACAAGATTCTCGAGGACAAAGGCGTGTTCGTGATTCCCGACATCCTCGCGAATGCCGGTGGGGTGACGGTGAGCTACTTCGAGTGGGTGCAGGACCGCGGCGGCTACTTCTGGGACGAGGAGACCGTCAATCGGCGGCTCGAGGCGATCCTGGTGCGCTCGTTCGGCGAGGTGATGGCGATGGCGTCACGGCACAAGGTCGCTAACCGCATCGCGTCCTACATCGTCGCGGTGGACCGCGTGGCGGCGATGCACCGGTTGCGCGGCATGTATGCCTGATGCGGTATCGCCTGGTCGCCGTGGGGCGCATGAAGAACCCGGCGCTCCGTGCCGCGTGTGACGAATACATCGACCGGCTGCGACACTACACCACGGTGGAAGAGCGGGAAGTGAAGGAAGAGGCGCGGGTCCTCGGGGCGGTGCCCGAAGGCACGCGCCTCGTCGCGTTGACGCGGCGCGGGGAGGAATGGACGTCGGGGCAGCTCGCCGAGTGGACGGGCCGGTGGGAGATGGAGGGACGGGACATCACCTTCGCGATCGGCGGTGCCGACACGCTGCCCGACGAAGTGCTCCGCAAGGCCGAGCGGCTGTGGAGTCTGTCGCGGCTCACGCTCCCCCACGAGGTGGCGCGGGTCGTCGTGTACGAGCAGTTGTACCGCGCACACACGATCCGGCGAGGAGAGCCATACCATCGCGGATCCTGAGACTGGCCTCACCCCGGCCGACCGCACGGCACTGCTCGGGTTGGCGCGTGGCGCCATCGAAGCCGCGCTGGCAGGTTGCCCGCCGCCGCAGCTGCCTGATGTGCCGGGTGCCCGGCTGCGCCGCGGCGCCTTCGTGACGCTCGAGGAACAGGATGGACACGATTTGCGGGGCTGCATCGGCCACGTATCCGGCGATCGGCCGCTCGGCGAAGTGATCCGGCAGATCGCCGTGTCCGCGGCCCGTTCCGATCCCCGCTTCCCAGCGGTGCAGCTCGACGAGCTGCCCGCGCTCCGGATCGAGATCTCCGTCCTGAATGAGCCGGTGCTGGTTGAGACAGCGCTCCTCCCGCGCCTGGTGATCGGGCGCGACGGCCTGCTGGTGCGCCGGGGGCGTGCGCAGGCAGTGCTGTTGCCGCAGGTGGCGGTCGAGCATGGATTTGGGCCCGAGGCGTTCCTCAACGCCGTGTGTCACAAGGCGGGACTGGCACCGGGCAGCTGGCGGGAACCGGCCACCCGCGTCTTCACGTTCACAGCGGACGTCTTCGTCGAATGACCGAGTGGTTCGAGCAATGGTTCGGCGAGGAATATCATGCCCTCTATCCACATCGCGACGATGAGGACGCGCGCCGCGCCGTCGCGCTGATCCGCGGTGTCGTCCCGTGGGGGCCGCGCGATCGCATTCTCGATCTCGCCTGCGGCCCCGGACGCCACGCCGCGGAGCTCACGCGCTGGAGCAGCCGGGTGGTGGGCTTCGATCTGTCGCGGGCCATGCTGCGGCGTGCGCGCGAGCGGAGTGGCGGGAGGGGGGCACTGGTGCGGGGGGACATGCGGGCGCTGCCGTTTCGCGCCGGCAGTTTCACGTTGGCAGTCAATCTGTTCACATCATTCGGTTACTTTCTGAACGAAGAGGAGAACCGCCGGGTCGTCAGTGAGGTGGCTGCGGCGCTCGCGCCGGGCGGTCATTTCGTGCTCGATTATCTCAACGCAGAGCACGTCCGGCGCACGCTCAAGGTGATCGAGCAGGCCAAGGGCCGCGATGTGCTGGTGCGCCGCCGCATCGACGGCACCGACCGCTTCGTTATCAAGGAGATCGAGTTGCGGGATGAGGGTCGGCGGTTTGAGGAACGCGTGCGCCTGTATGGCGCCGACGAGCTGGCCGCATTGCTCAGCGACGCCGGCCTCCGCGTCGTGGCGCGGTTCGGAGACTACGACGGCGCCGCCGCCGGGCATGACGCCCCCCGCGTGATCCTGGTGGCCACGCGGCCCGCGCGCGCATGATTTCGCGCATCCTCTCGACGCCCCTTCCGATGCCGGCGGGCAAGCTCCCCGCCGGCATGCCGCGCCGCGTGCATCCGGACGTGCTCGCCTCCGTCCTACCAGGGCCAGGCCGCGATCGCCTCGCCGCTGGGGAGGTGCTGGCCATCACGACCGGGCAGCAGCCCGGGCTGTTTACCGGACCCCTCTACACGATCTACAAGGCCTTGTCGGCCGTCGCGCTCGCGCAGCGGATCGAGCGGGAACGCGGTGTGCCGGTCGTGCCGGTCTTTTGGGTCGCCGGCGACGATCACGACTTCGCCGAGGCGAACCACGCCGCGGTGCTGGGTCGCGACGGCGAGCTGGTCAAGATCGTGCTGCGCGAGCGGCCGCACGAAGCGCCCCAACTGCCGCTGTTTCGCGAGCTGCTCGGTCTCGAGATCCGCGCCGCGCTCGCCGCGCTCGATGCCGCGCTCCCCGATTCCGAGTGCAAGCCCGAGGTGAAGCATTGGCTCGAGACCCACTATCGCCCCGAGGCTAACCTGGCGGACGCCGGGGCCGAAGCATTGAACCAGCTGCTCGGTGGGCGCGGTCTCGCCGTCTTTCGCGCGTACGACCGCAGTGCCAAGCGGGCGGCCGCCCCGTGGATTCTGAAAGCGCTGGACGTGACGCTGCCGGATGGATTGACGCCCGTGATGGTCGAAGGGGAGCTCGGGCGCGACCGGCTGGTTAAGGACGGTGGTCGGGATCGGAACGGCGGGCCCCTCTACGTGACGCGCCGCAGCAGCGAGGGATTCAATCGATACGGCTTGGAAAAAATCGCTGCCGAGACGCCCGAGCGGCTCTCACCCAACGTCCTGTTGCGGCCGGTGATCGAAGCGGCGCTATTCCCCACACTCGCGTACGTCGGTGGTCCGGGAGAGATGGAGTACCTCCCCGAGGCCGCCCCGCTGTTTGCGAGTCTGGGCGTCGCGCCGCAGGCTCACGTCCCGCGCTGGTCTGGCGTCATCATCGAGGCGCGCGTCGACAAGGTGCTGACCAAGCACGGGCTCACACCTGTCCACTTCGCGGGCCCGCCCGGCGCACTCGAGACCCAGATTGCGAAAGGTGAGCTGCCGCCCGCCCTCGCCGAATCGCTCAAGGCGTTGCGGGCCGACGTGGAAGCGCGCTTCGCCAGAATCAGCGGCGAGGTCCAGCAGCTCGATCCCACGCTGGAGCGCACCGTCCAGTCGGCGCGCAACGCGGCGCTGGCCGGCACCAATGAGATCGAGAAAAAGCTCATCGCCAGTCTGAAGCGCACGCAGGGCACGTTGGTGAGCCAGCTCACGCGCGCGCGGGCGGCGCTGATGCCGGACGGCAAGCCACAGGAGCGCGTGTTGACTGTCGCCTCGTTCCTGGCGCGCTACGGCGGCTCGCTGCTGGACCAAATCGACGCAGAGGTGGCGCGCTGGGCGCAGGGTCTCTAAAATCCGATCCATGTGGGTGCTTGCCGCAATTCTGATCGTGGCGCTGATGATTCCGGTCGTCGCGATTCTCGTGGACTCGCCGCTCGGCAAGTCCGTCGCGCGCCGCATGGAAGGACGCGTCGATGGCGGGGGAGGCGCGACGCCTGAGGTGCGCGACATGCAGCGCCGGGTCGAGCTGATGGAGACCGAGATCGAGGATCTCAACCGCTCGATCGCCGGGATGCGGGAAGAGCTGCAGTTCATGCAGCGTCTGCTGGAAGATCCTCGCCGCAAGAAACCGACGTCTTGAAAGGCAGCACCGGGGGGGGTCGTCACGCAGCACGGGTGGCGGCCGGCATCCTCGTCACTCGCGTCCTCGGCTACGTGCGCGAACGAGTATTCGCGCACTACTTCGGCAATGGCGCCGCCGCCGACGCGTTCCGCGCGGCGCTGCGCATCCCGAACGCACTCCGCAACCTGCTCGGCGAAGGAACGCTGTCTGCTTCGTTTATTCCAGTCTATGCATCATTAGATCAAAAGGACAAACCGGCCGCGCGGGCTCTAGCCGGCGCGGTCCTCGGCCTGCTGCTGCTCGCGAGCGGGATCCTGGCGGTGATCGGCATCGCCTTCGCGCCCGCGATCACCGCCGCCGTCGCGCAGGGGTTCGACGGACCGCGCCGCGAGCTCACGACGGTCCTCGTCCGCATCCTCTTCCCGATGACCGGCCTGATGGTCGTCTCGGCATGGTGCCTCGGGATTCTGAACACGCACCGCCGCTTTTTTCTCCCGTATGCGGCGCCGGCGTTGTGGAACATCGCCGGGATCGCGGCGATGGTTGGGGCGGCCGCGTGGTTGAAGGGGGAGGGGCTGTACGGTCTGTCGCTCGCGCTCGCATGGGGAACGGTCGCGGGCAGCCTGCTGCAGATCGCCATTCAGCTACCGACGTGTTGGCGCCTGCTGGGAGGCATTCCGCTCCGCGTGAGCCTCGCCCCCGAGGGCGTGCGTCACGTGATCGTCGCCTGGCTGCCGCTGGTCGTTGGCGCCGGCGTCGCCCAGCTTTCCGGCCTCGTCGACACGTTCCTCGGCTCGTACACCGGCGTAGGCGGGCTCGCCAGCCTCGGCTATGCGCAGCTCGTCCAGGTCTTGCCGATCAGTCTGTTCGGTGTGGCCGTGACTGCAGTAGCCCTCCCCGATCTCGCCCGCGACGCGATCTCCGAGACCGCGAACGAACAGCTCCGCGCGCGGATCGCGACGGGGTTTCGCCGCATCGCGTACTTCGTCCTCCCCTCCGCGTTTGCGCTCGCGGCATTCGGCCCGCAGATCGTCGGCGCGCTGTTCCAGACGGGCCGCTTCGACGCAGACGACACGATGCTGGTGGGTGGCGTCCTGGCCGCCTACGGCATCGGGCTGTTGGGGCAATCGACCGTGAAGCTCTTTGCCTCCGGGTTTTACGCGATGCGCGACACACGCACGCCAGTGCGAATCGCGATCATCTCACTCGTGATTTCGGGGGTCCTGTCGTGGTTCTTCATGCGGCGCCTCGGCCCCGCGGGCATCGCGCTGGGCTCGTCGATTGGCGGCACGCTCAATACCGTTCTGCACCTGTACGACCTCGACCGGCGCATCGGAACGATCCTGCAGCGCACCGACTGGCGGATCGTCGGGCTCGTCGTTGTCGCAGCCCTGATCGCCGTCGCTCTCGGCAGCGGCGTGGATCAGCTTGTCGCCGCCGGCTGGCGTCCCATCCCTCGCGCCATTGCTGTGCTGGGTATCTTTGGGGTGGCATACGGGGCGCTCACTTTGGCGTTCCGCCACCCCGACGCGATACGCGCATGGCAATCTCTGACCGGCTCGCCCGCCAACTAGCGGCACTTCCCGCTCGCCCCGGCGTCTACATCTGGAAAGACGCCGCCGGGGAGATTCTGTACGTCGGGAAGGCGGCCAACCTCCGCTCGCGCGTGCCCGCGTACTTCGCGGACGAGCAGGGAAGCACGGAGCGGGAGTTCTTGCGGGAGCAAATCGCCGACCTCGAGACGATCATCGTTCCGACCGAGGCGCAGGCGCTGCTGCTCGAGAACACGCTGATCAAGGAAAACCAGCCGAAGTTCAACATCCGGCTGCGCGACGACAAGAGCTACCCGCAGCTCGCCGTGACATTGGGTGAGCCGTTCCCGCGCGTCCTCGTCGTTCGGCGGGTGACGATCCCGGGGGCGCGGTACTTCGGCCCGTATACCGACGTCGCGACCCTGCGGCAGACGCTGAAAATCATCCGCCGGATCTTTACGGTGCGGTCCTGTACTTGGAATCTGCCCGAGGACGCACCAGACCGGCCCTGTCTCGACTTTCATATCGAGCGCTGCAAGGCACCGTGCGTCGGTTATCAGAGCCGGGAAGACTACCGCCGCATGATCGACGATGTGTTGCTGTTCCTGTCGGGAAAGACACTCGACGTGCGGTCCGGGCTGCGCCAGCGGATGCACGAGGCCAGTAACGCCCAGGACTACGAACGCGCCGCCCAGCTCCGCGACGCGCTGAAGTGGCTGGATCAGCTCGAGCAGCCGCAGACGGTGGAGGTCGTCGGGGGCGGCGACGCCGACGCGATCAGCCTCGCCCGCGACGGCGACGACGCGGTCGGCGTCATCCTGCGCATTCGGGACGGCCGGCTCGTCGCGCGCGAGCATCGCTTTTTGGAGCACGTCGAGCATGCCCCCGAAGGCGACGTCCTGCGCACGTTCCTGGTGGGCTATTATCTGCCGCTGGACCAGCGGGCCCAGCGCGTGGTGCTCCCGTTTGCGCCCGCCGATTTGGATGCGCTCCGCGAGCTGGCGCCGGGCATCGAGTTCGTGGTGCCGCAGCGTGGCTCGGCCGCGAAGCTCGTCGAGCTCGCCGATCAGAACGCCCGGCACCTGCTCGATAGCTTCAAGATCGAGACGTTCGACATCGACGAGCGCGCCGCCGACCCGGTATTCGCGCTGGGCCGCGACCTCGGCCTGCCGGTCGTGCCGCGCGCGATGGTGTGCATCGATATCTCGCATAACCAGGGCAGGGACACGGTGGGGTCGCTGGTCTGGTTCGAAGGCGGCCGGCCGCGCAAGGCCGAGTACCGGCGATATCGGATCAAGGGTGTAGAAGGAATCGACGACTTCGCGGCGATGAAGGAAGTCGTGAGCCGCTTCTTGACACGCCGCATTGCGGAGAACAAACAGATTCCGGACTTGATCGTGATCGATGGAGGAAAGGGCCAATTGGCTGCCGCAGTCGAAGCGGCGCGCGCGCAGGGACTCGAGCGTCTCCCCATGGTGAGTCTTGCGAAACGGGAGGAAGAGGTCTTCCTGCAGGACTCCGGTGAGCCATTGCGGCTGTCGCGGCGCAGCCCGTCACTCAAGCTCCTGCAGCGCGCCCGGGACGAAGCCCACCGCTTTGCGGTCACCTACAGCCGCAAGCGGCGGGCGCAGCGCACCATCACGTCGGAACTGCTGCGCATCCCGGGCATTGGCCCGGCACGCCGGCGCGTCCTGCTGGAGCGTTTCGGTTCGCTCGCGGGCGTGCGGACCGCAACACCGGCTGAGATCGCGGCGCTGCCGGGATTCTCCACCACGCTCGCGGACCGGATCCTCGACCGGTTGCACCAGCGCGCGTGACACCCTGGACATTGGAGTGTTCGGCGTGCGACCCCGTGCGCACGCGCGACACCGACGGCTTCCCCGGTGTGTGCGAGGTGTGCGGGTCTCCCTATCTGGTCCGATACGCTGCCTTGCCATCTCCCGAAGCCAAGACGTTGTTACGCGCCCGACGCTGGACGATGTGGCGCTATGACGGATGGTTGCCACTCGCGGAAGGCGAGCACCCCGTCACACTCGGCGAGGGTGGGACGCCGCTGCTCAAAGTCGAGCGCGTCGGCGCGCGCCAAGGTTTCGACCAACTTTGGGTGAAGGACGAAGGCACGAATCCCACAGGATCGTTCAAGGCCCGTGGTCTGGCCGCAGCCGTCACGCGCGCGGTGCTGGCAGGCGCGACAGAGTTCGTCGTACCGACCGCCGGCAATGCGGGGATCGCACTCGCCGCGTACGCGACCCGCGCGGGGGCGTCGGCGCGGGTGTATGCGCCTGCGACGACGCCACGCCCCATCCTGGATCAGATCCGCGCGTTTGGTGGCGATCTGATGCTGCTCGATGGTCACATCGGCGACTGTGGTATTGCGGCTCGGTTGCACGCCACCAATACCGGCGCCATCGACGTCTCCACGCTGCGAGAGCCGTATCGCATCGAAGGCAAGAAGACGCTCGGGCTCGAGTTGGCCGAGCAGTTGGGATGGACACTTCCTGACGCGATTATCTATCCGACGGGCGGCGGGACGGGCTTGATCGGGATGTGGAAAGCGTTCCAGGAGCTGCGCCAGAGCGGCTGGCTGCGCGGGCCGCTCCCGCGGATGTTCACCGTGCAATCGAGCGGCTGCGCCCCGGTCGTGCAGGCTTTCGAATCGGGGGCCGAGCGGTGCGAGCCGTGGCCCGATCCCAAAACCGTGGCGGCTGGTTTGCGCGTGCCTGCGCCGCTGGGCGACAGGCTCATGCTGCGGGCGCTGCGCGAAAGCGGCGGGGGCGCCGTCGCCGTGAGCGACGAGGCGCTGGGGGCGGCCGCGCACGAGCTGCAGCTCGCTGAGGGGATCGACGCATCGCCGGAAGGTGGAGCGGCCTTGTCAGGTGCCGTGGCGCTCAAGAACCGAGGCGTCCTCCGTCCCGAACAGCGCATCGTCCTGTTTAACACCGGGGCCGGGTGGCTCTACAGAGCCTAAGCCGTTTATATTTCCCCACTTCGGCCCATGCGCATAGCCATCCTGGATCCCGCCGCCGGTATCAGCGGCGATATGACGTTAGGGGCGCTCCTCTCGCTGGGCCTGCCGGTTTCCTGGCTCGAGGCGCTGCCGGGACGGCTGGGCGTGGGCGACGTCCGTGTTACGGTCCGTGACGTGCGCCGTGCCGGGGTCACGTGCAAACAAGTCGAGTTCGACATCCCGCCGCAACCGCACGGCCGTCATGTGGGCGAGTTGGTGCGACTGGTCGAGCGGGCGCCCGTGTCCGATTGGGTGAAGGAGCGCGCGGTCCGCGCGTTCCGGTTGGTGGGCGAGGCTGAGGGTCGAGTCCACGGCGTCGCTCCCGACAAAGTCCACCTGCATGAAGTCGGAGCGGTGGACGCCGTCTTGGATATCGTGGGCGCCATTGAAGGGTTCGAGCGACTCGGCGCACAAGCCGTCCATCATTTTCCGGTCGCGGTGGGGCAGGGCTGGGTCGAGGCGGCGCACGGGCGTCTGCCGGTCCCCGCGCCCGCCACCGCGATCCTGCTGGAGGGACTCGAGATCGCAAGCGCCGGCCCCGTGGAAGGCGAGGCGACGACGCCGACCGGCGCGGCCTTGCTCCGGGTGCTGTCCACAGGAGCGCCGCCGGACCGCTGGCGGATGGTTGGCAGCGGGTGGGGCGCTGGCCAGCGCGATCCCAAGCACTATCCCAACGCGCTGCGGATTCTCCTCGCCGAGGCGGCGAGTGAGGCAGGTCGCGTGGTGGTGCTCGCGACTGACGTGGACGATATGAGTCCCGAGTACGTGGAGCCGCTCCGCCAGGCCTTGGTCCAGGCCGGCGCGCTCGACGTGGAGACTTGGCCGGTACAGATGAAGAAAGGCCGGCAGGGGTTCCGGGTGGAAGTCATGGCGCCCGAGGCGCTGGCGGAGGCCGTGACCGCCGAGCTGTTCCGCCACAGTACGACGGCCGGGGTGCGCCGCTGGATCGCGGAGCGGGCCACGCTGCCACGACATCAGCTGACGGTGCGGCTGGATGGCGTGGCGGTGCGGGTGAAGGTGCTGGATGGCGGGACCGTCCGGGTGAAGCCAGAATACGATGATGTGTTGGCCGCGGCGCAGGCGCTGGGACGCCCGCCGCTGGAAGTGGCGCGCGCCGTCGAGCGCGACGCCGAGGCCCTTATCGCGAAATCCAAGGAGTGAACGTGCGAACGTTGCGTACTCTTGCGGGAATCTTGTTCACCGTCGTTTCGGTCCCGCTGGCGGCTCAGCAGCAGCAACAGGCGCCGAACCGCTGGGCGGAACCGAAATGCGACTTGAAACCGAACAACCCCCTCGTCAACCAGGGCATGGGGTATTTGAAGAGCGCGACGATGGGCAAGTTCGAGGATCAAAAGAAGAAAGATCTGAGCGACGCGCAGCGGCTGTTGACCCAGGCGCTGACGACCGGGGGGCAGGAGAAGAATCCCGCAGCGTGGTACTACCTCGCCCGCTATTACGTCATGACTGACGACGGGCAAGGGATCGACTCGGCGTTCACGAAAGCGGAGCAGCTGAAGCCCGACTGCAAGGGCGACATCGACATCTGGCGCCGCTACGTGTGGGTGCCGGCCTTCAACGCCGGGATCGCGGCGTGGCAGGCGAACAACCTCGACTCCGCGATCAAATCGTTCCGGCGCGCCAGCGGGATGCTGCCCGGCGAGCCGACAGGCCTCAAGTATATCGCCACGCTGTACTACAACACGGGGAAGGGCGATTCGGCGTTGCTGTTTTTCCGCAGGGCGGCAGACGTCGCCGCCGCGGATCCCAAGTTTGCCCAGGATCGTAAGGACGCGCTCTTCAACCTCGGCCGCATTCAGCAGAGCATGCAGCAGCTGCCCGAGGCGCAGAAGACGTATCGCGAGTATCTGGCCCTGTACCCCGGGGATGCCGAGATCATGGCGGCGCTGGGCGGCGTGTACATGCAGAAAGGCGCCAAGGACAGCACCTACCGCGACAGCGCGTTCACGCTGTATCGGCAGATCATCAGTAAGGGCGACTCGTTGGGGTACTACCAGCTCTACAAGGTCGGCGCCGAGATTTCCAGCGGCGTCCCTGAAGATCCCGATACGTCGATCGCGGGTGGTAACTGCCGCCGCGAGTCACGGGCGAAGCGTCCGCCGATGACCGTGGTGCGGATTCGCATGCATTGTGACTCTGTGACGTCGGGTATCGCCAAGACCTACCTCGCGAACTCGCATGCGGCGTTCTCCCTTGCCGCGCAGGCGCTGGATGCGAGCCTCAAGGTCAATCCCTACTACCGCGAGACGCTGATTTACCGCGCCAACACGGCGCTGGGGCTGCACGACTCCGTGACGGCGCTGACGATGTCCCGCCGCCTGCTCGCGGTCGATCCGATGAACCGCACTGGCATCAAGATCATGGCGTACGCGCAGCAGCAGAACGGCAAGATCGACTCCGCGCTGTTCTACTACAAGTTGGGCGACTCGCTCTTGGTTGGGGATGTTGCGGTGAGCCAGTTCGACTCGACGGATACGGGCCGCGAAGTGAAGGGGATCGTAACGAACACGCGAGAGAAGCCCAATCAGCCGTACAGGCTGGTATTCGAGTTCGTCGACCTGAAGGGCGCGGTCGTGGCGACCGATACGGTGGATGTGGCCACGACGGCGCCGGGGCAAAGCCAGCAGTTCGCGATGAAGCCCACGGGCGGAACCATCGCTGCCTGGCGCTATTATCGGAAGCAATGACGTTGACAGCGGGCGGGGTGTGGAAACACATTCCGCCAGTGTCTTCCCAAGACGCAACGGCCGTCGCTCACCAGCGGCGGCCGTTTATTCTTGAAGCGATGATGGCTCAGGTCGATGCCAGCTGATCTCACGGTGCTGCCCAGCGCCGCCGCGCTCGCCGACGCGGCTGCGGGACGTTTCGTCGCGGCCGCGGGGGACGCGATTGCCTCGCGTGGACAGTTCATTGTCGCGCTCTCCGGCGGCTCGACGCCGCGTGACACCTACCTGCGGTTGGCCACGGAGCCTTTCGTGTCCAAAGTGTTGTGGTCGCGAGTGCAGATCCTGTGGGGGGACGAACGGTGTGTGCCGCCGCACCATGTGGAGAGCAACTACCGCATGGCACGCGAAACGCTACTCGACCGCGTACCGGTCCCCACAGCGCATGTGCACCGCATCCATGGTGAAGACGATCCTGCCACCGCTGCGGAAGTCTACGAAGCGATGCTGCGGGCCTTGCTCCGGACGCCGGCG
>QHUZ01000120.1 GCA_003223395.1 Gemmatimonadota bacterium | reverse complement strand
GCGCTTGCCGGTATCCTGCCCCACAGTCCATTCCCAAAGAATTCTGTGTGAATCGTGGCGAGGTCGAACGGAAGCGCCACGAACGCGACGGCGGCGAGTTGCCAAAATAGCCCATGACCGAGAGGCATTGACCGTACGCCGACGTCCACGGCGTTCGGGACGCTTGGATTGTCCACGTCCGCAGACCCTCCATAAAACTCGAAATCGGCTCCGCGCAGATCCAGGCCCTCAGAGAATAACGGACGGTGATCGATGGCATCGGTCGCCAGCACCACGGATTCACCGGGCGGTAGGGGGTAGTCCCTCCCGCGTCCTGGAAGTTGGTAGAACCAGTTCGCCCAGACGCCGAGCGGGTCAAACGCGTAGGGCTGGTAGAGCGAGCAGGGAAAGTTAGGATAGCTGAATTGGGAGGCGAGGCCGTCGCCGATGATGAGGCCGTCGAGATAGACTGTGGTGTCCCCATTGTTGTAGAGTCGAAGGTACGCAGAGAAGTAGTAGGTGCCCTCGGTACCGGTGAAGAGGGGATCGCCCTTCCACTCGCTGATGACGATGCCGTGCCGACGGTCTGCCACCATTGCGATGGGCAGCCGTGCGGCGGCGACAGGAGCAGCCAGGCCGAATCGAGTCATAAACCCGACAGCATCGTCCCCAGGCGGGAGTTTGGCGCGCTCGGAGTCCGCCAGCCAGCGGACTGCACCCACCGAGTAGACGCCCGCGGGGAGCTGATCGAGCGCGAGTGTGCCGCTGTCAGAACCTTGGAAGACTTGGGGCGCGCTATTCGTCGAGTCGGCAATGAGCGTGATCTCAATGCCCGGGATGCCTGCGCTCCACCCCAGCGCCGATGCGGTCGCGGCGTCCGCCGAGTCGGGGTGAAAAACCAAGGTAATGGGGCTGGGAGGTTGGTACGGAAGCGAGACCAACTCCGTCCTGTGATGTTCGAGGTGATGCACGGCGAGCAGCAGCCGGCAGCGCGCAAAGCACCCACCCGGCGCAGGCAATCCCGCTTTCCAGAAGCGATACTCGAGCGCCCGCCTCTTGATGCCACATGCCTCGGCGACCTGCTCCACGCTGAGGGGATTCTCAGGATGCTCCAAGCAATACCGGAATGCTGGCAGGAGTCGAGGCGGGACGCAACGCCGCAATTCCTGGAGAATCCCCTCGCCGACGGCTGGCCCATGCGCGTACGCCACCATTCCTCCCAACGGAGATGAGAAGTGCGGGGCGCAGGATGGTCGCTCCACGTTGGAAGTCTGAGGCACGTCTGCGCGTACTGGCAGGCTCACAGAGATCCGGGTCATCCGGATTGCGCAAACTGTCCCTTGACATTGCGCGTTTGGAACTCGACCCAAGCAGTGATTCTGAGTAGGGTGACGGCGTATGCTCGTCCGTCGATGGGTCCCGGGGGTGCTGGGTCTGGTGCTGCTTGCGTTATCGGGGCTGGTTCTGGTCCTTGCGAGCCGCAATCGCCGGCTCTCCTCTGAATATCAAGAACTCAGGCAGCTCAGTACCCTGCCGCACCGCGGGACCGTGGTCCCGACCTTCCGAGCAGTTACGCTCGACGGGCGCCCGGTAATCATAGGCGAGCGAGCCGATTCCACAGCTAGACAAGTGCTCTTCGTCTTCAACACGAGATGCCCGTTTTGCCTCGCAACGATTCCAGCGTGGCAGCGATTGTCCGACTCGTTGGGACGAGCCGGAGTTGAAGTACTCGCGATTTCGCTCGACCCTGGGGACAGCACACGGCGGTACGTCAGCCAGCATGACCTGCGGTATTCAGTGCTCACGTTTCCGCAGCCAAAGCTCAAACGACTGTATCGGGCGGTAGCTGTGCCGCAAACCGTGGTGCTCGACTGGGGAGGGACGGTGCTGTACGCGAGAACCGGAACTCTAGATTCCGCTTCGCTCGACTCGGTGTACGCGGCGGTGAAGCACCGCACGGATCCGTAGGTGCAGTAGGGCTTCTATTACTCCGACAAGGAGGGCGTTATGTCGAAATGGCTGAAAGCGGTTTCATTTTTCGCCTTCTCGCTTCTGGTAGCTGTGGCCCTGGCAGTGGGCACCCGCAGCGCGTTCGCCCGGTCAGGGGTGACGACTTGTCCGTATGACCCGCCACGCTATCTCGGGAGCTGCAGCTCCACGCAGCAATGCGACGATGCATGCAAGTCAGCAAATGGACCGGATTCTCAAGGCCGCTGCATCGGTGGGTGTTGTCAGTGCCTGTTCTGAGAGGGCTTGTGGTTTAGGGGCTGGACTCCCCCGACGCACGCCACCGTTTGGCGCCGGGGGAGCCGTTCGTGTTCGCGAAGCTTGCGAAGTCTATGGCCTCGCGAACGGATCTCGGCTACTCGTGATGAAGTCCCAAGCGGATGTCCGGCTGTGCTCTAACACCGGCTGCCCCGCGAGAGTGAAGGGTAGTTGGCGCCTCCGATAGGCGAGCAATTGGTCTTCCGGCGGCGCTCCCAGTAACTGTACAGCCTCGCGGTCAAAGGTGGAGTTCACCAGCGACGGGCACTCGGGATAGCCACCCTGGTAGGTAGTCTTGACGGCCACCACGTCCACCAACGCGTTGGCCGGGATCCGAGCCCAAATACCTCCGGCAGGGATTAACTCGGTGTGCATCGTCGCGAGGTCGAAGGGGCGAGCCACCCACACAATCGTTCCCAGGACACCCCAGTAGAGCCCATGGCCGCCGAACTCTGACTCGGGGCCGACGCTTACAGCATTCCGAACGTCGGGGTTGTCCACGTCGCTCTGCCCCGCGTAAAACTCGAAATTGGCCTGCCGTAGATCCAGTCCGATCGGATACAGCGGCCGGTGGTCAATGGCATCGGTCGCGAGTACAGCGGTTTCGCCGGGCCCGAGCGGGTAGTCTTGCCCACTGCCGGGCAGTTGGTGGAAAACCCTCGCCCAGATTCCTAACGAGTCGAGCGCATAGGGCTGATACAGGGAGCACGGGAAGTTCGGATAGTCGAACTGCCAAGCGAAGCCCTCGCCAATGATCATACCATCGAGATAGATCGTGTGGTCGCTGTTGTTGTAGAGGCGCACATACCCGGAGTAGTAGTAGGCTTCTGATTGGCCAGGAGCCTGGATCGCGTCGCCCTTGAACTCGCTGATAACGACGCCGCGTCGCCGGTCCGCCACCATTGCGATACGCAGTCGCGCGGCGGCGACAGGAGCAGTGAGGCCGAATCGAGTCATAAACCCGACAGCATCGTCACCAGGCGGGAGTTTGGCGCGCTCGGAGTCCGCCAGCCAGCGGACTGCGCTGACCGAGTAGCGGCCCGCGGGGAGCTGATCGAGCGCGAGTGTGCCGCTGTCGGAACCTTGGAAGACTTGGGGCGCGCTATTCGTCGAGTCGGCAATGAGCGTGATCTCAATGCCCGGGATGCCTGCGCTCCACCCCAGCGCCGATGCGGTCGCGGCGTCCGCCGAGTCAGGGTGAAAAACGATGGTAATGGTGCTGGGAGGTTGGTACGGAGGTGAGACCAACTCCGTCCCGCTCAGGCAGGCGCCTATCACAACCGTGGTCGCTAGGACCGTCAACCGCACGCGGGGCCGAAAAGCATCTCGAATCACACGAACCATTCCATTCACCGCCAGTGAGATACTATCTAAATCCACCGCCAGAAGGCTAGGGCGTTGCGCGTTTGGCACTCTCTTAGCTACGGTACGGCCATGGCCTGGAGCCACAATACCTAACTATTGGTTGGTGAAAACCGAGCCCAGCACCTACAGCTACGACGATCTCGCGCGCGCAGCGACCGCGGTCTGGGATGGGGTGAAGAACCCCGTCGCGCTGAGAAACCTGCGCGCGATGCACCCCGGCGATCAGGTACTGGTCTACCACACCGGGGACGAAAAGGCGGTCGTCGGTTGGGCGACCGTCGTGTCGGCGCCGTACGCCGATCCGAAGCAGAACGACCCGAAGCTCGTCGTGATCGACCTCAAGGCGCATCGCCGCCTGCCGCAGGCCGTGACGCTGGCGCAGATCAAGGCGGACAAGACGTTTGCGGACCTGCCGATCGTACGGCAGGGGCGCCTGTCAGTGAGTCCAGTGACGGCGCCCCAGTGGAAACGAGTGATGCACTTAGGTGGTGCGGACGACTAGGGCTTCTTCTTCCTGACTGTGCGGCCACGGTTCTCGGCCCGCGCCGAGGCAATACCGGCCGCGATTCCCGCAACGATCGCCGCGCGGCCCGCGGCTTTCAGCACCTTCCCGGTACGGCGCAACGCCGCCTTGATACGCCGCTGCCGCTGCTCCGACTT
>QHUZ01000020.1 GCA_003223395.1 Gemmatimonadota bacterium | reverse complement strand
ACACCTCCTACGTAGTCGAGCGCAAGGCTTACACCCAAGTTTACATACGCAGCCGCAATCGACCGTACCAGTTTTCGGTCGAACTGGGACATTTCATACTCGCCGTTCGGTGGCTTTAACTCTCCTCGCATTGCTTGGACCTGATCCGCGGGGGACAGGTTTGTGAACCATTCTTGCGTCATTATCCAAGGTGATCCCGCCATCGCCCCCCTGTCCGCCTGCCGGCCGTCTGGATCCGTGGTGAGAACGGGATTGTCATAGGTGTAGTTGTACGTTGACCACTCTGGCGTGGCATCTGCGGAAGGATCAACGGCTGCCCAACGTCCGACCGCCGGCAAGTAGTACCGCGCGCCGAAGTAGCTGAATCCGGTCTCGAGATCCTGTTCCTTCCCTGTAAACCCTTCCTTGGTCGGCGTCGCGGTCGTGAGGGTACGGCCAGGCATCAGCAATCCCCACGGCTCGAAGTCGTAGCTCTCCTGCGGCGCGCCGGTAGTGCTGAGCACGACCGACCTCACGCTCCCCAGGGCGTCGAAATGGTCGTAGGTGCGCGTGCCTGATGGAAAAATCGGCTGCCGACCGATGACACGGCCGTTCCACAACAGATTGAAATGCGACGCTGCCACACCGCCAGCGCCAGTTACGGTGAAGACGCCGAGGGTCGTCGCGCCGTCGCGGAGGTAAACCTCGGTGTTGCCGCCCGCGACCTGCTTCGTGATACGCTCCCCGGCATCGTCGTAGCGGTACGTCGTAACGTTGCCGCTGCGGGTCAGTGACACCGGCAGGTTCTGATGGTTGTAGGAAATCGTACTGATCAGGTATGGCGATGCGGACCACTGCGTCAGGTTGCCATTGGCGTCGTAGTTGATGGTGGATGCGGCGGCGGTTTCTGCGTCCCAGTCCACGGCCGGTGTCGCGACGGCGTCGCCGAGTGCGGTGAGCCGATTGGACGTGGGGGAAATGGTGTACGTCAGAACATCGAGCGGTTGCGCGTTCTGATCATAGCGGCTCAGTGCGGTGAGATTCCCGGAGTTGTCGTACGCAATGCCGGAAAGAGAGTAGGCGAGCGTGGAAGTCCAACCGCCATTCCAATTCCAATAATTGGCGCTCTTCATGCGATTGAGCGCATCGTACGCATTCGGACCAAACGTGTAGCGATAGTGTTGTTGCGTCGGCGATCCACCGCTATAGAACTCAGCGGTATCGACGACCCCGTTCAGTTGATAGGCATACCGGGCTGAGAAGGGATACGTGGTGCCCGCGGGATCGCCGATCTTCTCGGTCTGCTCTCGGATCGTGTAGCGAATGGGGACTAGGGGGCTACCCTGGAATTGATAGTCCTTCGGCAGCCCGCTCGGCCGGTAGGTATCAGTGAGGTCGGCGGTCGGGGGCTTGGCTGCGCACGTAGAAACATACAGTTTGGTCAGGAGTCCTCTGCCGTCATATTCGTAGCACTGATTGAAGGTGCTCGCTCCGACTGTCGTCCAGCGCTCTACCGGCGCGTCATTCAAATAACGGAACACACTGTCGCGCATGTTGACGGCTGTGAGAACCGACGCCCCACCGTTCGCCTCGGTATAGACGTAGCGTGTCGCGACGCGACCGTCGCTGTCATAGCTGAACAACGTGACTTGCCACGCGCCGTTCGACAGACTAGCGATCGCCGCAACGCGCCCGCTCACGTTGTTGAGCGTCAGGGGTGTGATTTGGGCGCTGAAGCGGCTCCAGGGCAAGGCTCCCGTCGATGGCTTGGCATCGTAGGCACGTACAACCAGCCAGTTGCCTTGCGTCGTCTCCAGCGCGGACGGCGCACCGTCAGGATCGAGTGAGGAGAACGTCGCGGCCCCGAGACCAGAGGTCAGCGCGCGCCCGGCAAAATCGTAGTTCGTGAAGTACACAAGGGGCGAGGGAGTCGCGGCCGCTTGGTTGGCGTCCTGCGTAAAGCGGACATTGCCGCCCTTGTCGTACAATGGCTTCGCCGTACCGGCATCCGGACTGGTGCGTGATGTTAGAAGACCACGCGTATTGAAAGCGGACGTGGTGTTGAGGCTGCGCGGATCCGTGGTCTGCAGGCGCTGACCGAGCACGCTGTAACTGAACTGGGTTACCGTGGATTCTGGCGCGCCGGCGCCGAGAATCGAGCGCACGACGTTGCCGAACGCATCCGTGACGGTGCGCGTGCTCTTCGCGGCTTCGTCCGTGATCAGCGTGTACTGCTGTTTGTTCGTCGCATTCACACCATAGGTGCGTAGGACAACGGCGTTGGGGGCGCCCACCAGATGCTCCGGCGTCATCTGCTTCACGCGGCTCAGTGCGTCAGCCGTGTACGCCGTCTCGACGTACGGCACCGTTGTCGAGGGGTTGTGGTAATTGTTATACCAAGCCGTGGCGCCAGCCGTGGGCGACGTGGCATTCGGATCAAATCCAGCCGTCGTCCGCGTATACGGCTTCCAGACGCGCCACGTCCGTCCCATCACATCGTATTGCGTGGCACTGACGTGATAGTTTGCTCCGTCCTGCACCACGGTCTGAATCGGACGGCCGAGGCCGTCGAGATATCCGGTGCTGACCACGGCTTTCACCGTCGGCGTCTGCTGTATGAACGCCGTGTCCACCACCGCGTTGGGACTCGCGGGATCGAACGTCCAGTTCGGACCGGTGCGCGAGTACGTGTAGCCGTGCGCCTGCACAACCGTCCCGCTGTGGTTCTTGACCTGACGCAGCCGTCCGTAGAGGTCGTACGTGAAGTAGCGGAACGTCCCGCCTTCATCTTTGACCGACGCGACGAACCCGTCGGTGTCGTACGCGATGTCGGTAACGAGATCCACTGTCCCGCTCGCATCGTGAACGCGGGTGATCCTGATCAAGAACGCGTTGTTGCCGTTCCCGCCGTACTGGTAGTTCGTGACCTCGTTACGCGCGTCCGTGAGCTGCGTGATCTGCCCGAAGTTGGTGTAGGTGTTGGCCGTCTCCTGGAGGAGGTAGCGGCTGTCCTTCGACAGCGCGCCGCTTGCGACAGCGGACGGCACAAAATCGATCACGGGCACTGCGTAAGAGCCCGGGTCGCTCGCGAACGTGCCGCTCGCCGTCAATGTCAGCGTGCCGGGCCCGGCGGCGCCTACGTTGTACGTCGCGGTCACCGTGGTCACGCCCCCGGCACCGAGCGTGACGCTCGCCGGCGTGGTACCGGTGCACGTGACGTTGGATGAGCCCGTGCAGGCGAGCGTGTAGGTGTTCGAGCCACCGCCGGTGTTCTGCACCGTGAAGCTCGCACCGTACCCCGACGTGTTCTTCGGGCGTCCGGACTCAGCACCCCCGTCGGGCGTCACCGCAACGCCGTACGCCAGCACCGGCACGCTGAACGACCCGTTATCACTGGCGCTCGTACCTGTTGCGGTGAGGGTGAGCGTACCCGTCCCCGGGTTACCGACGTTGTAGGTCGCCGTGGCGGTGGTCTGAGCTCCCGCCGCGAGCGGGACACTCGTCGGACTGACGCCGGTGCAGCTGACAGGCCCGGTGTTGCCGCAGGTGAGACCGTACGTGTTGGCCGAGTTGCCGGTGTTCTGAATCGTGAACGTCGCGGTGTGGCCGCTGGAGTTCGCGGGCCGCGTGGGCGTTGTCCCGCCATCGGGCGTCACGGCCACGGCGTATGGTGTGGCGGCCGTGATGGTGTAGTAGCCCTCGTCCCAGGCACCGGTCCCGCTGCTTGCAGACAGGCTGAGCGTGCCGCTTCCCGGCGGGCCCACCGAATAAAAGGCCGTCACCGTGGTGGACTGGCCGGGCCAGAGTGTCACCGATGAGACGCTCGTGCCCGTGCACGTCACGTTGCCCGCCCCCGCGCACGAGATCGAGTATCCGTCGCCGTTCATGCCGATATTCGCGATGGTGAACTCAACACTGTAGCCGCCCGTGTTGGGCGTGTGCGGCCCCGCCGTTCCCCCATCGGGAGTCACATCCACCATCCAGCATTCCGGTGGTGGCGGGGGGTCGTCTTGCCTGCAAGGATCCTGCGCCGCCACGCGCGTCGTCGCGGCGAGCGTGAGCGCGGTAAAGACGAGGCCGGGGAGGCCGAACCGCAGGAGCCGGGTCATGGTGCACCCGGACTGTTGAAGACGAAGTGCTGGAACGGTCGATAGCGGCCGTCCGTGTAAGCCTTGAACGTCGTGAGATCCCCTTGGACCACCCTCTCACTACTCCCGGTTCGCTCGGTCACCCACCGCTCGATGACCTCGCTGTGCATGTGGGTCCCGCCCTGCATTGCCGTGAGCGCCGCAGCTTCGGGCGAGCAGCTTCCCGAGCAGGGGGCGTAGTCTGCCGGATACGTCATTCGGGTGATGCGTTGCGTGCCGTTCGAGTTGGTCTCTGTCAACTGGGTGAGCTGCACGTGATTCGGGTTGCCGTACGTGTAGGTCCGCGCGGTGGCGAAGGAGCCCGCCCCGGCCTCGTCGTACGTGACCGTGGTGTCCTCGCTCAGATACGACCACATCGAAAGGACCTCGAACGGATTGTAGGCGTAGGTCGTGCCGAACTGGCCCGCGCTGAACGTGTTGACCGACATCCCGTGGAAGCTGCGGGAGGTGATCGCCCCGCCCTGCTGGAACGCGTGCACCGCCGCGAAGCGGCGCTGCGGTTGGCCGGCCGCGTTGTACTCGGTCGACCCCGTCTCCTGTCCTCGCATCCAGTCGAAGTTGGTGCGCCGCGAAAACGGCCAGACGCTCCCGTCGGGCAGGGGGTCCATGACATCGACGAACGACCGGAAGGTGTGCCGCGTCCGGCCGAACTCGCCGCCCGCGCCGTGCAGCACAGTGACCTCACGGTAGGCCACCGGGGTGCCGTCGCCGAGGGGCATCTTGGACATGGAGGAGCGCGAGAAGTACGCGCACCCCGGCGACCAGTACCAGTAAGCGTACTTCGGCTCGTTGCTCACTACGCCGCTCGACCGCGTGGGGTCGCTCAGCAGGTTGTAGTCGTACTTGCGGACGGTGACGTTCCCGCCGTTAGGCCCCATACCGTCGGCGGCCAAAACCTGCGCCACGCGCAGCCCGCCAGCGGTTTTTCTCTTGACCTCCACCTGCTCCGACCACGAGACGTCCACGATCACCCAGGCCTGCGGATACGTTCCCTCTGTCGAGATCCAGTATGTCCCGGGTTGCAGATCCCCGTAGAAGTTCCCGTGTCCATCGCCCGTGAGAGTGACCCCCGCCGGCCCGCCGCCCATGCTCCAGTTGGGACACGGTGGGTCATCCGTCGTGCAGGGCGCCGGGGGTTCCTGCGACACGTATACCGTCACGTGCGCCGAGTACGTCCCGCCCACCGTGAAGGTGACGTACGGCGTCTCCCAGCTGCTCGACGAGACGCTCTGTGCAGGTACCGTGTCGATCATCACGGTGCCGTCCGCGATGACCCCGTACTCATTGGCCTCGTAGATGAACTGGTTGTAGCCACCCGTTGGGTACGTGACCTTCGTCAGGATGCCGGCGCGCATGAACGCGGGATTCGGCCCGCGGTTGGCGCCCGTGAGCACGGAGCCGTAAGGACCCATCATCTGGGGAATGCCGTCCGTGTTCCCGCTCGCACCGTTGTAGTAGCCCCAGTGATCGGTCGCGTTGGACGCTCGATCCGGCAGGGCCAGCGGGTCGTACGCGAAGGTATAGGGCGGGAGCGAGGCCCCGTTCCGGTCCTGCTCGGCCACGCTCTTGAGGGTCAGCCGCCCAGTGGAGTAATCGTAGTCGAACTTGAAAGCGCGCAGCACCGTGCTCGGGGGACCGGCCGTCGCAATAGTGATCTTGTCGAGCGTGGGCTCTTGCGCCCCCCCCGTTGGTGACAAGGCGTCTGCACGAAGGACGCCGGGCGTGAACGTGATCGTGTGCGCCGCGGTCGTGATCGACGCGAGGCGCAGCTCCCCGATCTGGAATTCGCTCCAGACGTCGAACACGGGGTTGACGCACGCTCCTCCCCCCGGCGCCTGACGGTAATCGAACTTTTCGCGCGAGTGGCCCATCTTGTGCTGGGCGGTGTAGCCGACGTATTGCAAGGTGATGACGTCGCCGTCGGGCGCCGCGATCGACGTCAGATGCCAGCTCGACGTGTGGACTTCGAGCCAGTGTGACGATTCCTCCGTCGAGGTCGTCGTGGTGTAGTCGGTGCTTGTTTCGGCAGCGCCGAAGGTGTACACGGTGCCGTCCTCCGCGGTGATCGTCCACGCGGAGATCATGTTGCTTTGGAACGTCGGCTCGATCTTTAGCTTCTGGTACGGGATCGCCTTGTACTCGATCGGCCCCGACGCGCCCGTCGGCCCCATGACGAACTGTCCTGACCGCCCGGCGAAATCGAAGAAGAACTGGTCCGGCTCGCCGTCGATCATCTCATCGCGCAGGCTGGTAAAAAGGTTGCCGATAACTTGTGTTGTAGGATTGGGCCAGTTGTTCGAGTTGTACCACGTGTTGCCCGTGTAGTAGTAGCCGCGACCGAGATCCTCGTCGACCAGCCCACGCACCGTCCGCGTGATCGTGCCGCCCGCCTCGAGCGTCCACCCGATCCCGACCCAGCTACCGATTTCCTCGACCTTGATCCCGCCTGCGTGGTACTTGAGGACGATTGGCAGCGCGAGCGTGCGGCCCTTCGCGGTGAAGAGCGGAATACTGATGTCGGGGACGCCTGTGTAGAGGCTGACGGGGACGTCGCCGAATTTGCCGAGTGATGCGGCGGTAGGTGATGGCGTCGTGACACGCCACGAGTTGCGCTGGGCGACGAGTTCACTGGATGCGAGAACAAGCAGAAAACTGCTGGCAACGACGGATGTCGCACGGCACATAGCTCCACGGCTCCGACTGAGGATGTCGATCGCCATGGAAAGAACCGGGCCAGAGTAATTCCCTGAGGTAAGTCGTTGAGAAACCGAATAGGGGCCCCCGTTCTTGATTGTCCAACTCTCAACTGCGAGAGTTCCAGTCCCCTTCCATACCTCAAGAATGAGAACAACCGCTTATGACGAGCGGAGTATGCTTATGTCATCGGTGGGGTGCTAGAATGCTCAGCGACGCTGGTTGCTCAAATGGTCCGTAGTTCGATCTCCGCACATTCCGCCATTCACCAAGTCCGGCATGGTCGCACGCGATCGCGGCGGCTTTCGCCTTCCAGCCGCTCTACGCGCTCGCGCAGTTGTTGACCCAGGATCTCGATCACACGCGTCGAACTCGGACCTGCACCTCGCAAGAATGCGATGCGTTGCGCTGGACGCAGTCTCTCATTTCTGAGAGTCTCAGGCGCTCCGTTGCGCGCGAGCGCCCAGCTTGCGGTACAGCGTTGCCTGACTGATGCGCAGGAGCTTGGCGGCGCGCTCACGATTGCCCCCAACTTGCCCCAACGCGTTGAGAATCGCGCGTTGCTCCGCGCTGCGGCGCGCCTGCGCGAGGCTCGGAACGCCGTCCTCCCGCGGCGCCATGCGCGGACCGACGAACTGCAGGACATGGGGCAAGCCAACCTCATCCTCGCCGCCCGCCACTGCCGCCGCGCCTTCGACAATATTGCGCAGCTGGCGCACGTTGCCGGGCCAGTCGTGCTGCATGAGTGCGGCGCACGCCTCCGGCGTGATGCGGTGCGGGCCGCGCTCGGCACGCTCGAGATAGAGATGCAGAAACCGCGTCGCGAGCTGCGGGATGTCCTCGAGCCGTTGCCGCAACGGCGGGAGCGCAATGCGCACCGCGCCCAGCCGATGCAACAGATCCGGCCGTAGCTTGCCGCCGGCGATCACCTGTTGAAGATCGCCGCTCGTCGCTGCCAGGATCCGGAAATGCGAGTGCATGCTCTTGTTCGATCCGACCGGCCGATACTCGCCGGACTCGAGCGCGCGCAACAGCTTCGCTTGCATCGCCGGCGGCAGCTCCCCGAGCTCATCGAGAAACAGCACCCCCCCATCGGCAAGCGCCACCACCCCGATGTGCACACGCACCGCGCCGGTGAACGCGCCGCGCTCATGTCCGAACAATTCGCTTTCCGCGAGGCCATCGGGGAATGTCGCGCAGTTGACCGGCACGAACGGGTGCCGGCCCGAGAGCTGCGCGATCGCCGCCGCGCAGAGCTCCTTGCCAGTACCAGTTTCGCCGAGGATCAAGATCGGAACGGGAGATCGTGCGAAGCGCTCGATCTGGGTGCGTACTTGCTGCATGACCGCGGAGGAACCGATTAACGCATCGAGCGAATCGAGCCCGGACATGCGATCTCTCATGACTGAGTGCCTACGCTCATTCTACACCGCAACGTCGACAAGAGCGCAAGTGCTTCCGCTCCATAGGTCATAACGGTTCTTCCCGAGTCCGGAACCAAGGAAGACACCCGGCTGACGACTGCTCGCAAAAGTGCGAGTGGCGCGATGCCGAGATTTCCACATTCGCCGTGTAACCGCAGTCGCCGTGGTGCGTTCCTCCTCACGAGCCGCTGGCCCGCTTCTTTCACAGCGTCGTACCGGAGGAGTGTGCGATGCCAACGGATAGCGACGCTGCGAAAGCTGTGCCAATGCCGGATCGCATTTCGCGCGAGTTTCTCGTGCACCATCAGGTCTGTCCTGCCGGCGTACGGGCGGACGGAACGCTGGCGGTCGCGGTCACTGAGCACTCCTTGCTCGAGGCACTCGATGATCTGAGCATCGCCTATGAGCGCCCCGTCGCTCCCGAGCCGACCACGCCAGAAGATCTCGACATGCGGATCGCTCGCCTGGCAGCGGACGAAGAGCCGATGGCGTTGGAGCAGGCGCAGGCCCGCGACGAGAGTTTTACGTCGGACGTCCGCGATCTCGCGAATCAGCCACCGGTTGTCCGCTTCGTGAACCTGCTCATTCGCGAAGCGTACGACGCCGGCGCCAGCGATATCCACCTCGAGTCCACGCGCGGGGGCCTCACGACCCGATTTCGGATCGATGGCGTGCTCCAACCCGCGCTCGAGCCTCCCGCGAGCATGGACCGCGCGGTCGTCTCGCGCGTCAAGCTCCTCGCGGAGCTGGACATCGCGGAGCATCGCCGCCCACAGGACGGTCGGATCCGCGTGCGCCTGCACGCGCGCGAGCTCGATTTACGCGTCTCGACCGTGCCGACGGCGTTTGGCGAGAGCGTGGTGCTCCGCCTGCTCGAGCGCGGCTCCGGCGCGATCGGCCTCGATACGCTGGGCCTCGCCCCCGGCCTGCTGGCGGCCATGCAGGGACTGGCCCGGCGACCCCACGGAATGATCCTGGTGACTGGCCCCACCGGCTGCGGCAAAACGACCACGCTCTACGCCGCACTCGGCCTGCGCTCGGCGGCGACGGAAAAGATCATCACGCTCGAAGATCCAATCGAATACACGCTCGCCGGCGTGGCGCAGGTCCCTGTGCACAGCGAGACCGGCGTGACCTTCGCCTCGATGCTCCGATCGATCCTGCGTCAAGATCCCGATGTTGTGCTCGTGGGCGAAATGCGGGACAGCGAGACCGCCGAGCTGGCCGTGCAGGCAGCGCTGACCGGACATGTCGTCTTCTCGACGCTGCACACGAACGACGCGGTGGGCGCGCTCCCGCGCCTCCTGGATCTGGGCGTACCGCCGTTCCTGATCTCCGCGACGCTCGAGGCGGTGCTCGCGCAGCGGCTGGTCCGGACGATCTGCGCGGCCTGCCGGGAACCCTACGTTCCGGATCGGTCCAGCTCGGCAGTGCTCGGCGACAGGGACGACGGGCAGCCGCTGTTTCGCGGCGCTGGCTGTGAGGCGTGTCGCGGCACGGGATTCAGCGGGCGCACGGGTCTCTTCGAGCTCCTCGTGATGACCGATGACATCCGCGAGGCACTCGGCGCGGATCCTTCGCGCCGCCGGCTGGAGAGTCTAGCGTCAGATGCGGGCCTGCGGTCGCTCATGACCGACGGATGTGAGAAGGTCAAAGCCGGCATCACGACGATCGAAGAGGTGCTCCGTGTCACGCAGCAATAGCGCCGGGTTCACCCTGCTCGAAATGATGGTCGTACTCGCGATCATCGGAACGTTGGCGCTGCTGGTCGGGCCATCGGTGTTGAAACATGTGGGCGACGCCAATACCACGACGGCGAAGAGTCAGGTCGAGATCTTCGCGGTGGCCCTCGACGCGTACCGACTCGATACCGGTCGCTACCCAACCACAGAACAAGGATTGGCAGCGTTACGCATTCCACCCGTGGCGGGCGAACAACCCGGCTGGCGCGGGCCGTACCTTCGGAAGGCCGTGCCGCTCGATCCCTGGCACCGGGCCTACATCTACCGCGCACCCGGCACGCGCAATCCCGACTCCTATGACCTCTACACGCTGGGCCGGGATGGTCAACCCGGTGGCGAGGGCGAAGATGCCGACGTCACCTCTTGGGGCGAGGCGGTGAAGCCGTGAGCCGCGTGATCGTCTACACCTTCAAGGCTGTCCGGCGCGACGGCTCCCGCGAACAGGGCGTGATCGAAGCGGCAACGCGCGAAGCGGCCGTCGCGCTGCTCGGCAGCCGCGGTGCCTACGCGATCGATCTGGCGGAGCCGGTGCAAGGACAACGCCGGACCCGCGCCAGCGCGGAGGACCTCGCCCTCGGACTGCGCGCACTCGTGACCGTCCTGGCGTCGGGCGTCCCCCTGGCCCGCGCGCTCGCGATGCTCGAGGACCTCGTTCCGGAATCGTGGCGGGCGGCCCTTCCCGAACTGCGGCGCCGGGTGGAGCAAGGCGAGCGGCTTGGCACCGCACTCGAAGCATCGCCGCTCCCATTCCCGCAGCAGGTCATCGGAATCATCGCCGCGGGCGAGGCCGGGAGTGGTCTCACTGCAGCGACGGAGAGCGCCGCGCAGCTGCTGGAGCAGCGCGCCGCGATGCGCGCGGCGGTGCGCAATGCCCTCGCCTACCCTTGCATGTTGGCCGTCGCGGGGTCGGCATCGGTGGCGCTCCTGATCGGCTTCGTGCTGCCCCGATTCGCCGAGCTGCTTGCCGACTACGGCCAGACTCTGCCACTCAGCACACGGATCGTGCTGTCGCTCGGCGCGGTCGCGCGCGTCGCCCTGATCCCGACGATCGTGGGGCTCGCGCTCGCGCTCGCTCTGTTGCCCGCATGGCTCGCGCAACACGATCGCGTGCGGCGACTGCACCGTCTGCTCCTGCGAGTCCCGGCTGTCGGTCGGATCCGACTGTCGTCGGCGACCGCGCACAGCTGCTCCGCGCTGGCGGGGTTGCTGAGCTCGGGCGTGCCGCTGGCCGGCGCCTTGAGTCATGCTGCCCGCGCCAGCGGGGACCGCGAAGTCGAGGCCCGCGTCGCGCGTGCGCGGGAAGCGATCGCGATCGGGGAGCGAATCTCGACCGCGCTGCAGAGCGCGGCAGCCTTCACACCGACCGCGATTCGCCTCGTCCGGGTCGGTGAAGAAACCGGTCAGCTCGCCGCGATGGTTGCGCACGCCGCACGAATCGAATCCGCCCACGCGCTGCAGCAGCTGCAACGGCTGACCCGCGGGCTCGAGCCGCTGCTCATTCTGGTGTTCGGCGTCATCGTGATGATGGTGGCCGCCGCGCTCCTGCAGGCAATGTATGGATTGCGGCCACTCACATGAGCCTCGCACGTCGCAGCATTGCCGGCGTGACACTCGTGGAGCTAATGGTGGTATTGGTGCTGCTGGGACTGATGGCAGCGGTCGTCGGACTGGCGTGGCGTCGCGACCCCGTCCGAACCCGCGATGCCACGACTGACGGTCAGGGCGCGATCGCGGCCGCTCGCCACCAGGCGCTGGCATCCGGACGGGCCGTCCGCGTGGAGCTCACGATCGACGGGCAGCGGGTCGCTATCGCCGCGCTTCCCGACGGCCGCGTCATCGCGCCGGAAGGAATGCGCGTGGATCCGCTGACGGGAATGCCCCTCCGTGAGTAACCGCGCACGCGGCGGCGCCGCGCTCCTGGAAGCCCTGGTGGCGCTGGCGCTGCTCGGCACCGTCGGCAGCGCGGCCGCCTGGAGCGCCACCGAGTCCCTCCGAGCGGTGCAGCGGACGCACGCGCGGGAAGTCGAGCAGCGTGCCGCTGCGCAGCTGCTCAACGCTGTGGAGCTGTGGCCGCGCGCGGATCTGGATCGGCACCTCGGCACGCGGGGCGAGGGGTCGTGGCGTCTCTACATCGAGCGCCCGACGGAAACCGTCTACACCGTCACCGTCAGCGATAGCGCCGGCGGAGTTCTGCTGCAGACCGCCTTGTACCGCGAGGTCGAGAAATGACCCGTCGCGGATTCACGCTGATCGAAATCACCGTCGCCTTGATTGTCGGCGGCATGGCGTTGAGCGCCGCCGCGGCGCTGCTGACGGGTCTCAGCGATCGGGCGGACGAGATCCGCACCGCCGGAATGCGGGCGGACGGCGAAGGCAATGGCGAACGCCTGCTCCGGAATCTGCTCGGCAATCTTCGTTTCAGTACAGACAGTACGCACACCCTGAGCGGCGATTCGCTCGCGGTCACCTTCCTGACATCGTGCGAGACGGTCGAGGGATGGTTACGGCCGTGCCGGGCGCGGCTCGCCATAGAGCCACCCGAACGGTTCCAGCTCACCCTCGCGCTCAGAGCGGGAGAAACCCACACGATCGTGCTGTCGCGCGGCGCGCGCATCCCCACGGCCATCCGTTATCTGCGCGACCCCGCGCATGGTGGCCGGTGGGTCCGCCAGTGGACCGAGATCGTCACTCCAGCAGCGCTCGAGCTGACCGCGGGCACGGACACCGTGCTACTGCCGGTATGGTGACGCCGTCTCGTGCCGACCCCCGCGCGGGGTATGCCCTGCTGGCGACGCTGTGGATCTGCGTCGGGATCGGCGCCCTGACGTGGCTGATCTCGGTGAGCGCACGGGAGGCAATCGCGGCATCCCGCAATCGCATCGCGCTCACCCAAGGGCTATGGCGCGCGGAGGCATGTCTCGCGCTGGAGCGTGACGCCCTCCGTGACGCACTTTCCCGGGAGGTGGTCGCCCGTCGCGATTCGAGCGGCTCGCTCTGGAACTACGTTGACCGCGTCGTGCGCGAACGGCCGACCCCGGTTCGGGACTGCTCGCTATCGGCACGCGCGGTGGGGTCACGCCTGGATATCAACGCGGCCGATGAGGGCACACTGGCGCGCGTGCTGGAGGCCGCCGGGTGGCCGGAAGCGCGGGCCGACTCCGCGGCCGCGGCCATTGCCGATTGGATCGACGCAAACGATGAGCCACGGCCACAGGGGGCCGAGCGAACGTGGTATGTCGCGCGGAATCGCGTGCCGCCCTCGAATAGCGCGCTGGTCGACATGCGCGAGCTGCGGCGCATCCGAGGACTGGAGGACGAGACCGCGGACCAACTCGACAGCATTCTCGACGTGGAGCCCGGTGCCATCGCCCTGAACCTGGCGCCGCGCGAAATACTCTCGCTGCTCCCCGGCTTTAACGACCGCGCGATTCGGGAGGTCTTGGACGCCCGCGCCCGTGGCGTGCCCATCACCGCGTTTATCCAACTGCGGCCGTGGCTGGATCCAGCGGTGCCCGATGCTTCCGCCAAACTCCCCGGGCTGGTGTTACTCGCTCCTGAAGCGTGGATCGTCACTGCCCGAGTCCGGACTGGCGCTCCTCCCGTCACGACCGCGATCGAGCTGCGGCTCGCGCGCGGTGACCGGACGACGATCATCACACGGCGGCGGACATGGATCGAATGACGACGCGGATCGGCCTCGCCGTCGGACGGGAAGCCGTGCGTGCGGTCATGATCCGTCGTCATCGGGTCGTGTGGAAGGGCGAGATGCCCCTCGGCCCTGGCGGGAGCGAAGCGGTACAGGCCGCGGCTATCGCTCTGCTCGCGGCAGCCCCACGGCGGCGGTGGCCAAAACCGGTGGTCCATGCGGCCATCGGACCACACGCCGCACAGGTAAAACGTGTTGTCGGACTGCCGGACATCGCCGACGCGGACGCGCTCGCCGCGATCGTCCGCGAAGCGGCGGGGACTTACTTCCTGAAAAACGGCGTCCCCTTGCTCACGACGCGCGTCCAGCCCACCGGCGCGGGCACCGCCATCGCGGCCGCCCTCGATCGACCATATGTCGACGCGGTTCGCGCGGCGTGTCGAGCGGGCGGGTGGCGCATGGGCCCCATCGCGCCGACGGCCGTGGTCTTAACGCGGGCCTTTACAGGCCCTGCGTTCCACTGGAACGACGGACCCCTGACGATCGAAGTGTCTCGCAACGCGACCGGGGCGCTGGACGCAGTACGCACCCGCCCCGCGCGGGAAGACGATGCCGACGCGACCACTCTCGCTCCCGTCGCGGAGCTCGCCGCGCTCGGCCCAGGGGCAGCGCGCTTCGCCGACGCATTCGGTGCCGCGGCAGTCGACGCCCGCGAGCCGTTGACCCTCACCGCGGACGGTTTCGACCTTCGCGCGATCGCGTTGCCGCGCCGGACGGTGACGCTCGTGAGCGCGGTGTTGGCGATGACGGTCGGCGCAGTTGGATTGTCGCCGCTGGCGGCGAAGTGGGCCGGTCAGCGAGCGCTCGCGCGCGTGCATCAATTGCGCCCGGGACGTTGGCAGGTCATCTCGACTTCACTCGGACAGCTCGATCGCGTGAGCGCGATCCTGCGGCAGGCGCGGAGCTTCACCGATTCGCGCACCAGCCTCGGGACACTCCTCGGCGAGCTCACCCACTTGCTGCCGGAGCAGAGCGCCGTGGTGAACTTCGAGTGGACGGACGTGGCGGGCGGAGGGGGGGGGCACGGTGAGGTTACCGTCGTCACCACGAACCCGACCGCAGTCCTCGCCGCATTGCGCCGGTTGCCCGGGGTCGGAACAGTGGAATTGGTGGGCAACGTGAGCCGCCTGCCGGTCGCCGGACAGGACCTGCAGCGCGTTACGGTCCGCTTCGCGAGAAACGGGCGATGATCGAGAGCCTGGCGACGCGCGACCGGCGTGCCCTGACCGTTGGCGTTGTGACCATCGGTGCGCTGATTCTCGGATTCCGCGGGGTCCCGGCGTGGTTGCGCTGGCGGATGGACGTTCGCGCGAGCGCGGCGGAGGCGATCGCTCAAGAGCGGCGCGTCCATGCCGTCGTCGCGGGATTCTCCCAGTCCCTCGACTCACTCGGCGCGCGCGCCGGCCGGTTCCGGAGCATGGGGCCCGCGTTTCTCACCGGCGCGACGCCGGCGGAGGCGGCCGCGACACTGGCGGCGCTGGTCGGCGAGATCGCACGGTCCTCGTTGGTGCGAATCGACGCCCTGGAGTTGCACGTGGATAGCGCCACGGCGGGGTACGACATGCCCCGGGTGCGCCTCGATGCGCAGGCAACGGCGGACGTCGCAGGCCTGGCAGCTTTGGTTCGCAATCTCGAGAAGGGACCCACCCTGCTGGCCGTCCGACGCTTGTCGGTACGCCCGCAGTCCGTGGAAAGTCCTGCGAATCAGGTCGAGGCACTCGCCATTCAATTCAACCTCGAGGGTCTGGTGTTGCTCAGCCAACAGAAAGCGCAGCGATGAGACCACTCATTACGATCGGGGCGGTCGCCGTCATCAGTACGGTCATCGCGTGGGCAACGGCGATTCCGGAGTCCCCGATCGCAGAATCCAGCATCGCCCCCGGGACGGCCGCTCCGGCCGCGGTGGATACCGTGGCCCTGGGCGCTGCTGCGACGCGGCTGCGACAGCGCGATCCGTTTCGTCTCGAGCGCAAACCGACGGACGTGCGCTACAACCCCTGGGAGCCGGTGGTCACGGTCGCAGCGCCGACCGCGGCACGTGTCCGGCCGCCGCTCACGCTGGCCGGACTGTTGGGGGGGCCTCCGTGGAATGCGCTCATCGAAGGTATCCCCGGGCGCGAGAACGGCGTGCTGCTCCAACTAGGCGACAGTGCGAACGGCGTTCGCTTCGTCGCGCTCCGTGGTGACACCGTCGTGCTCGCCGCCTTCGACACGACCTGGTCCCTGACCGCGAGGCGCGCGTGGCGCTGACGATCCGAACGTGTGTTGTGGTGGCGGCGTGCATCGTCGCGCCCTGGAGCCTTCCGGCGCAAACCGACTCGTCCGTCGTCGCGCGCAACGACAGCATCACCGCGCGACTCGTGAACGTGGACCTCCGCCTGGCCATTCAGGCGCTCGGCCGCTACCTCGACCGTCCCGTGGTGTTCGGCAACATCGGCGAGGTGCGGGTGACGCTGGAAACCCCGCAGCCCGTTCCGCGCGCGCGCCTGCCTGAGCTGCTACGGGGCTTGTTGAAAACGTACGGGCTGATGCTCGCCGAGCAGCCGGGCTTTTTTTCGGTCGAGCCCATCGCGCAGGCGGTACCCCAAGGGCAAGCCCAGACCGGCGCGGGTCCGGTGCAGCTATTCGTGATCCACATCCGGCACGCCCGTGCGGCCGATGTCGCCGCGACGGTGAACGCGCTCTATGGCCGGGGCGGCGCCCTGGGCGAGGCCGGCGGAGGGACGCGCCCCACACTCGCCCAGGGGTTACGCGACAACCTCGTTCCACCGGCGGGTGCGCCGCAGCCGGCGCAGCAACAGCAGCCGCTGACGACACAGACCGCCCAGCTGAGCGGCGATGTCACCATCATTCCGGACGCACGCACCAACAGTCTCCTGATTCGCGCGTCGCGCATGGACTTTGATCTGATTCGGGCGGCGGTGGAGCAGTTGGATGTGCGGCCGTTGCAGGTCTTGATTCAGGTGATCATCGCTGAAGTCCGCCGCGACCGGAGTTTCAGCTACGGCCTCGAGGCCCTGTTTGACTCCGTCCCGGTGCGCGGCTCGAACGCGAAGGTGTCCGGATCGACGCGAGGGTTGGGCGCCTCCGACTTTGTGCTAAAGGTGATGCACTTGGGTGGAGCGGACATGACCGCGACCCTGTCGGCCGCGGCCTCGCGTGGCGACGTCACGATTCTCAGCCGCCCCGTGGTGTTAGCGGCCAATAATGAAAGCGCCGAAATCCTCGTTGGGAGCCAACGCCCCTTTATCCAAGTGCAGCGAGCGTTGCCAACGGATAATGCCGCGCGCGATCAAGTCGTCCAATTCAAGGATGTCGGCACTCGTTTAACCGTCCGACCAACGATCAGCGACGATGGATACGTCACGTTGCGGGTGGCCCAGGAGGTAAACGCGGCGACTGCTGAAGTGGCGTTTGACGCGCCCGTGATCTCCACTCGGACGATCGAAACGCAATTGCTCGTGAAAGACCGGCAGACCGCCGTGTTGGGCGGCTTGACCGACCGTCAGAAGGAGGAGACGCGCGCGGGCGTGCCGATTCTGTCATCCCTTCCTCTGATCGGCGGGTTGTTCGGTCGGCTGGTCAAACGCACGACCGAGACCGAGCTCTTCGTATTCCTGAGTCCGCGGGTCATTCGCAATGACGAAGACCTGCAGAATGCCTCAGATTCTGTAGGAGAACGGACACAGCATCTGCGTGAAGAAGCGACGCAAACCTCGGCTGCGCAGGACGGGCGTGCCCGAAGTGCACGCTGGAGTGGTTTTGGGTTGGGTTGGGGGAGCTACAGAATCACCTGTGGCAGTTGCGTGGGTGTAGATCGGCAAGGATCGATCAGCGGCTACCTGAAGGCGGGCGTCACATTCAGACCACAGATCCTGCTGGGCGGTGAGATCAACGGCTGGACGAAGTCCGCCAACGACGCCACGCTCACGGGTGCGAATGTATCGTTGGCTGCTTACTACTACCCGTGGGTGACGACCGGTGTCTTCCTACGCGGCGGAATGGGTTTGTCAGCGGCTCGTAACCAGAGTGGTGGCCGCACCAGGACCGAAATAGGCCCCGGCGCGACTCTCGGTGTCGGCTATGACGTGCGCGTCACCCCCAAGACTTCATTAACACCGGTCGTCAATCTGTTTTGGGTTCGTCCGGGAGGTGGAGGCAGTCGCCGTTTCATGCAGTTTGCGTTAGGTGTCACGTTCCGCTAGCGTTTTGCCGCGAAGAACTCCCTGATCAACTCCGCGCACGCCTCCGCCTCAGCCCCGCTTTGCACATCCACGCGATGATTCAGCCGCGGATGCCGCACGATGTCCCCCACCGACCCGCACATCCCCGCCTTCTCATCGTACGCCCCAAACACGAGCGTTTTCACTTTCGCCAGCACGATCGCCCCCGCGCACAGCGCGCACGGCTCGACCGTCACGTAGAGCGTGCAGTCGGTGAGCCGATCGGTATCTAACGCCTCGAGCGCCCGCTCGATGACGAGAAACTCGGCATGGTAGGTGGGATTTTGACGGGCCACGGTTTCGTTATGTGCGGCGGCTATGACTTCGTCGCCGCACATGACGACGGCGCCGATCGGCACTTCGTCTTTGGACGCGGCAAGTCGCGCCTGCTCCAGCGCGGCGGCCATGCCCTTAAGCACGAACCGACTCGCGGGCCTTCTCGAAGCTCAGCGAGTTGCCGTCCTTGGCACGATCGACACGGATCTGATTTCCCTCGCCGAACTGCCCCTCGAGCACCGCTACCGCGAGCGGATTCTGCAACAGCCGCTGGATCGCGCGCTTCAACGGCCGCGCGCCGTACACGGGATCGTAACCCTCGGCCACGAGTAGCTGCTTCGCCGCCGGCGTGACCTCGATCGTCAGCTTGCGATCGGCGAGCAACTTCTCGACGCGCTTGATCTGAATGTCCACGATCCGCGCGATGTCTTCGTGCGAGAGCGGCCGGAAGATGATGATGTCGTCCACGCGATTCAGGAACTCCGGCTTGAACGCCTGGCGCAGCAGCTCCATCACCTTCGTCTCGGCCTGCTCCCACGCCACCTGCCCCGTGCCGGCCTCGATCAAGTATTGCGACCCGATGTTCGACGTCATGATCAGCACGGTGTTGCGGAAGTCCACCGTCCGCCCCTGCGAATCCGTCAGACGGCCGTCGTCGAGAATTTGCAGCAGGATGTTGAACACATCCGGATGCGCTTTCTCGATCTCGTCGAACAGAATTACTGAATACGGCCGGCGCCGGATCGCCTCGGTGAGCTGACCGCCCTCTTCGTAGCCGACGTATCCGGGCGGCGCGCCGATCAGCCGTGCGACGGCGTGCTTTTCCATGTACTCCGACATGTCGAGCCGCACGAGCGCCCGCTCGTCGTCGAACAGGAACTCGGCGAGCGCCTTCGCCGTTTCGGTCTTCCCGACACCGGTGGGGCCGAGGAAGATGAATGAGCCGGTGGGACGATGGGGATCCTGGAGTCCGGCGCGCGCACGGCGTACGGCATTCGCCACGGCCGTGACGGCTTCGCGTTGTCCGATCACCCGCCTGCCCAGCTCCTCCTCGAGCTTGAGCAGCCGCTCCTTCTCCGACTCGAGCATCTTCGTGACGGGAATCCCGGTCCACTTGGAGACGATCTCGGCGATGTCCTCCGCGTCCACCTCTTCCTTCAGGTACTTTCCTTTCTTCTGAATCTCGGCGAGCCGCTTCTCGAGCTGCTGGATTTCTTTCTCGATACTCGGGAGCCGCCCGTAGCTGATCTCCGCCGCCTTCTGGAGGTCACCACGGCGCGTCGCGAGCTCGGCCTCGGTGCGCAGCTGCTCGAGCTCCGCCTTCTTGGCCTGGATCTTCTGAATGGCGTCCTTCTCCGCCGTCCACTGCGCCTTCATCGCGTTGGACTTCTCGCGCAGCCCAGCCAGCTCCTGCTCGATCTTGGTCCGGCGCTCCTTGGATGCCTTGTCCTTCTCCTTGGCCAGCGCCTGCCGCTCGATCTCGAGCTGCACGATCTTGCGCTCGACTTCGTCGATCTCCTGCGGGAGCGAATCGATGGCGATGCGCAGCCGCGCCGCGGCCTCGTCGATCAAGTCGATCGCTTTGTCGGGTAGGAAGCGGTCCGCGATATAGCGATGTGAGAGCGTCGCTGCGGCGACGAGCGCGTTATCAGTTATCCGGATTCCGTGATGAACTTCGTAACGCTCCTTGAGTCCCCGCAGGATCGCGATCGTGTCTTCCACCGACGGCTCGCCCACGAACACCGGCTGGAACCGCCGCTCGAGCGCCGGGTCCTTCTCGATGTGCTTGCGGTATTCGTCGAGGGTCGTCGCCCCGACGACGTGCAGCTCGCCGCGCGCCAGCGCCGGCTTCAGCATGTTCGAAGCGTCCATCGATCCTTCGGCCTTCCCCGCGCCGACGAGCGTGTGCAGCTCATCGATGAATACGATGTAACGCCCTTCAGTTGTCGTGATCTCTTTGAGAACCGACTTGAGCCGCTCCTCGAATTCCCCGCGGAACTTGGCGCCCGCGACGAGCGCACCGATATCGAGCGCGATCAGGTGCTTGTTCTTGAGTGAATCAGGGACGTCGCCGTTCACGATGCGCTGCGCCAGCCCCTCGACGATCGCCGTCTTGCCCACGCCCGGCTCGCCGATGAGCACAGGGTTGTTCTTGGTCCGGCGCGACAACACCTGCATCACGCGGCGGATTTCCTCGTCACGGCCGATGACGGGATCGAGCTTGCCTTTGCGGGCGATCTCAGTGAGATCGCGCGTGAAGCGCTGCAGCGCCTGGTATTGATTCTCGGGCTCCTGATCGGTCACGCGATGCGCACCCCGCACGCCCTCGAGCGCCGCGAGTAGTTCTTTGCGTGTGACGCCGTTGGCGGAAAGCAGCTGGCGCGCGGTGGTGTTTTTCTCTTCGGCGAGCGCGAGCAGCAGGTGTTCGGTCGACACGTACGCATCGCCCAGCGCCTTCGCGTCTTCATCGGCGCGATCGAGCACGCGCGACAGCTCGCGGGAAAGCGTCGGATCGGCGCCACCCGATTGCTTCGGGAACCGCTCGATCTCGCGCTCGGTCTCGGCCTGGAGCTGCGTGACGTTGAGCCCGGCTTTTTGGAGCAGCGGGACGACGATGCCTTCCTCCTGCTGCAGCAGCGCGTAAAACAGGTGCGCATCGTTGATGACGGGATTGCCCTTGGAGCGCGCTAACGCTGCAGCCTGCTGGAGAGCTTCGGCGGCTTTGACTGTCAGTCTATCTGGTTGGATCATGCTTGGCCCCTAAGCAATCGGTGTGCCCAATAAAGATGCCATAATTGCAGGGCGGCAGGTGGGACGGCGGCGAAGGGCGGCAAAAACGACGGCGGCGAGGGCTTCTGCCGCCCTGCGCCGCCGCTGTACCTGCCGCCGCTTTTTCTGCCGCCCTTATTTCATGACGATCATCTTCTTCGTAAATCGCCGCCCGTCCACGACCAGCTGATAGATGTAGACGCCGGATGCCGCTTCACGGTCGGTCTTCAGCACCTTGCCATCCCAGTACGCCGTAAACGCGCACGATCCCGCGGTACTGCACGTCAGCTCGAGATTGTCGAGCTCCTCGCCGGTGCCTTGCAGAATCGGCGTGGCGACGAGCTGTGCCAGCACGTTGTAGATCTTGAGGGATACGCGGGGCCGATGACCGTTGGCAAACAGATCGCCGTTCAAGGTGAACGGGATCGTGGTCGCCGGATTGAACGGGTTCGGATAATTCTGCTTCAGCTCGACCAGCGGAGGAGGGGTCGTCTGTCCGAACACACCGTGTGCGCCTGAGAGAAGGCCTCCTCCGAGCCCCCCGACCAGCACTGCCCAGCTATACAGCTTCATCCCCGACTCCTCTGCGAACGGAAAAGATGCGTTAGACCGCTCTCCTTGTTGGTACAGGGCGCAAGAGTTGATACTGCCTAGCAAAAACTAGGAAACGCTATCGCACTGTCAAGCACGTAAAACCCTGGTATCGCCCTTCCGGCTCGTAATGCCGCGCCGGTCCGCCCACTCCAGCAGCGGTATCAAGTACTTGCGGGTCAGGCCCAGCCGGTCCCGAAATTGCGCCGGCGTCGCGGTGCCGAGCTCGCGCAACGTTTCTTCGACAGCTCGACGGAACTCCTCCAGCGCCTGTTTCAGCGCGTAGCGCTCCTGATCCACGCGCTCGACCGACCCTTCGCGCGCGAGGTGAGCGAGCAGCGCCGGGACGGACGGGTCCGAGAACTCACGTTGCAGCTCCGCAACAGTCGGAAGCTGCCACCGCGCCTCCGCCAGGCGCCGCGCCAGCCGACCACCGGCGTCTCCGACTTGAGCTCTCCATCCGGGAGCACGAACGACTGCCCCCCCCTCGGCCAACTCCCACGCCTGCTTCTTCACCCCATGTTCGACCAGGAGGTCCAGCACCGCGGCCGGTGCGCTCACCCCGGCTCGGAGCGCCTGTAGGGAGAGCCCGGCATCGAGTGGATGCTCGTCGTGGTGGGCGGCCACCACTGCCGTCAGGCGGTCCACCTCCGTGGAGATCGCCCGACGGGCAACGAGGACATCGCCTACGGATAGGATGCCCTTCCCCGCGGCCGCGATCGTGGTGGCAACGTCAGCAGGAAGCACACCGGCACGCACCGCGATGTCGCCGACCCGGACCCCGGCGAGACCGGCTTCCTCGACAAAGCGCGCCAGCCGTTCCGCGGGTGGCCGACCGGCCGCGAGCCCGCGCTCCGATACGCGCGGCCGCCTGGGCGGATAGGGATCGAGCACCACCCCGCCGCCAATCGTCGTCACCGGCGAAAAGCTGCGGATGACAAAGCGATCGCCGCCGCGGGCAACAAGCGGGCGCTCGAGCAGCAGCCGCGCGACGCTCTGTTCGCCCGGCGCGATCGCGCGAACCTGCGCAACCCGGCCCAAAACTTCGGCCGTGCCGAGGTGGACGCGAATGCGGGTCCGGACCGCCAGGGGCTTTTTCACCGTGGGGAGCAGCTCCAGCGCGACGTCGAGCGTGCTGGTCGGCGCCCACCCCGTCCCCGTCACGGCGACCTGGCCGCGATTGATCTCGTCTTTATCGACGCCGACCAACGCCAGGGCCGTGCGCCGGCCCGGGCCTGCCTGCTCAGCGTCCTGACTGTGCACCTGGATCGAGCGCACCCGCACGTCGCGATCGAGCGGCAACAGCCGCACGCTCGCGCCGGCGGCCACCGTACCGCTCCAGGTTGATCCGGTGACGACCGTACCTGCGCCCGCCAACGTAAACACGCGGTCGATTGGTAAGCGAAAGAGATCATCTGCGGGCCGATCTGTGAGATCTGCGGCCACCTCCACCAACGCTCTTTTCAGATCCTCCAAACCCTCCGACTTGAGCGCACTCACGGCAATCGGAGCACGCCAAGGGATCCTACTGCGCTCAAGTCGCGCTGCCACCTCGGTGCGCACGAGCGCCAGCCATTCGTCATCCACGAGATCGCGTTTGGTGAGGACGGGGATGCCGCGCCGCACGCCGAGCAGTTCGACGATGGCGAGATGCTCCTCCGTCTGGGGCATGATGCCTTCATCGGCGGCGATGATGAGGAGCGCGACATCGATGCCGGTCGCGCCGGCCAGCATGTTCTTGACGAATGCTTCGTGGCCGGGAACGTCTACGACGCTCGCGTGAATGCCACCCGAAAGCGGCAATGGTGCAAACCCGAGGTCGATCGTGATGCCGCGGCGCTTCTCTTCTTCCCAGCGGTCGGTATCGACGCCGGTGAGTGCCTTCACCAGCGCGGTCTTGCCGTGGTCGATGTGTCCCGCGGTACCGACTACGAACCGAGTGGGACCCACGCGCGGCGCTCCCAGATGTCGATGGCGGTTGCCTTCGGCTCATTCCCGTTCCGGCCAGTCTCGCCCTGGTGATGGCGGATAAACCGCGCGACCAGGCGGCGGTGCGCGGCGGCGTGTGCTGCATCCAGCGCGGGGAGTGCCGCCTGTTCGTCGTTCAGGGCCAGGAGATCGCGGTAGGCTTGCGGCGGCAGCTTGGTAGGCGGTTGGACGCCGGCGCAGCTGGCGCACAGCACGCCGCCTTCCGCCGTGCTAAACGCGACAGTTCCGGAGACGGGATTGCCGTCGCGCACGCACGCATCGAGCTGGGGCGCAAAGCCGAGGACCCCGACGAGCAGCCAGAGCCAACGGACTGCCACGGCGTCAGCCTCTCCGGGCTCGGCCTTCACCAAGGCATCGAGACCCAGGATGAACGCTTCGTAGGCGGCCGGGAGCGGGGCCGGCGGCGCCATCTTCAACATCACTTCGGAGAGGGCGGCGGCGCCGGCAAACCGTCCCAGGTCACCCGCGAGGTCGCGTCGCAGCTGGACCACATCGAATGCCGCGAGGGTCTGCAGCTCGCGGGTCTCTTTGTGATAGAGTTGCGCGACCCCCTCGCTCAGCGTCTCGAGTGCGGCGCCGAACGGGCTGCGCGGCCGGAGCACACCCTTGGCGATGGCACTCTGCACGCCGTAATCGCGCGTCGCGAGGCGCACGATCTTGGAGGTCTCGCTGTAGCGGTAGGTCCGCAGGACGATCGCGGGCGTCGAAACAAGACTCACCCAGAGAATATAGCCGACGCCAGCATTTCCAGACCGTCCACCACGCGGGGGCCCGAGCGGCTGAAGTACGCCGACGCGTCGAGCAGATGCACCTGCGCTGCGAGGCCACGCAGCAGGTCCGCGTAGCGCTCCGCTTCGCGGCGTGTCTCATCCAAATTGAACCCACACGGCATGATCAGCACGATTTCTGGTTCGAGCTCCCGTAGCTGTGACCATTCCATTCGGTACGATGGTCGGCGCGTTATTCCCGCCACCAATTCCCCTCCCGCGAGGTCGATCACCTCCGGCACCCAATGGCCAGGCACGTATGGCGGGTCGAGCCACTCGAGTGCGAGGACGCGCGGCCGCGGTCGACCGGCGGTGCGGGCACGCACCGCTTCAATGCGCCGCTGCATGTCGGCAACGCAATCCTCGGCCTGCTCCACCGCCCCGGTCGCGCAACCGACGTCGCGAATGCTCGAGAGAATCGCGGCGAGGTCATGGGCATCGAGGGTGAGAACCTTGGTCCCCTCAAACGAGGCGATGACTTGCTTCTCCGGCACGGCGCACACGTCGCAGATGCCTTGCGTGAGTATCAGATCGGGCTCGAGCGCGGTGAGTCCATCGATATCGATCTCATACACGCTGCCATAGTCGCGCAGGGCCGCGCGCACCGCCGCATCGATCTCCCCGCTCGACAGACCTTCGAGACTCGTGCGCGGCCGTGTGAGCCTCGGCCGGTTCGCGATCCTCTCAGGGTAGTCGCAGCTATGCGAGATCCCGACGAGCCGGTCTTCGAGCCCGAGCGCGCAAACAATTTCCGTCGCGCTGGGCAGCAGCGAGACGATGCGCGAGCTCGAAACTAGCACTCGGTCATTGTGCAGGGTGGAGCACGATGAACTTTACGTCGTCCTTGGAAACAGCCCGGAGCCATGCGATCAGCTCGTCCACGCTCTCGGGCGGCGCGATACCCTTGTGGCCTGACATGGTGTGCGTGACATGCAGCTCGCGACCGTCCTGTGCGTACGACGCCGTAAAACTCCCGAACTGACTCGTCTCGGTTACGTTGGGCGGCAGCTCCGCCTTCCAACCGGGCGGCAGGGTCATCCGCAGTTCCGACGAGAGCTCGATGGGACCGACGACGGCGGTGATGTTGATCGGGAAGCGGCGCGGCTTCCGTCGCTCGAGCTGCGACGCGAGACCGGTACCCACCGAGGAGGAGCTCGACACCACGGAGGGCAGCGTGAAGAATCGCGTACTGCCGCTACTCGAGAGCACCGGGGCGTCGTGCACGGCGACGGTGACGAGTGGCTTGGCCTGGAGATCGCGCCCATCGAACAGCGTCACACTGTCGCCGGTAGCGCCTGCGAACACCCCGTTCGCGAGCGCCTGAGCCAGACGACTCAACTCGTCCTTGTTCAACACGCGGGCGTAGGCACGGCGCAGCCCGTACTGCAGCCGCCCGCTCTTCGTCTCGACGTAGCGACCCGTGAAATGACCGTCGGCGCTGAGTTCCCCGACGAGACGAATCTCCGAGCGATTCGCTGATGTTGGGCTTTCCGGGAGCGTCACTTCCTCGAATTTCCCGTCGTCATGCACGACCAGGGCAAACGAACCTTCCTCGGACGGGGGCAGCTCGCCGTACGGCGTCAGGTCGGACGTGAGATCGAGGTAGATGCGGCCACCTCGCGGCTCCCCGCGATCCACCGCGGCGATCATGTGATTGAACTGCTGCGCTGTCGGCAGCGTCGAGTCCGCGCCGCCGGTCGAGCTCAGGAGCACAGGAAACGCGGTCACACCCATTCGGCGCGCCAAAGCGATGAAGAGGGTCGCCTTGTCCTTGCAGTCGCCATAGCGCGTCTCGACGACCTGTGCCGGCAATCGCGGCAGGTACCCGCCGATACCGAGCGAGAGCGAGACGTAGCGGAAATCCTGTGACACCCAGCGATGCACGGCGCGCAGCGAATCATCGAGCGTACGCGCATCCTTCACGTGCTCGGCCAGCTGCGTCTCGAGCTCAGGGTTGAGTGCGTAGCGGCCGGCGGAAAGCCCGGCGTACCAGCTGGCGAGATCGCCCCATGTGATCGGCGCCGCGGCCTCGATCCTAACGGAGAGCGTATTGGGCACGGCCGCGAACGGCTCTCCCTCGATCTTCTGCACGTCGTTAGTGGCCCACGTGTAGACGTGCCGGCCGTGCGATACCGCCTCCAGGCGCTTGAAGTGGACGTTCTCTTCCTGGATGCGGGGCGTGAGCGATGCCGGCACATCCATCACCAGGCGCGAGCGCCGGGTGAGCAGGCCCGTCGTCACGCGCCAGCCGCTGTAGAAATCGCGGGGCACGAGCGGTTTCACGCGCTCGACCGTGTAACTCCAGTCGACCAGCGTCCCCGGGGCGACGCCGCTCAACGTGACCCGACGGACTTTCTGATCGGAGTACACCGGCGCGTCGAATGCCACGGGCGCGAGCGACTCCTGCTCGTGCGCGGGCCTCTCGCTGATGACTTCGCCGTCCGGCTTCAGCACACGGATCCAGTTTACCGTGAGCCGCTCGGAGCCGCCGGAGTAGGAGAAACTCTGCTCACCCCAGGCCTCCGCGCCGTCCTGATTCAGAATCTGAATGACTTGCCGGTAGGTGCGGCTGCTCCGGCCGTCGGCCTCGAAGCGCAACACGCCATCGTCGAGCAGGTAGACGTAATCGTCGTCGGCGTAGTCCGCGGGATTCACCGACAGCTTGTAGATCGTGTCGTTCCGGACCGACGGGTCGCCCCCTGGGGTGATGCGGGGGGCCTGTGAAAGCACTGGACGCGCGAGCAGAGCAAGCAGCGCGGCAAGAGCGAAACGGCGCATCGGACGCCCTCCAACGATTGGGTCGAAGCTCGAAAACTAATTCAATGTCACTCTTACCCCAAAGAGCAGGGTGCGGCCCCGTGGACGAAAGCCCGGAGTCTCCTGCGCCTGATCGTTGAAGAGGTTTTCAGCACTTCCCGAGAGCACGACCCCATGGAGCGTGTACTCGGCAGCGAGATTGACGCGAGTGTAGGAATCTCGCGACACCCGCCGCTGCCCCACAGGACGACTGAAATCGAGATCGTCGCGCTTCCCCACCCAACGGGCTCCCAGGGTCACGCGGGTCTGCGTACCCATCGTGGCGACGAGCTCCGGCGCGATCGTGTGCACGGGCCTGCGAATGAGCGACTTGCCTGGCACAAACAAACCGTCGGGATCGCTCGCCGAGCCCGACTGTTGGACGCGGGTATGGAGGTACGTGTATTTCACGGAGAGCGCCACGCGGGTCGTGACACTCTGGTCGAGACTGAGCTCGACGCCGTCGGCGATCGCGGCGCCCACGTTGAAATAGTTGACCGAATCCGGTCCGACCGGCGTCGAGGAGTACTCGATCAAGTCGCGGAATCGCTGGTTGAAGTACGTCACCGCAACTGGACCGCGCTCCACACCGACCTCCCAGCTCAGCGAGCGTTCGGGCTTCAGGTCGGCGTTTCCCAAAACAAAGCCGCGCGCGAAGTTTTCGAAGAACGTGGGCTCCTTGTATCCCGTGCCGACCGACGCGCGCAGGCGCGCCTGGTCCAGCCGGTAGACGACACCGCCGCGGTAGGTCGCATGGGTGCCGAACTGCGAGTTGGCGTCGAGCCGAGACCCCAGCGTCACCGCCGCGCGGCCCGCGGGGATGATGGCCTGCGTGAAGTAGCCGGTGTTGTGGCGTTGCACGCGGATCGAGTCCGGAAACGTCCCGAAGGACGCGCTGAACTCGCTCGTGCCGCGCTGCCGCTGGTCCTCGTACTCGATGCCACTGATCACGCTGATCCCGCCACGCGGACGCCACGACATCATTCCGGTGGTCGTCGATCTCCGCAGATAGTCGCGGCTCCAGAAGGCTCCATCCTCCCCTGGCGAGTCTGGTTCGTCGTTGTAGAAGAGTCGTGATTCCTTGAGGCCGGTGCTGAATCGTGCTTCCAGCCCGTGCCCAAGCACGCGGCCCAGGTTTAGGCTGAGCACCGGCCCGCGCTCGGCGGCGCGCTGGTTGGAGTCCACGGGCGCGCCGGTGCCGTCGGTCGGGAAATGATAGAGGTCATCGCCGTAGCGGAACGTGAGGCTCGCGTCGGTGCGCGCATCCGGCGCCACACGGAGGCCCGCACTCACCACGCTATTCCGGTAGCGGTTGTTGTAGGGATACAGCCCGTCCGAGCCGAATCGCGACACGCGCGCAGAGTACCCGATCGTTCTGGTCCCACCCGCGATATCGACCGCGCCCTGTGTGGAGCCGTAGGTCCCGCCGTGAAACTCCGCGCCCACCCGCGCCGGACCCTGCCCCCCCCCGGTTCGCGTAAAAATCTGAACGACGCCGGTGACGGCGTCGGTGCCGTACAGGACGCTCACCGGTCCGCGGACGATTTCGATGCGATCGATGTTGTCGGTCGTCAGGTGTGCCAGGTCGATCGCGCCGCCTGCCTGGTTCAGCGGCACGCCGTCGAGCAGCACCTTGGTGTAATCGCTCTCACCGCCACGCATGAACAGCGATGTCTGCCCGCCGAAACTCCCCGTCTCAACGATGTGGGCGCCCGGAACGGTTTCCAGCGCCTGCGCCACCGTGCGAATGCCCTGCGCAACGAGATCGGCGCCCCGCAGTACCGTCACCGCCGACGCGATGAGGTCCGCCGCAACCGGTGCACGCGTCGCGGTCACGACAACCGGTTTTAGCACCACCGTGTCTTGGGGTTGCTGCAGCAGGGCGAGCACGAGCAGCGGCAGGTTCATGCGCGAGACTCCTTCGGTTGGCGGAGGGGGATCATCTGGGGACGCCCATCGACTGTCTGCATCGCGACGGGCCAGGAAAACACCGTCTCCACGGTCTGTTGTGTCAGGACATCGTTCGGGGCACCTGCAGCGACGGGCCGGCCGGCCTCGAGCAGCAGGAGCGAATCGGCGAACCGGGCGGCGAGGTTCAAATCGTGCGTGATCATCAGCACGCCCAGTCCCTGCTCCCGCACGAGTCCCAGGACCAACTCGAACAACCCCATCTCATGCTTCAAGTCGAGCGACATGCCGGGCTCGTCGAGCACCAGAAGCTTGGGCTCCTGTGCAAGCGCGCGCGCCACGCGGACGCGCTGGTACTCGCCACCGGAGAGCGTCCACAGCCAACGGTCGGCGAGGTGTGCGGCGTCGCAGGCTCGGAGCGCGCGATCCACCGCGTCGTGGTCTTCGGCGCGCTCGCGCCCCCACAACGAGAGGTGCGGATAGCGGCCGAGCAACACGGTCTCGCGCACGCGCTGCGGAAAGAGATTGTCTTCGCGTTGAGGAACCACGCCTACCAGCTTGGCCAGATCCTGTCGCGACCACATGGATGCAGGACGACGATCAATGTCGGCACGTCCCACGAGAGGCGTCAGAGACCCGAGAGCGACTCGGACGAGCGTCGTCTTGCCGCTGCCGTTGGGGCCCAGAACCGCGTGAAACTCTCTCGGTGCAATGGCCAGCGAAACTCCCTGCAACGCATCGGACGTTGCGCCTGGATAGCGATAGCGCACACCATCGAGACGGAGTAGCGGTTCGGTCATAAAAGCGTGCGCACGCAGTTCACGCGATCGTCCATCGCTTGAGAAGGAAGGCGAACACCGGCACACCGATCAGTGCGGTCACGACACCCACCGGCAGCTCGCGCGGCGCCACCACGGTGCGCGCCAGCGTATCGGCAAACGCAAGCAGCGCCCCGCCGCCAAGAAAGGCGGCCGGCAACAAGGAGCGGTGGCGATGGCCCCACGTGAGGCGCGCCATATGCGGAACGACCAGCCCGACGAAACCGATCACGCCCGAGACCGCCACCGCGACAGCCGTGAGCAGCGACGCCGCGAGATAGACGCGCCGCTTCACCCGTTCCACATCAGCGCCGAGGTATTGGGCCGACTCCTCGCCCAACGCGAGGAGATCGAGGGGACGGGAGGCGGCCAGCAAGACCACGAGCGGAATTGGGGCGTAGAGCGCCACCAGCAACACCGAGTCCCACGACGCTCCCGACAGCCCGCCCCACAGCCACAGAAACGCGTTCCGCAGCTCGGCGGCGTCGGCGAGCGAAACGATTGCCGTCGTAATCGCCGCCGCGAACGCTCCAATCGCCACGCCGCCGAGCAACAGAATGCGCGGATCGAGGCTGGCGCCGCCGATCAAGCCGAGCCGGTACACCAGGCCCAGCGCCGCCAGGGCGCCGATGAAGGCCGCGATGGGCAGCGCCCACGGTCCCGACAGATGCAGGGCGATCGCGATGACGGCGCCGAGTCCTGCACCACCGGATAGACCAAGCAGAAATGGATCGGCGAGAGGATTCCGGACGAGCGCCTGGAGGCCGGCGCCGGCTACACCAAGCGAGCCGCCGACCAGAAACGCGAGCAGCGCGCGGGGCGCGCGCAGGTTCCAGACAATGTCCGAGCGCAGCAGCTCGCCCAGCGGCACGGCCGCGGGGCCCAGCACCACGCTGAGGGCGACCGCGAGAACAGCCACGATGGCCAACAGCGTCCATTTCATCGGGAGGGAGTTCCATGTAGGGGCGCAGCATGCTGCGCCCCTACTCCGTTCCGGTTCAAGCGCAACCGCAGCTGCTGGATGGCGTTGCCGGAGCGTGGCCCGGGGCGCCCGAACAGGGAGCCCGGCAGCAGCAGGAAGTGCCCTGCGCGCACCGCGCGCACCGCGCGCCATTCGCGTCGTTTCGCAAAGGCGGGAGGCACAGCCGAGTCGGAGAGCACCGCAATCCATTGCGGATCGCGCGCGACGATCGTCTCGAGCGAGACCTGGGCGGATGGCGCCGCGATGTCGCCGAAGACGTTGCGCGCACCGGCCTGCGTCGCCAGCTGATCGAGGTAGCTGCCGTGGCCGATGATGATCGGTGGATTGTCCCAAACGACAAACGCGAGGGAGGTCGTCGCAGGAGGCGGAGGGCGACCCGCGAGACTGTCCAGCGCGATCGCAAGCGACTCTGCCTGCTCCTCCCGGCCCGTGAGGCGACCGAGCGTCCGAGTGGCAGGGCCAAGATCCTCCAGCCGGTTCACGTCGATCAGGACGGTCTGAATACCGGCGCGCTCGAGCTGCTTGGCAGCCGTCACGTTCGGCCCCGCGTTGTACAGCACGACGAGATCGGGCCGCCGCGCCATGACCGCCTCGATATTCGGCGGCAGACCGTCGCCGACGCTGGGAATGCTGAGCGCTGCGGGCGGGTAGTCGCACCACTGCGTGCGGCCAACGACGCGGTCGCCCGCGCCAATGGCGAAGAGCAGCTCAGTGAATGAGGGGAGGAGCGATACAATTCGCTGCGCCGGCGGATTTTCGTGCCGACGTGCCGACGTGTGACATGCAAACAGGACCAGTACAACAACGGAGAGTCTGCGTAGCACCATCCCTCCCGCGAGGGAACCGACTGGTGGCGCGAACGAAGACGTCTCCTGGCTTCGGGCGATCGGGACCGGCCTTCCCAGGAACTGACCCAGTGGCCGGAACCGAGTAGGGGCGCAGCATGCTGCGCCCCTCCATCACATCATTTGCCCGTTACAGTGGCGGGGCCGCGCCGGAGTTGCACCGGCTTCCGTATCCCCATTCGCGAAATTGACTGCTAGCTCAGTCTAGACGCCGGCGGTCTCCGGCGCAATGCCCACACCAGAGCCACGATCATCCCCGCTGCCAGTAGAGCGATCACGTACGGCAGCAACAGCTGCGCGTGGAATTTTCCCGCCGGTAGTCGAATCTCGACCTTGCTGTCAGGCGCAAGCGGGCCGGCGCGGTAGGCCGCGAAGCGTCGTTGCTCGAGCTCCTTGATGCCGAGCGATTCGAGGCCGGGCCCGCTGACGACCGCGAGCGTGTCTTCGACCAGCAGGTTCACCTCGTCGGTCGTCTGATCGATCGGGAACACCAGCACGCGCGTCCCGGAGGGAAGCGAGTACCCGAAGCTGAACTGCTTCGCGGGGCCGGGTGGAATCGGCGCAAACACGATCACGCTGTCGTGACGGAATTGGACGGCGTCGCTCGAGATGTCACCCTGCCCGGCACGAAGTTGGCCCGCCCCGGCCGGCACCCGGCCCGCCCAGGTGGGAGCCAGCGTATCGGTAGTCACGCGCGTCGCGACACCGGTGTTTTGCAGCTCAAGAATCTCGAGCACCTCGCGCGTGCCGTCCTCGTTGGCGCGCGCCACGGTCGCGAGCCGTCGCGCCAACTGAATCGGCACGCCTGCGCTCGTGGTCGGAAACGCGATGAGATCCTCGACGTGGACGGCGGGCCGGCCGGTGACGTTCAGCGGCAGCGAGAAATAGGCGATGCTGTCAAACCACACGCTGACCGCGTAGGCGCTGGTGCTGTCCGGGCTGCGCAGCGTCATGCGATAGCGCCCCTGGGCGTCGCTGCGTACCGAATCGAGCGGACCGGCAGCGTCGCGCGCCAGGCGGTGCAAGACCACCCACGCGTGGACGAGCGGCACAGTATCGCGCCCGCCCCGCAACACGCGCCCGCTGACGCTGACCGGAGGTTGCTGGGCTTGTACGGTGAGCGTGCAGAAGGCGCCGAGTCCGATCAGGCAGCTACGGCGTAAACTTGCCGAAATCTTCAGGATCGAGGTTTTGGAGGTATGACTTCAGCGTGTCGGCGTCGAGCGGACTGCTGCCGCTGCCGGGCTGGATCGCGCCTTCGCTCGTGTCCACCGACGTCAGCTCGAGCAGCGTCTCGCTCGTCATGATCGGCGCCTTGAGCCGCAGCGCCAGCGCGATCGAATCCGAGGGACGGGCGTCGATCTGAATCACCGTATCGCCACGATAGATGTGCAGCTCGGCGAAATAGGTGTTGTCCTTCACCTGCGTGATGATCACCTTGCGCAGCTCCGCGCCCAGCCCGACGATCACCTGCTTGAGGAGGTCGTGCGTCAGCGGGCGTGAGAACTTGACGCCGGCGAGCTCCATCGCGATCGCGCTCGCTTCGGCCGGTCCGATCCAGATCGGCAGGACCCGCTGTCCGTCGTTCTCCTGCAGAATCACCACCGGCGTGTTTGTCGTGCGATCCAGCCCGAGGTGAGCTACCCGAACCTGCAGCATGGCTCCCCCCGGGCTGCTCATCAGGTGCCCATATCCCAGGAGGCGAGATACTTGCGCTGTGCGGCGGTGAGGGTGTCAATCGCGACGCCCATCGACTGCAGCTTGAGACGCGCGATCTCCTGATCGAGGTCGGCAGGAATGCGGTGAACGTCCTTCGTCAATTTCTTCGCGTTGTTGACGACGAATTCGGCGGCGAGCGCCTGATTCGCGAACGACATGTCCATCACGCTCGCGGGATGACCCTCGGCGGCCGCGAGGTTGATCAGGCGGCCCTCGCCGAGCACGAAGATCTTCTTGCCGCCAAGCTGGAACTCGTCGACGAACTCGCGCACGGCGACAGGTCCCTTGGCGACTTTCTTCAGTCCGTCGAGATCGATTTCCACGTTGAAATGCCCCGAGTTGGCCACTACGGCGCCGTCCTTCATCGCGCGCATGTGCTCCACCCGGATGACCTCGACGTTGCCGGTCAGCGTCACAAACAAGTCGCCCAGCGGCGCCGCCTCTTCCATCGGCATGACCCGGTAGCCGTCCATCTGCGCTTCGAGCGCTTTCATGGGGTCGATCTCGGTCACGACGACGTTCGCGCCGGCGCCGCGCGCGCGCAGCGCGAATCCGCGGCCGCACCAGCCGTACCCCGCGACCACGATGGTGCTCCCGGCGATCAGGAGGTTGGTGGCCCGGATGATTCCGTCCAACGTGGACTGGCCCGTGCCGTAGCGATTGTCGAACAGATGCTTGGTCAGCGAGTCGTTCACGGCAATGACCGGGAACTGGAGCACGCCGTCCTTCGCCATCGCCTTCAGGCGGATGACACCGGTCGTCGTCTCTTCGGTCGAGCCGATCACGCCGGCGACCAGCGACTTCCGGTCGGCAGCGGAGAGTGTCTCGACCCATTGGCGCACCGGCGGCGCGAGGTCGTCCAGCCGGTTCAGGGCGATCATATGGAGCGCGCCGACGAGATCGGCGCCGTCGTCCATCGTGATGTCGGCGCGATGCGCGAGCGCGGCACGAATGTGCTCGTAATAGGTCTCGTGGTCTTCCCCCTTGATCGCAAAGACCTTGATGCCGTGATCCTTGACGAGATGCGCCGCGACGTCGTCCTGCGTGGACAGCGGGTTCGACGCGCACAACGCCACGTCTGCCCCGCCGGCCTGGAGTGTCACCGCGAGGTTCGCCGTCTCGGTTGTGACGTGGAGGCAGGCAGCGAGTCGTTTCCCGGCGAGCGGCCGCTCGCGCGTGAACCGCTCGCGGAGCTGCCGCAACACCGGCATGGAGCGCTCGGCCCATTCGGTCCGCCGCCGTCCTTCGTCGGCGAGCCGGATGTCCTTGATATCATTCGTGGCCTTCGCCCCAGCGCCAGCGCCGCCTTTGGTCATCGTGTCAGACATTGGCCTTCCGCGATGTGCGGGATGCGCGCTCCGCGGCGACTTTCAGCTCTTCGGCGCGATCGACGTGCTCCCAGGTGAATAGCTCGACGTCACGCTCGCCCGTTTCGCCCGCCCCGACCCGGCGCTTCTCGGGCGCGCGGCCGAAGTGGCCATAGGCCGCGGTGGGCCGATAAATAGGATTGCGCAGGTTCAAAGCCTGGATGATGCCGCCAGGCGTGAGATCGAAGACTTCCCGCACGGCCCCTTCCAGCGCGTCCTGAGGCACGGTGCCGGTTCCGAACGTGTCCACCATGACCGAAACAGGTTCCGCGACGCCGATCGCGTAGGCGACCTGGACCTCGCAGCGCTTCGCGAGCCCGGCCGCCACGATGTTCTTTGCCACCCAGCGCATCGCGTAGGTCGCGGAGCGATCGACTTTGGAGGGGTCTTTGCCGCTGAACGCGCCGCCGCCGTGCCGGGCCATGCCGCCGTAGCTATCCACGATGATCTTGCGGCCGGTGAGCCCCGCATCACCCTGCGGGCCGCCCACCACGAATCGCCCCGTGGGGTTCACGAGCACCTTCTTGTCGTTCACTTCAAAGCCCGCGTCGCGCACCACCGGTCGCACTACATGGGCGAGGATGCCGGCCCGGAGCTGCGCGTTGTCGATCATGTCGGAGTGTTGCGCCGACACCACAATCGTGTCGACGGCGATCGGCTTGGACCCCTCGTACACTACGCTGACCTGCGTCTTGCCATCGGGCCGCAGCCACGGGAACTCTCCGCTTTTGCGCACCGTCGCCAGGCGCTCGGCGAGCCGATGTGCGAGGACGATGGGGAGCGGCATCAGCGACGGTGTCTCGTCGGTCGCGTAGCCGAACATCATCCCCTGGTCGCCCGCCCCACCCTTGTCCACGCCGAGCGCGATGTCGGCGGACTGGCGGTCGATGGTGGTCAAGACCGCGCAGGTCTGGGCATCGAAGCCGAAGTTCGCGTCGGTGTACCCGATCGACGTGATCGTACCGCGCACGATGTCCGGGATGTGGACGTAGGTGGAGGTCGTGATCTCCCCCGCCACCACGGCCATTCCGGTCGTGACCAGCGTTTCGCACGCGACGCGGGCGGAGGGATCCTCGACGAGGATCGCGTCAAGCACCGCGTCGGAGATCTGATCCGCGATCTTGTCGGGATGTCCTTCCGTGACCGACTCGGAAGTGAAGACGTGACGATGAGTTGGCATGTTTTAGGTCCCTATAGTTTCAAACTACCGGAGCGCCGTCCCGCGGGCAACCGCGCATCGGGATCGAGCATGTTCGGATCCACCGCTTCCGCAAGTGCAAATCGCAAGATGTCGAGCGCCAGCTCTGCTGAGCGCGCCGCGAGCGCCGCGTCCGCGGCGGCGCGGGCCTGCGCCGTCGTCACCTGCCGGATCAGCCACCTGATGAGGGGCAGCTTGGGCGGCGCGACAGACAGCGTGTCGTACCCGAGGCCTAGCAAAAGGAATGCCGAGAGCGGTTCTGAGGCCATCTCACCACACACACTGGCTGGTTTGCCAGCGGAGCGCGCCGCGTCTGCAACGAGTTTGAGCAGGCGCAGGACGCTCGGATCGTGCGGGGTGAAACGGTCCGCCAACCGGGCATTGGCGCGATCCACCACGAGCGTGTACTGCGTCAGATCGTTGGTGCCGACGCTGAGGAAGTCGCTCACCTCTGCCAGACGATCCGCCATGACGGCCGCCGCCGGCGTCTCGACCATGACGCCCAGGGGCACCGTCTTGGCGGCGGGCACACCCTGTTTCTCCAGACGGTCAGCCTCCTCGCGCATCATCTCGCGCGTACGCTCGACTTCGTCGAGTCGCGTCACGAGCGGAATCATCAGGTGAAGATTCGCCGTGACCGCCGCGCGTAACACGGCGCGGATCTGCGTGCGAAACATCGCCGGCTCGTCGAGGCATACCCGGATCGCCCGCCACCCGAGGAACGGATTCGCCTCCGGGGGACTCCGGAACGGCGCCGGGAATTTGTCGCCGCCCAGGTCGTAGGTGCGGATGACGACCGGCTGTCCGGGGAACGCTTCGCCGACGTGACGGAAATAGTTGGTTTGGGCCTCTTCATCCGGCAGCTCACTATGCCCCGTGATCAAGAATTCCGTCCGGAGCAGGCCGACACCCTCGGCACCGTGCGCCTTGGCCGGAGCGACCTCCTCGGGCAAGTCCACGTTGCCGCGCAAGGCGATGTGCACACCGTCCCCCGTCACGGACGGTTGCGTAACGGCTTCCTCGAGCCGTGCGGTCAGCTCCCGCCGGTTCGCGTCTTTTCGCTCGGCTTCCTCGATCTCCTCGGTCGTCGGATTGAGGAGGACCGTTCCCTGGGTGCCGTCGAGAATCGCCTTGGTGCCCTGGGGGATCCGCGCGACCGCACCGCGCAAGCCGAAGATTGCCGGGATCCCGATCGAGTGGGCCAGGATCGCCGCGTGGGAGGTGCGCGTGCCCTCTTCGCTGATCAAGCCAACGACGTGGTCGCGGTCGAGCTGTACCGTGAGCCCGGGGGACAGTTCGCGGGCGACAAGGATCGACGGCTCCGAGAGACTCTCCCACACGTCGGAGGCGCCCTGCTTGTGCATGAGATGCTGGATGACGCGGATCGCGACACCCGTCAAATCGGCAAGACGTTCCTTGAGCAACGGGTTGCCCGCCGCGGTCCACAGATCACGGACCTCGAGCGTCTTGAACTCGAACGCCTTTTCGGCGGTGAGGTGGTTTTCGCGGATCAGCTCGGCGACGCCGCCGATGAACTCCTTGTCCTCGAGCATCAAGATCTGCGCGTCGAAGATGCGTGCCTCGTCCACGCCGGCACGATCCTCGGCCTTGGCACGCAGCTCGGTGAGTTGACCGCGCACGTCTTTGAGCGCGGCGCGCAGGCGCCGCACCTCTTTTTCCACCTGGGTGCGCGGCACGACGCGATGCGGGACCTCCGGCAGGGCCCACCGCACCGTCACGGTGGGACCCATCGCGATGCCGGGCGAGACGCCGATGCCCTTCAGCAGGCGGTCACCCGGAGTCATGCGTCTTCCTTTTCCTTGGCCTTCAAGTGCATCTCGTGAAAGCCCGCGGCGACGAGCGCGAGGAGCGCCTCCATTGCCTGCTCGGCGTCTTCGCCGTCGGTACGGATGTGAATCGAGGAGCCGCACTCCGCCGCGAGCGTCATCATACCGAGGATGCTCTTGCCGTTCACGACGGCGCCGTCTTTGTGCACCTCGACCGCAGACTTGAATTTGTTCGCCACTTTGACGAATTCCGCCCCCGGCCGGACGTGCATGCCGAGCGGATTCACGATGAGCGCGTCCCGCTCGATCATTGCCATATCACCCCCACGACGAGCGCGAGGGCGGCGAGCGCGAGCGAGAGCCGGAGACCATTGAGCCGGTCGCCGCGGAGACGGAACCCGAGGAAGCTCAGGGCGGCCACGATCGACAGCGCCACGCGCGCCCACGACTCGAACGGCGCCGAGAGGTAGGCGGCCGTCAGCGGCAGCGCCGCACCGACGGCAAACGCCATCGCGGGGCCGAGGAGCGCACCAGCCTTCTGCAGCACGGGATGATGCAGCGCCACGCTCACGCGCGTCCCGTGCGTCCAGCCGGCCTTCAGCGCCCACCAGCGCAGCGCGACGTGGCCGATGTTGTAGACGACCAGGAACGACGCGACGGCGATCCACCCGGCGCCGAGGGCGACGGCGGCCAGCGTCAGACCGGAGAGGAGCGGCAACCAGCCCGCCCATATGAGTCGATCGCCGAGCGACCCGAGCGGGCCACACAGCGCCTCGCGCAGCCGTTCGATCTGATCGGGCGGGGCGCCGTCGTGCTCGGCACGGGCGGCGGCGCCGACCGCGAGACCGACGAGATAGGGATGGGAGTTGAAGAAGTGTGCGCCGCGCGCTACCGCGGGGCGGTACTTGCCGTCGTCGAGGTCGCGCAGGAGCGGCTCCTCGGCGACGCCCACTCCCACGCCGAGCATCCGCTCGTAGTTGTACGAGCCTTGCACCGCGAACAACCGCAGCAGCGCGAGCGCCAGGGGTCGCTTCACCGCAGCCATATCGTCGCCGCAATCCCGCCCGCGAGGCCGGCCGCGAACCACGCGAGGTTGGGCCCGCGTCCTACCAGCCGCAACGTTCCCGCCGCACCCGCCGCCAACGCGGTCCCCACGACCGCCACGGCGAGCAGCACCGCGCCTCGCACCGACAGCACGCCGCCCAGCAGCGGCCGCGCCAGCCAGGCGAGTACCAGGCCAAACACGGTGACCACCGCCGCGCGCAGCGCGTCGCGCAGCAGGCCGCCCACGTGGACACGAACCAGCGCACTCGGGTCGCCCGATTCGAGCCGGGCGGCCGCGTTATGGATGATCCGGGAGTTCACCCGTCGTAGCAGGTTGATCGTCAAGCCGCCAAACAGTCCCGTGACCAATCCCACGAGCGCGCCGAGGCCAAGACCCAGGACACCCGCCGACGCATGCGCGGTCGCGACGGCAGCGACCGTGGCGGGCCCGTATTCGGGATAGCGCACGGCACCGACCGGCAGGATGTCGTACTGCAACAGCTCGAAGACAACCCCCAGCTTGAGGCCCGTGGGGATGTCGCCGAGGATCGCGCCGGCCACCGTACCGGCCACGAGCGGGCGCGCGATCATCATCTGGGGCAGGCTGACGAGGTCCACCCCGACGAACGTACCCCAGACGACCAGCGCGATCAGCAGCTCGAGGGGAAGAATCACGTGAACTCCCCGACCGGCACGGCGCGGGCCGTGGGGACGTCCTGGGCGGTGACGTCCACGCCGCCGGCAGCAAGCGTGCGCAGCTTCGCCGCCTCGTCGTCCGTCAAATACACGAAGCGCAGCCGTTCCTTGCGGCCGGTGCGATGGTGCACGCCACCCACGTTGAAGCGCTTCACCTGCGGCGCCCGCCCGGCGAGCGCCACGGCGGTGTCGATGTCCCCCACGAGCAGGATCCCGACGCGCGAGTCCGACTCCCAATTGGGCAGCATGTCGGCGGCCTTCTCGACGGACGCGAAGATCACCTCGATCTGCGGCGGCACACCCATCCGGTAGAGATCCTGCTCCCAGTCGCTGCCGCTGACCTCATCATCGACGAGCACGATGAACGAGACGTCGAGCGGCTGTCCCCAGCCAACTACGACCTGCCCGTGGATCAGGCGGTCATCGATGCGGTACAGCGCCAGGGTCATGGGCGCGTCACGTGGATCGCCTTGCCGCCCGCATCGACGGCCCGGCGCGCCGCTTCCGCGGCCGGGATGTCACGATTGAACACGAAGTCGAGCAGCATGGCGAGATTGACACCCGTCACGACGGCGATGTCGGCGCCGCCTTGCTTCGCGTACCGGGCGGAGCTGGTGAAGCACGAGCCGCCGGGGAGATCGACGAAGAGCACCGCGGGCCCGGTGCCCACCGCTTCACGCAGCCGCTCGCCCAGCTCGGCCGTGCCGCAGCCTTCATTCGAGATGGGTGTCAGCGCACCCTCGATGCCGGTGATCGCGGTGACCGCATCCACCATGGCCTTCGCCACCGCGGCGTGCGACACGATGACGCCACGGAGCTCACTCATAGTCTTCCTCCAGATAACTCTGCACGCCGCCCTTTTCCCGCATGCGCCGGATCAGCCGCTCGTTGAACGCGTTCGCGGAATCCACGCCGCTGTAGCGCAGCAGGTGATTCATCGCCACGACTTCGCAGATCACCGTGAGATTCTTTCCCGGATTGAGCGGCACCGTCACCAGCGGCAGCTCGACATCGAGCAGCTCGGTACGCCGCTGGTCGAGGCCCGTGCGGTCGTATTCCCGCGTGTTGTCCCAGTCCTCGAGCTGTACCACGACCTCGATGCGCTTCTGCTGGCGCACGGACCGAATGCCGAACAGCGCGTTGATGTCGATCAAGCCAACACCACGGATCTCCATATAGTGCCGGGAAATCTCGTGGCCGCGGCCGATCAAGACGTCGTTGCCCCGCCGGGTGACGTGCACGACATCGTCCGCGACCAGCCGGTGCCCACGCTCGACGAGATCGAGCACGCACTCGCTCTTGCCGATCCCGGAGCGGCCGCGAAACAGGAGTCCCACGCCGAACACGTCGGCCAGCGAGCCATGGACGGTGGTGCGCGGCGCGAAGGCGTCGTCGAGAAACGGCTTGAGCCGCCGGTAGAATTCCGCCGTCTTCAGGCGAGTGCGAATGACGGGGATGCCCTTCTCCCGTGCGAGCACCAGCAATTCTTCCGGGGCCTCCTGGCCCTTCGTGATGATGATGCAGGGGAGCTCATACGACAAAAACGTTTCGATCGATTTGCGGCGCGCCTTCGCATCGAGCGAAGCCAGGTACGTGATCTCCGTCTCGCCCAGGATGTGAATGCGGTCCGTGCCCACGAAGCGCGCCGTATATCCGGCCAACACGAGGCCGGGGCTCGATGCCTCGGGAGAGCGAATTTCGCGGTCGAGACCGACTTCCGCCGTCAACAGCTCGAGCTGCAGCGGATCGCCCTTGCGGGCGAGCAGATCGCCGACCTTGAGTCGAGGCGTTTGCGCGGCGGGGGGTGCGCTCACCGAGTCTCGGGCACCTTAGAGCGGGGCGTTTCTTTCTCGTCGAGAAGCTGGCGCTTCATGCGCGCCATCGCGGCGTCGAGCGCGGAGCGGAGATCGGCGGCTTGTGCCTTGGCCACGTGGATCCGACCGCGCGGCACATGCACGGCGATCTCCACGCCCGCTTCGCCATGATCTTCGGTAAAGACGACCTGCGCGTGATGGGGGCGTCGCGCGATCTTTGCGACCTTCTCGACGAGCTCCTTGGTGTGCGCGCGCAGATCGTCGTCGATCTCCGTGTGACGCGCAGTGATGGTGATGCGCATTCAACATTTCCTTTCGTGTGCGGCAACCGTTTTCTCGACATGCGCCAGCGTGGCGCGAGCGGCCGAATCCCACGACAGCCCCTCGGCAAAGCGGCGCGCCGCGTGGCCGAGCCGCTCCACCACCGACGGATCCGCGGCGAGCGCCAGCATCCGATCGGTGAGCGCCGGAACGTCGCCATGAGGCACGAGGTAGCCGGTCACGCCGTTCTGCACCGACTCGCGCAACCCTGGGCTGTCCGATGCCAAGGCCGGGGTGCCGCACGCCGCGGCCTCAACGTTCGTGATACCCCACCCTTCTTTCGGGCTCGGGAATACGACCGCCCAGGCGCGGTGCAATAAGCGCCGCTTCTCGTCTTCGGACACATAACCCAGGAATCGGACCGCATCGCTCACGCGGTGGTCGACGGCCAGTCGTTCCAGTCTGGGCCGGTCGTCACCCCGGCCGCAGATATCCAGCGTAATGTCGGGGCGTGTCGTCCGCGCGGCGGTAACCGCACGGATCGCAAGTTCCACTCCTTTATAACGCTTCAATCGGCCCAGGTACAAGAACGTGGGGCGCGCCGCACGCGGCGTCGCGGGGTCCGGCCGATACGCCTGCGAATCCACGCCCGGATGAATGACGACGACTTGCTCCGCCGGCACGCCGCGCCGAACCAGATCGTCGCGCGTGCTCTCGGAAATAGCGTGAAATCCGGCGTTCTTGTATACCCACGGAATCGGCAGCTCGGCCCCCCACACCACCGTCGCCATGGGGGCGCTGGCCTCGGCGAAGGCCGTGGTCCCGAACAGGTGAGGGACGATCGCCACGAAGGGGAGCCGCGTCAGCGTGGGGAGAAACAGCGGCACCTTGTTGATGTCTTCCACGACGACGTCGAACGGCGTTTCGCGCAGGGCCCGCCGGACCGCGCCGCGGGCACGCAATGCGAAGCTGTGTCGGCCCCCGACGCGCGTGACCTCCATGCCATCCACCATTGCCGTCGGCGAGCAGCCGGGCCAGCCGCTCGCGATCAGACGCACATCGTGCCCCCATGTCGCGATCCGGCCGAAGAGCTCGTGCAGGTGGATCTCGGCGCCACCGGCCTGCGGATTCTCCCGATCATTCCAATTGACGACCAGGATTCTCACAGCGCGCCGGTCTCCCGGGCGACGGCATCGAGCACGCCATTGATGAAGCCCGGTGCACGCGAGCCGGCGAACCAGTGCGCGAGCTTGACCGCCTCATCGATCACCACTCGCGACGGGGTCGATGCCTCGTCCAGCTCCGCGAGCGCGAGTCGCAGGATGTTGCGCTCCACGACGCCCACGCGCTCGAGCCGCCAGTGCTCCGCGGCATTCGCGATTCGGGCGTCGAATTCGGGAAGCCCGGCGATGGCCTTGGCGGCGAGATCGGCGCCGCGGTCGTAGCCCTTGGGCGCGCGTCCATAGATCACGGCGACGCGAGCAACGACCGCCTCGATCGTTGGTCTGCCCGACAGTTCCCACGCATGCAACAACTGGAGGGCGCGCGCGCGGGCCTTAGTCTCGGGACGTTGCACCGAGCCTCTCGAGCGCATCGGCGGTCTCCAGGGCCGCCTGCACCGCCTCGGCACCTTTGCTGACCCGCGCCAACGCCTGAGTCTCGGTCTCCGTGGTAAGCACGCCGAATCCGACCGCGATGCGATGCGCCAACGCGACGTTGCCGAGGCCGCGCGCAGTCTCGCCGGCGACGTATTCGAAGTGCGGCGTCTCGCCGCGAATCACGCATCCGAGCGCGACGATCGCGTCAAATCGCTCGCTCGCGGCCGCCGCTTCGGCGAGCACGGGGAGCTCGAAGGCCCCCGGCGCCCACGTGACTTCTACATTCGCGTCCGCGATCCCGCCGCGGCGGAGCGCGTCACGCGCGCCGTCGAGCAGCTTCGACGTGATGTGTTCGTGAAACCGACTCACGATGATCGCCACACGCCGCTGGCGGTTGGAAGTGCGCGCCGCGGAGGGTGCTCGGTGTGGCACGATCAGTGAGTGAGGAAGTGGCCGAGCTTGTCCCGCTTGACGTCGAGATAGGCCCGATTCTCATCCGACGGCGCCGGCACGATGGGCAGCCGCTCGACGATCTCCAGTCCGTAGCCTTCGAGGCCTACCAGCTTCATCGGATTGTTCGTCAGCACGCGGATCGAGGACAGTCCGAGGTCGAGCAGAATCTGCGCGCCGATGCCGTAATTCCGCAGGTCCGGCTTGAAACCGAGCTTCTCGTTGGCCGTGACGGTGTCGTGGCCCTGATCCTGGAGCTCGTACGCCTTGAGCTTGTTGAGGAGGCCGATGCCCCGCCCTTCCTGATCGAGGTACACGACCACTCCCGCGCCTACCGCCGCGATCATCCGCATCGCGCTGTGCAGCTGCCAGCCGCAATCGCACCGGGCCGAGCCGAAGACGTCGCCCGTCAGGCACTTCGAGTGCATCCGCACCAGCACCTGTTGCTTGCCCGCGACGTCGCCGAATACCAACGCGATGTGCTCCGCCTCATCCACGTCGTTGCGATAGCCGATGATGCGGAATTCGCCGAATGGCGTCGGGAGGCGGGCTTCGGCGACCCGATGGACGAGCCGCTCGTGCTTCAGCCGGTAGGCGACGAGCTGCGCGACCGTGATGAACGTGAGGCCATGCTGTGTGGCGAACCGCTCGAGGTCGGGACGGCGCGCCATCGAACCATCGGGATTCAGGATCTCGCAGATGACGCCGGCCGGATACAGCCCGGCGAGGCGCGCGAGATCGATGCTCGCCTCGGTCTGACCGACACGCTGCAAGACGCCGCCGGGACGCGCGCGCAGCGGGAAGACGTGCCCGGGCCGCCGCAGGTCGCTCGGAACCGTCGACGGATCGATGGCCACGCGGACCGTCGCGGCCCGATCGGCGGCCGAAATGCCGGTCGTCACGCCGAACCGCGCGGCGGCATCGATGCTGATGGTGAAGGCCGTCTCGTGCGATTCGTTGTTGTGCTCGGTCATCTGCGGCAGGCCGAGGGCATCGCAGCGCTCGGGCGTCAACGGCATACAGATGAGCCCGCGGGCGTGCGTCGCCATGAAGTTGATCATCGAGGGGCTAACCTTCTCGGCCGCCCCGATCAGATCACCCTCGTTCTCGCGCCGCTCGTCATCCGCCACGATGACCAGCTTGCCGGCGCGAATATCCGCGATTGCTTGTTCTACTGCGCTGAACGGCATAGCTGCCTCACGTACTTTCCAAGAACATCGGCCTCGACGTGCACACGATCACCGCTCGCGAGTTTTCCTAATGTCGTGTGCTCGCGGGTGAACGGTACCAACGACACCTGCACGATTCTGTCCTCTGCGAGCGCGTTCACGGTGAGGCTCACGCCATCCACCGTCACTGCACCATGGAGCACCGTCGTCTCCGCGACTTCGGGCGGGACCCGAATATCCACGAGCATCGCGTCATCGACTTCGGCGACCCCTTCCACCGTTCCCACGCCGTCCACATGCCCTTGCACGAAGTGGCCACCGAATCGATCACCAGCGCGCAGCGCACGTTCCAGGTTGACGCTTCGACCCTTTTTCCATTCGCCGATCAACGTCCGGCCGAGCGTCGTCTGCACGGCGTGCACCGTAAACGCGCCTTTGAGAACCTTCTCGACGGTCAGGCACGCGCCATTGAGCGCGATGCTCTCGCCCTTCTTCACGCCTTTGTAGGACGCCTTTACACGCAGTTCCACGCCGTTGTTCACGTGCACCGCGTCGATTCGGCCCACCGCGTCTACGATTCCGGTAAACATAGCCGTCGATCCAAGACCAATAATGTATCAGAGCCCAGCGGGCGGCGCTCCACGACCACCCAGCGCGGCGCTTCGGCGAGGGGAGATGCCGGGATCCCTGCAAAAGCGGGCACCGCACCCTCGCCGAGCCAGACGGGCGACTGCACCCAGTACAGGCGGTCTACGAGCCCCTCGGCCAGGAGTTTGGCGCCCAGCGCGCCTCCGCCTTCACATAACAACGATTGGATCCCGGCGAGCCGCAGCTGCGCGAACGCTTGCGCCAGGGCTTCGGGACGGAAGACACGTACGCCGTTGCCCTCGAGCACCGACACGTTCGCCATCGGCGCTTCGGGTGACGCGACGACCCAGGTGGGGACTTCGCGCGCCGTTTGCACCAGCGAGACGCCGAGGTTGAGCATCGCGCGCCGGTCGAACACGATGCGCACGGGCGGCTTGCGCGGGGTGAGCCCGCCGCGCGCGGTGAGCTGCGGGTTGTCGGTCAACGCCGTCGTGCCGCCCACCGCGATCGCATCGAACCCCGCCCGCAGCCAGTGGACGTGGTCGCGCGCCTCGGGCCCGGAGATCCACTGTGACCGGCCGCCGGCGTCGGCGATCCGGCCGTCGATGGACGTCGCGAGCTTGAGCGCAACGAAGGGCCGATCGGTCTGTTGTCTGGTAAAGAGGAAGGGGGCGTTCAGCGCGGCGGCCTCTTCCGCGAGCAGGCCAATCCGTGTTTCGATGCCGGCGCGTTTCAGCACCTCGACGCCGCCGCGCGCCTCGGCATCGGGATCGCGCACCGCGGCGACGACGCGCCGGATTCCGGCCGCCCGAATCGCGTCGGTGCATGGCGGTGTCTTGCCGTGATGCGCGCACGGCTCGAGGGTCACGACGAGCGTGGCCCCGCGCGCCTTGTCGCCGGCAGCGTGCAGCGCGGCGAGCTCGGCGTGGGGGCCGCCGAATTCGGCGTGCCACCCTTCCGCGAAGGTCTCGTCGCCGCGCAATACCACCGCGCCGACCATGGGGTTCGGGGACACACGGCCCCAGCCGCGCCACGCGAGCTCGAGCGCTCGACGCATCGCTACGAGTTCCCGCTCGCTATCTCTCTTCAAACCGCACCACAGGCTTGCTGCCCGCGCGCACCTCTCCGATGAGCCACGCCTGCACCTGCGCGCGCTCGGCCGCGCGCACGGTCGTCTCGACGTCCTGGCGCGCCACGACCGCGATCATCCCGACGCCCAGATTGAACACGCGCCGCATCTCCTCACGGCTGACCTGGCCGGCGCGCATCAACACGCGAAAGAGCGGCGGCCACGGCCAGCTGCCGGCGTCCACTACGGCCTCGACGCCGGGGGGCAACACGCGGACGAGGTTGCCGACGATCCCGCCGCCGGTCACGTGCGCCAACGCGTGCACGTCACCGAGCACCGGTCGCAGGGCCATCGCGTAACTGCGATGCACAGCGAGGAGCACCTCTCCGACCGACCGCTCCGTCTCGGGGAACCGATCGTCAATGCCCAGCTTCATCCCTTCGAACACGATCTTCCGCGCGAGTGTGTAGCCGTTCGTGTGCAGTCCGGTCGATGCGTAGCCGATGAGCTGGTCACCGGCGGTCACCCGATCGCCGTGCAGGGCCTTGTCCTCCTCGACGACGCCGACGATCGAGCCTGCCAGATCGTAATGACCGGCCTGGTACAGGTCGGGCATCTGCGCCGTCTCGCCCCCGGCGAGGGTCATGTCATGCGCGCGGCAGCCGCGGGCGACGCCGCTGACGATCTGCGCCGCGATCTCCGGAACGAGATTCCCGGTCGCGATGTAGTCGAGAAAGGCGAGCGGCGTGGCACCGTGGACCAGAATGTCGTTGACTGAGTGATTGACGAGATCTTCACCCACGGTGTCGTGAATCCCCGCCGCGGCGGCCACAAGCACTTTGGATCCCACGCCGTCGGTTGACATGACCAGAACCGGCTTCTGGTAGCCTGCGGGCACGCGCACCATCCCGCCGAACCCGCCGACGGCGCCGCGCGCCAACGGTGTGCGGGTCGTCCGCACCAGCTCGGCGATCCGCCGCTTCGCCTCCTCGGCGGTGTCGAGCTTCACCCCAACGGCGCCGTAGCGGTCGGCTTTGGTCACGCTTCGCCGTCCAACGAGAAGTGGACGAGATCGCGGAACGCCTTCACGCGGCCGTGCACCTCCGGCAGGGTGATGTGCTCGAGCCGCTGGACGCCAAAGGCTTCCACGGCGAGCGATCCCAGGGCCGAGCCGTAGACCATCGCCCGGCGCAGGTTCGCGAACGCGAGATCGCCGGTGCGCGCCACGTGCGCCATGAATCCGCCCGCGAAGGCATCGCCGGCGCCGGTCGGGTCGAACACTTCCTGGAGCGGGTACGCGGGAACTTTGAACATCGTCGTGGGATCCACGAGCAGCGCGCCATGCTCGCCCTGCTTGATCACGACCATCTTGGGGCCGCGTCCGAGGATCCAGTGCGCCGCCCGATAAATGTTCCAGTCGCCCGAGAGCTCGCGCGCTTCCGAATCGTTCACCATCAGGATGTCGATATGGCGCAGCAGCTGGAGCAGCAGATCCTTCTTGCCTTGAATCCAGTAGTTCATTGTATCGCAGGCGACCAGCTTGGGCTTTTTGACCTGATCGAGGACGTTGAGCTGCAGCTCCGGATCGATGTTGCCGAGGAAGACGTACTTGGCGTCGCGGAATTTTTCGGGGATACGGGGTTGAAAGTTGGCGAAGACGCCGAGGCGGGTCTCGAGCGTTTCGCGGCTGTTCAGGTCGTACGAATACCGGGCTTTCCAGCGAAACGACTCGCCCGGTTGCCGTTCCACCCCCGCCAGGTCCACGCCGCGCGCCGCCAGTTTCTTGAGATGCTCTTCGGGAAAGTCGCTCCCGACCACGCCGACGACCTGGACGGGAGCCAGCACCGCTCCCGCCATCGCAAAGAACACCGCGGCCCCGCCGAGCGCGTCGGCGGTCTCGCCGAAGGGCGTGATGACGGAATCCAGCGCAATCGAGCCGACGACGAGGACACCCACGCTTACATCCGTTCCGGGGCGCGAATCCCCAAAAGTGAAAGGCCATTCGCGAGCACCTGTTGGACGGCGCGCGCGAGCACGAGCCGGGCGGCTTCCTGAGGCTCGCCCAGCACGCGGTACTTGTGATACCACGCGTGCGCCAGCCGGGCCAGTCCCTCGAGATATCCCGTGATGCGATGGGGTTCTCGGGCAGCGGCGGCGCCCTGAACCATGGCGGGAAAGTCGGCCAGCTCCTTGATCAAATCGGCTTCCTCGGGCTGGGTGAGGACGCTGAGATCAGCCCCCGCGGCGCTCACGCTCGCTGGCTCGCGCCCAGCGACGCGGAAGATCCCGAACATGCGCGCGTGCGCCATCTGGACGTAGAACACCGGGTTCTCGTCCGTTTGACTCTTGGCGAGATCGACGTCGAAGACAAAGTGCGTCTCACCACGCCGCATCAGATAGAAGTAGCGCACCGCGTCCCGTCCGACCTCTTCCACGAGATCGCGGACCGTCATATAGCTGCCCGCGCGCTTGGAGAGCTTCACTTCGTCACCGCCCCGCATCACGGTGACCATCTGATGCAGCACGTATTCCGGATATCCCTGCGGGATCCCCATTTCGAGCGCCTGGAGTCCGATGCGCACACGTGCGACCGTGCCGTGATGATCGGAGCCCTGCACGTTGAGCGCGCGATGGAAGCCCCGCTCCCATTTCGTCACGTGATACGCGACGTCGGGCAGGAAATAGGTGTAGTCGCTGCCCTTCTCCGCACTCTTGCGCATCACACGGTCCTTGTCGTCGCCGAAGTCGGTCGTTCGGAGCCACAACGCCCCGTCCTTCTCGTAGGTGTGCCCCGCGGCCACGAGCCGGCGCGTCGTTTCCTCCACCTTCCCCGTTGTGTACAGCGACGACTCGAGGAAGTAGACGTCGAACTTGACGCCGAACGCTTGCAGGTCGCGATCCTGCTCCGCGCGCAGCTCCTGCACGGCAAACCGGCGGACGGCGTCGAGATCGCCGCCTTCCGTATCCTTGGGATGCTCGGCGACGTAGCGCTCGGCGATGTCACGGATGTAATCGCCCTGATAGCCCTGCTCCGGAATCTCCGCGGGCAGCCCGCGCGCCTGCCGGATCCGGGCCTGGACGCTGCGCGCGAGATTCATGATCTGGCCACCGGCGTCGTTGTAGTAGAACTCGCGGCTCACTTTCCAGCCGGTCCATTCGAGCAGCGTCGCGATCGCATCGCCCAGTGCGGCCTGGCGGCCATGACCAACGTGCAGCGGTCCGGTCGGATTGGCAGAGACGAACTCGACGTTGAACGCCGCGCCGTGGCCGACGTCGGTCTTCCCGTAGCTCGCGCCCGACGCGAGTATCGCCGGGAGCGCGCTCACAACCTGGGCATCCGCCAGGAAAAAGTTGATGAAGCCGGGGCCAGCGATCTCCGTCTTCCGCACGAGGCCGGCCGGCAGCTCCAACCCGGCGATCAGTTTGTCAGCGACCACGCGCGGCTTCTCGCCGAGTTTCTTCGCCAGGGTCAGCGCGAGATTGGTGGCGAGATCGCCGTGGGTCGGATCGCGCGGACGCTCGAGCGCGACCTCGACATCGGGCGCGCCCAATCGTGACGCCGCCTGTGCCAGCGCCGTACGGATCGTCTCGAGTGCCGTCACTTGTCGGAGCTGGAGTCTTTCTTGGGCGGCTTCACGTCGGGCTTCGGGGTCTTCTCGGCTTTCTCCGCCGTATTGTCGGCCTTTTCCGACGTTCCAGCCGGTCGTTTGTAATCGGTCGCGTAGAACCCGGAGCCCTTGAAATGCACGCCGGCGCCGCCCGAGATCAGCCGCTCCGCGCGCTTGCCGCACACCGGGCATTTCGCGTGGCGCTTACTCGTGATGCGGGGAAACGTCTTTTCAAACAGGTGCCCGTTTGGGCACTTGTACTCGTAGGTCGGCATCGGCGGACAACTTAATCAGTCTTCTGCTTACGCACGAATTGCAGCGCGCCGGAAGGACATCTCATGACTTGCGCGGCGACAATATCAGGCGGCTGCAGCTCCGGCCGGATCCACCGCTTGCGCTTGATATCGAAGACATCCGGTAGTCCCATCAAACACACCCCGGAATGAATGCAGACGTCGGGATCGAATGTGACGATGATCTCGTCGGCTTCGTACATCTGTCGCTGCTTCATGCTGGAATCTTGCTTCCCTTGACGGTCCGCGCACCAGGGGCAGGTCAGTCTAGCTGCTTCCTCCGGAGGCCCACTTCAGCGCCGCATGGTTGGCGGTGGTGGTGCCGCCGGCGGGACAGCCGCCTCCTGCTGCTTGGCACGATAGATCGATACCAAACCGCGAAGAATGAAGAAGACACCGAGGGCATCGAAGAAGATCGGGACCGCGCTGAAGTCGCCGCGGAACACGGAGTCGCCGCGGACGAGCCCGATCGCGATGATTACCGCGCCCCAGAAGATGCTCTTCATGAACGGGTGTCCTGGTTCGAGAAGCCACCAATGTAGCAAATCTTCTAATCCCTGTCGCGTTCGGGCGGCCGGGTGAGCCGCAACTCGGCCCACGCGACCTCGCGGGCTTCGATCACGGCACGCACCTGGCGCTCGCGCGTCGTCAGCGCCGCGCCGCCGGTCTTCACTTCGAGAAACACCACCCGCCGCACCTCCCCATCCGAGAGGCCGTCGAATACGACGAGATCGACCGGGCTGCCCAGGAACCGCGCGTCCTTGGGATTGAACCCGAATTCGGGGAGATAGGGGACGAGCTGCTCGTGCACCTTGCCCGCGGTGACGGCCAGGCTGCGCTGCACCGCATCGTCACGAATCGCGGCGCTGTAGCGGAGTTTCCAGACGAGGAAATAGAGCCACGCGATCACGATGCCGATCGCGATGCCGATGACGAGACCGCCGTAGTCGTGAATCATGCTCAAGAGATGTCGCAGCCCGCGCGCTCCGCAAGCGGGGGCGTCGGCGCGTCTTACGAGCGAACGCGTTGCTCCCAGCGCTGCAGCCGCGGCTCGGCTCGCGCCGCCAGGCGGAACGACCCGACGATTAACAGCCCAAAAATGAGCAGCACCGCCGCGAGCAGCCGAGGGCGCCAGGGTCGCATCGGAGGGGCAAACCCTGCGAGCCCGAGCGCCGCAGCCAGCACGACGATCGCATCGAAGCTGGCGCGCTGCCAGTAATCGCCGTTGAGATGCAGCCACATCCCGAACTCGTCGAATGTGAGGCCGAGACCGATACCGTAAATCACCGCGGCAGGGGGCGTGGCCGGCTGGGAACTAAAGAGGAGATAGGCTCCCACCCCGGCAAGCAGAAAGATGCCGTAATTCAGGTGATGGATGTGGATGTCGTGGACATAGAGGTAAATGTCGGGCACCTGGGGGAGCAGCATGAGGATGCTGACGACCCGCGCGGTGATGAATGTCAGCATGAAGCTCAGGAGGACGAGCCGCGCGAGCGGGCGTGTATTGGAAGGGAGCATGGGTTCCCTTCAAGACTCTGCAATCCCCTCGTCGGACACAGCGCGTTAGACCGAACAGACCTCCACGCCCTGCTTCAGCGAGGTCAGCGGGTCACGCGTGGGCACGAATTCATGCGCCACGAAGCCGGTGAAGCCGGTATCCGCGATGGCTCGTGCAATCGCATGGTAGTTCAGCTCTTGCGTGTCATCCAGCTCGTGGCGTCCGGGCACGCCACCGGTGTGGAAGTGCCCGATGTGGCTCGCGTGCTGGCGGATCGTGCGAATGACGTCGCCTTCCATGATCTGCATGTGATAGATGTCGTACAGCAGCTTCACCCGCGGCGACCCGACCGCCTCGATGATGTTCGCCCCGAACGCCGTCCGATCGCCCTGATAGTCTTTGTGGTCCACCTTGCTGTTCAAGAGCTCCACGCAGATCGTCACGCCGGCCTTTTCCGCCCCCGGGGCGATGCGACGGAGGCCCGTGATACAGGCCTGCGTCGCCTGTTCGTCGCTCCGCCCCTGCCGATTGCCAAACATCGCGATGAGGTTCGGGACGCCATGCTGCGCCGCGAGCGGCAGCGCACGCTCCAGCTCCCCGACGAGCAGGTCGTGGTTTGCCGGATCGTTGAAGCCACGCGGAATGAAATCGTCGCGCTGCGCCGCGTAGCCCATCGAACAGACCAGGCCCTGCTCGCGCACGATCGGCCAGTCGTCGGAGGCGAGCAGGTCGATGCCGGCGAGGCCCATCGCTTTGCCGGCTTTGCACAGATCGGGAAGCGGAATCGACCGGTAGCACCATCTGGAAGCGGATTGCTTTAAGCGGGCGGCCGGACGTCCCGACGGCCGGACGGCCGGTAACGACCCCAACAGCGGTGCAACGACGAGACTCGCGAGAGCCTCACGCCTCGTGACCGTCATCGTCAAAACTCCAACTGGCTCAGGTTCCGATAGCTCACCGCGATGTCGTCGAACGGCTGCGGCGGCTGATCGTGCTCCACGAAGGCGTGCTTGATGCCTGCCTGATCCTTCTTCGCGAAGATGCGCTTCCAGTCGATCTTCCCCTGCCCCACGTCCACCATCTTGTGCTCAGGCGGGCCGGCGGAGTCCTTCACGTGCACCAGCGGCACGCGGCCGGGCCAGCGCGAGAAGTACGCGAGCGGATCCTGGCCCGCTTTGGTCATCCAGTACAGATCGATCTCGAGCTGCACCAGCTTGGGATCGGTGTTCTGGAGCAGCACGTCGTAGGGGACCTGGCCTTCGAGCGTGGGGAATTCGAAATCGTGGTTGTGATAGCCAAACTGCAATCCGGCGTCGTGCGCCGCCTGGGCGGCACGATTGAAGTCGGCGGCGACCCGCTTCCAGCCATCGAGCGTCAGCCGTCGCTCCTGCGGGATCCACGGCACGACGATGTATTCATGCCCGATCGTTTTCGCGGCGTCGAGCGACGCCTTCCACGCTTCCGGAGAGGTGTCCCCGACGTGCGTCGATGGCGCGGTGAGTCCGTGTCGGTCGAGGATGGCGCGCACATCGGCCGGCGTGTGGTTGAAATAGCCGGCGAACTCGACCTCCTTGTACCCGATCTCGGCGACGCGGGCGAGGGTGCCTTCGAAATCCGCTTTCATCTGATCGCGTACGGTGTACAGCTGAAGGCCGATCTTCTCCAGGCGTGCGCTGTGCGCCGTGCGCCGTGCGCCGGGAATCAACGCTGCCACTCCCAGACCAGTCATCGTTCCAATGAATTCGCGCCTTGTAGTCCGGCTCACGGCGCACGGCTCCCTGCGCGCGCTTCTCGTCATAGCTCTCTCCTTTTCATAGCCTCAACCGCGTAGGCTGCCGCGCGCGCGGTGAGTGCCATGTACGTGATCGATGGATTCTGGCACGCCGTCGACGCCATGCAGGCGCCGTCGGTGATGAACAGATTCGGCACGTCCCAGGACTGATTGTGCGCGTTGAGCACCGACGTCTTGGGATCCTTGCCCATCCGCGCCGTGCCCATCTCGTGGATGACGAGCCCGGGCGGGTTGTTGCTCGTGTACGGCTGGATATCGTGGGCCCCCGCTTCCGCAAGCATCTCGGCGGCGGTGATGGACATGTCGTGGACCAGCGCCCGCTCGTTTTCGCCGTACGCGCAGCTGATCCTGGCGACGGGAATGCCCCACGCATCGACTTTCGTCTTGTCGATTTCGACGATGTTTTCCTCTTTCGGCAGCATCTCACCGAAGCCGTAGAGGCTGAAGCCCCACGGCCCGGGTTTGCGCAGTGACTTCTTGAAATCGGCCCCGAAGCCCGCCTGCTCCATGCCGCGGCCCCAGTCCGAGCGTCCGCCGCCCCCCTGGAAGCCATAGCCGCGCAGGAACGGCGACTTGCCCTTCCCGATGTTGCGGAAGCGCGGGACGTAGATCCCGTTGGGACGATTACCGATGGAGTCACGATCGGGCGGGCCGTCGATGCGGCCACTGGCGCCGCCGCCCATGATGTGATCCATCAGGTTCTTGCCGACTTGGCCGCTCGAGTTCGCGAATCCGCTCCCGGAGTTGAGCAGGATGCGCGCCGACTCGATCGTGGACGCACACAGGAAGATGATGCGCGCCTGGAACTCGATCGCGTGCTTGGTCTGCCCGTCGATCACCCGCACGCCGGTGGCCCGGCCGCGCCGTTTGTCATACGTGATGCTATGGACCACGCTGTACGGCCGCAGCGTCAGGCGGCCCGTGGCCTGCGCGGCGGGCAGCGTCGCGTTGACGCTCGAGAAATACGAGCGCGTGATGCAGCCGCGATGGCACGGTCCGCAGTAGTGACACGCGGCGCGGCCGTTGTGCGCCTCGGTCAGCACGGCGCAGCGCCCGATCGTGACCATGCGTTCGCCTGGCCATGCGCGTCCTACCGCTTCCCGCACCGATTGCTCGACGCAGTTGAGCGCCATCGGCTTCAGGAACTTGCCGTCGGGCAGCTGGGCCAATCCTTCCGCCTGGCCGCTGATGCCCACGAATGTCTCGACATGGTCGTACCACGGGGCGATGTCCGCGTAGCGAATCGGCCAGTCCACGCCGATGCCTTCGCGCGCGTTCGCTTCGAAGTCGAGGTCGCTCCAGCGATAGACCTGGCGGCCCCACATGATCGAGCGCCCGCCCACCTGGCGGCCGCGAATCCATGAGAACGGCTTGTCGGGAGGCGTCGTGTAGGGGTTTTCGAGGTCGTTCACGAAAAACTTGTAGGCCATCTCGTCGCACGCGTAGCACTGCTGCTGGATCGGCTGCTCCTTCGCGAGCCGCTTGCGGTCGCCCATGCCGCGGAACTTCATCTCCCACATCGGCACGTGCTCGACGTAGTCGGTCTCGGGATTGATCGGCCGGCCGGCTTCGAGGACCAGCGTCTGCAGGCCGCGCTCGGTCAGCTCCTTCGCCGCCCAGCCGCCCGACATCCCCGAGCCGATCACAATGGCGTCGTAGGTTTTCATTGCTCGAGGGGGTAGCAGGGTTCGTAGCGACCGGGCACGACGCGGTAGTGCAGCTCGGAGGTCGCGCCGACTTCCGACGTGTAGTAGCCGGTGAGCGTCAGCCACTTCATGCCCTGGAAGAAATTCTTCGACATATCGCTCTTCGTGTCACGCAGGCGCGCCAGCTCGTAGTCCAGATCCTCGAGGATTTCCATCTGCTGCTGGGGCGTGCACCCGATGAAATCCTTCCCGAACGCCGCGCGGCTGCGCTCATCCACGTTCGCGAGGCCAGCCATGAACATCTGACGCTGATCGTCATCACCCCAATCAGCGAGCATGACGTCGATGAACGCCGGCACCCCCGCCTCGCGCGCGCCCGGCGTGTCGGTCTTGGGAATGATCAGCTCGGCAATGGTGGCGACGGTTTCATTCTGGTGGGGATTCAGCGCGCGCAGCGCTCCCGCGCGCGCTCGCTGGTGGACAGTGCGGCCGATCGCGAGCAACCGGTCGGGGAGCGCAGCCGTCCCGGCGAGCAGAAGCAACACTTCACGCCGGTTCATCAATCATCCTCGTGAAGGAACTGCTGTAACTTGGCATGCAAACGGCCCGCTGGCCATGCGGCCAGCGGGCAGCAACTATGAGTCAGAATGGAAGGCGTGTTCCGAAGGTCAGGCCGTGGTGGCCGTAAATGCGACGCAGTTCCAATTGAAACGAACGACGACCGAGCCGGGCTCGCAGTCCCACCCCCAGCGACGCGATGATATCGCCACGCGACAAGGAGCGTTTCGGGCTGGTTTGGAAATACGATGTCGATCGATCTCGGAAGAAGCCGGAACCCTGCGTCCACAACTGCCGGCCGAACGTGCCCAACGTGGCGTACGGCGCGAGCGGCGCATTCGGAATCGGCGAAAGGGACGCACTGAGACCGAGCATGAGATCGGTCCGTTGTTCAGTACCACCAAAGCTGATCGAATTCTGCTCGTAGAAGTACGACTGGGTTGGACCCCACCGGGCGCCACCTTCCAGACGCAGTCCGAGGACGCTATTTGGCCTGGTGAGATCGTACTCGGCTCGCAGCCGCATGCCCCATAACGAAGTCGCCGGCGTCACTCGGCCCCATTCGGGCCCTACCGAGAACGTCCAGCGCGACGGGGTTGGGGGAGTGTCTTGAGCGGCGGCAGTACCGAAAGCGAAGGAAAGCGCGACGGGCAGAACGAGGAATGAGCGCATTGGCCCCTCCTGCAATTGGTTCACTGTGAACCTCGCGCCGGGTACCAGATTCCGGTAGTGCCCTCGCACCAAAAGTCACATTCAACCGAGCGGGACCCATTCACCAGGGCGGCGGCGTACCGGGTTGATCCGTTCTCACGCGGCGGCGATCCAGCGCCGCCAGCACCTTATCCACCACCCACACCAGCAGCTCGTAGACGGCCACAGCCGCGAGCACCATGAACACGCCGGCAACGACCGCGGCCCACAGCGGGCTGCCGTTGCCCATCAACTTGTTCCGGTATTCGTCGAAGTTGGCGACGTACTCCTTCATGGTAAGGGCGCGGCCGCGCGCGACATCGCTCGCCATGCTCTGGCCGACTCCGTAGCCCGTCACAATGCCCAGCAACACCGCGACGATCACGCGCGCAACGATCCGGCGTGTTCGCTGCCCCCCCCCAGCCCCCTCAGACATCGGTCGGTCCGAGTTAATAGCCGTAGCCCTCCACTCCTGCTGCTCGCCAGTCGGCAGTATAGAAAACAGACACGGCAGTTCCCCCTCCAGATGCACGCGCGGAGCGTGCGTGACAGGCGTACGTAATCGACGAGCCCAAATATGTAAACCGGAGTGGCGTGATCGTATCGCAGCCGGCGAATGTCCACTGCCGGCCCTCGGCCGTCAGGCCGCGATACCAATCCGTGAGGTCAGCACTGAGGAATTTGCGGAATCGCGGCGTGATCGCCGCGCTGTCAGGTCTGGCCACGATCGCACGGAGCAACAGCGGAATCGCGACCGGCGGTTGCCTGCCGCCGGCAAATGTGACCAGGTGCGGTGCCTGAAGCGTCGGATCGAGCAGTCCGGCAACGCCGTACGCGATCGCGCCCACCTGCGCTTCGGCGAGATTCGCCAGCACGATGACGGTGAGACCCCCCGCCGACTGCGGGTAGCGCGCGATGACCGTCTTGAAGCCCTGCCAGCTTCCGGTGTGTGAGATGCGCCGCTGGGCTCGCTGCGGAAGCAGGTACCAGCCGAACCCGTAGGGATAATTCGCGCCGTCGCTCAGCCGTACCGGTGTCCACGCCGTATCGAGCGCCGCGGCACTCGGCACGCGTCGCTGATTCAGCGCCACAGCCCACCGCGCCAAATCGCGCACGGTGAAGTAGAGCGCACCGTCGGCGGTGGTGTTGAGCGTCGGTGCGACCCACTCCTGATTCTTGAGCGCGCCCTTCTCCAGGCGGTAGCCGGCCGCGCGATTGGGAACGATGTCGGCCTCGGAGATCACGCGAGAATCGCGCATGCCGAGCGGACCGAACACCGAGTCACGCAGCAGATCGCCGTAGAAGCGGCCGGTCACGCGATGAATGAGCGCACCCAGCAACAGGTATCCCGTGTTGCTGTAGCTCCAGCGCTCACCGGGCCGGAAGTCGAGCGGCCGCGCCGCCGCGAACTTCACGAGCTCGTCTTCGGTGTAGTCCTTGCGATAGTTGAACGTAGAATCGGTGTACTCGGCGACGCCGGATGTGTGCGTCAGGAGGTGCCGCACCGTGATTCCCTGCCACACCCCTGCCCCCTCGGGAAACCAGCGCACGATCGAGTCGTCGAGCCTAACTAGATGGCTGTCGACGAGCATCTCGACGAGCGCGGCCGTGAACTGCTTGCCCATCGACCCGGATTGATACACGGTGCTGTCGGACGCGGGCACGTGCAGCTCGACGTTCGCGAATCCATAGCCGCGCGACAGCACGACGCGGTCGCCGCGGAGCACGGCAACGGAGAGGCCCGGGATGTGCTGGCGCGCCACCTCGGCCTCGATATAGCGACTGATCGCCGCGGTATCCGTCTGCACGGCCAGGAACAGCGACAGCAGGACGCAGGTGGTCATGGTCTCTGGCTCAGGCGGAGTCGTGGACGCCCCACGCGGAGCGGAGCACGTCGCTGATTTCGCCGAGGGTCGCGCGCGCACGCACGGCGTCGAGGATCGGCTCCATCAGCGGAGCCGCCGGCTCGCGCGCCGCTCGGTCGAGGGCCGCGAGCGCACGTTTCACGTTTCGCGTATCCCGTTTCCCGCGAAGCTCAGCCAATCGTTTTCGTTGCGCATCGGCGAGTTTCGAGTAGTCGGGCGCGGGAATCGGCGGGATCGGCTCAGCGGTGACGTACTCGTTCACTCCCACGACGACCTGCTGGCCCGCCTCGATCTCCCGCTGCTGTTCGTACGCACTGCGCGCGATCGCTTCCTGAAAGAAGCCGCGCTCTATCGCCTTGACCGAACCTCCACCGGCCTCCACTTCCTCCACCAAGGCGTTGGCCGCGGCTTCGATCTTGTCGGTCAGCCCCTCCACATACCAGCTGCCGCCCAGCGGATCCACCACATCCGGCACGCCCGTCTCGTGCGCGAGCAGCTGCTGGGTTCGGAGCGCCAGCGTCGCGCTGCGCTCGGTGGGAAGCGCCAGCGCTTCGTCGTACGAGTTCGTGTGGAGCGATTGCGTGCCGCCTAGCACGGCGGCCATCGCCTGAATTGCCACGCGCACGACGTTGTTGAGCGGCTGCTGTGCCGTGAGCGTCGCGCCACCAGTCTGGGTGTGAAAGCGCAACCGGGCGGCGGCGTCCGACGCGTTGAACTTCTCCTTCATGAGCCGATACCAGAGCCGGCGTGCGGCGCGGAATTTCGCAATTTCTTCGAACAGATTCGTATACGCGGCGAAAAAGAAGGAGAGTCGCGGAGCGAGATCGTTCACCACCACTCCGGCGTACTGCGCACGGCGCACGTATTCCAAACCGTTAGCAAAGGTGAACGCCAATTCTTGCACCGCCGTCGCGCCCGCTTCACGCATGTGGTAGCCCGAGATCGAAATCGGATTGAAGCTCATTTTGGCGCGCGACGTGAACCGAAAGATGTCGGCGACGAGTCGCAGCGACGGCTCGGGCGGATAGATGTACGTGCCGCGCGCGATGTATTCCTTGAGGATGTCGTTCTGCAGCGTGCCCTGCAGCTTGGTGAGCGGGACGCCCTGCTCTTCGCCGACTGCGACGTACATCGCGAGCAGAATCGCGGCGGTCGCGTTGATCGTCATGGACGTCGAGACCTTGTCGAGCGGAATGCCGTGGAACAACCGCTCCAGATCGTCCACGCTGTCGATCGCCACGCCCGCCCGCCCCACTTCCCCCTCGGCCATCCGATGATCGGAGTCGTAGCCCATCTGCGTGGGCAGGTCGAACGCGACCGACAACCCCGTCTGACCGGCATCCAGCAGGTGCCGGAACCGCGCGTTGGTCTCTTCGGCCGTGCCGAAGCCCGCGTATTGGCGCATCGTCCACAGCTTGCCGCGATACATCGTGGGGTAGATGCCGCGCGTGAACGGCGGCTCGCCGGGCGCGCTCTGGTCAGCGACGGGACGGGGACGCTCCGGCGAATCGTGCGTCACTGCGACGCAAGCACCGATCGCGCGTAGGCGACGTCGCGCTGGGAGCCGATGATCAGCGGCGTGCGCTGGTGCAGCTCGGCGGGCTTGATGTCCAGAATGTCGCGTGCGCCGTCGATGGCCGCGCCGCCCGCCTGCTCGACGACATACGCGAGCGGCGCCGCTTCGTACAGCAGACGCAGCTTGCCCTGCGGTGAGTTCGTATCCGCCGGATACAGAAAGACGCCGCCGGACATCAGGTTGCGGTGGATGTCGGCAACGAGCGAGCCGATGTAGCGCGCGTTTTTTGCTTCCACTCGGCCACCATCGCCGTTCTTGAACGCCGCCACGACGCGTTGGATGCCCGGCGCCCACTTGTTCCAGTGACTCTCGTTGACGCTGTAGTACGTGCCGACGTCCGGCGAGCGGATGTCGGGATGCGACAGCAGAAACTCACCGATGGTCGGATCGAGCGTGAAGCCGTGCACGCCCTGCCCCGTCGTGTACACGAGCATCGTGCTCGAGCCGTACAGGATGTATCCGGCGGCGACCTGCGCGCGGCCTTTTTGCAGACAGTCGGCGAGCGTGCCTGGCCCCTTCTTGGTCGCACTGCGCCGATGAATCGAAAAGATCGTGCCGATCGAGACGTTGACGCCGATGTTGGTCGAGCCATCGAGCGGATCGTACATGAGCACGTACTTGCCGCCGCGCCGGTCCTCGCGCACCTGCACGGGGATCGGGTGCTCGTCTTCCTCGGATGCAACGACGCACACCCGGCCCGTATGCTCGACGGCGTGCCGGACGGTCTCGTTGGCGAACACGTCCAGTTTCTGCTGCACCTCGCCCTGGACGTTGATCGCGCCGAATTCGCCGAGGATGTCGGTGAGCCCCGCGCGGCGTACCTGGCGCGAGATGATCTTCGCGGCCAGGCAGATGTCATACAGCAGGTTCGACAGCTCCCCCGTCGCTTCGGGATGGAGCCGTTCCTGCTCCATGATGAACCGCTCAATCGTGACGACCGACGTCGGTGATTGCGAGCGTGCCATGACTCGAGACGGTGAAGGTGATCGTGCCCCGCTGGTCGGTACGGAGCACGGTGACGCCATGTCCTCGCAGCCGTGCCAGCGTTTCGGGCGCGGGATGACCGTAGCGATTCTTCGCGCCCACGCTGATCACGGCATCGACCGGCTGCAGCTCATCGAGCCAGCGGTCCGACGTGGCACCACGCGACCCGTGGTGCCCGACCTTCAGCAGCGTCACGCGCCCGATGCGCCCCGCGAGATGGGCCTCCGTCGGCACGCCCGCGTCCCCCGCGAACAGGAGTCGCGTGGTGCCGTAGGTCACGAGGAGCACGACCGACTCCTCATTGATGTCCGTCTGGCTGACCGCCCACGCCGAATCCGGGCTCAGCACTTCGAGCGTTACGCCGTCCAGCTCCAACCGATCGCCACGTCGTGCCGGGCGCCACTCTGCCCCGTCGCTCTCGACGGCGCTGAGGAACCCAAGATAGCCCGCGTCCGGCACCGGTTGCCCCGGCTCGAGGACGAAGGCCGGATCGAACGCATCGAGCACGGCGGGGAGGCCGCCGAAATGATCGAGATGAGCGTGCGTGGCCACGATTGCCGCCAGCTGCGTGGCACCTGCCTCACGCAAGAACGGCACCACGACCCGGCGGCCGGCATCTCCCTGCGGTCCCCGCGGCCCGCCGTCGATCAGCAGCCACCGCCCAGCCGGACTGCGCAACGCAATCGCGTCACCCTGGCCGACGTCAAGGAAACTTACGGTGAGACATGAACAAACAGAACGGCGTGTAAAGGCGAGGAAGAGCGTGGTCCACACAATGAGCACGCCGACGAACGCCACCCGCGCGGCAAGGAGCCAGCGGCGGCGGGGCGAGTTCCAGAGCCACCACGCGACCGCCAGGATTCCCAGCCAAAAAGCCGCAGCCCGCGGGCCCGCAATCATGATGAAGTGGCCGCCGGGGAGCGCCGCCGCCGTCCGTGCCACGACGTCGAGCAGCGCCAGACACAATCCCGCGCCCGCGGCGAGCCAGCTCGAGGAGATCAGCAACGCGACCATGAGTCCCGGAACAGCGAGCCCCGCGAGCGGGATGGCAGCGAGGTTCGCCACGACCCCGATGGGTGCGACCGTGCCGAACGTGAACGCGGTGATCGGCGCGGTGAGCAGCGTCGCCGCGACGGCGGGCGCAAGCAATCGTGCGGCCTTGGGGAGCCGTTCGGTTGCGCGCCCCGCCCAGATCACCGCCGCGACGGCGGCCACCGACAGCCACGCGCCGACCGACTGTACCGACCACGGATCACCGAGCATCACGCAGAGGGCCGCGAGCGCCACCAATCCGCGGGGCGCGACGACGCGCTGGCGCAGCTTCGCAATGTCGAGCGCCAGGAGCATCGCGGCCGAGCGGGCTGCGGGGGCGGGAAAGCCCAGCAACCAGACGTACGCCAGCATCACGCTGGTGCCCGCCACGAAGCGCGCCCGCGGGCCGAGCCGCAGTCGCAGGAGCAAGACGTTGAGCCAGGCGGCGAAGAACCCGACGTGCAGTCCCGAGATCGACAAGAGATGGGCGAGTCCCGACCGCGTGTAACGCTCGCGCAGCTCCGCATCGAGCTCCGCGCGGCGCGCGATGACGAGCGCGTCCACGAGCGGCGCGCGTGAACCGAATAACCGCCGGCTGCGCTCCGCGATGCGATCGCGGAGCGCGCCCCGCCCGCGTGGGACGGGATCGAGCTCGCGGACGCGCCGCGCGACGAGGATGCCACGGCCGCTCTCGCCGAGAAATCGTCCCGCGACGACCCACGTCGTGCCGCCATGGGCCGGATGCCCCTCCGGCCACCGAATGGTGAGCGCGCCGCCGCAGGGACCGGCGCGGACGACACCTTCAGCGACGCCGCCAGTCGCTGAGACGGGGTCGGTGAGCTGGACAATTACGGAGCGGGTTTCGTTAGCCCCGGGGCGCGGCCCCGGGGCACCCCACCCACTCCACCGTCCCGCGCAGGAGGCGCGCTGTTCGCGCAGCGCGCTCGCGCCCCACAACAGACCGGCGACGAACATCAAGCCCACTGCCGCGCCAAGTGGCGCTCGGCGAACCAGCACGGCCGTGCCGAGCAGAACGAGCAGTCCGGCGTACGGCGCACTGCTCACGGCGTACGCATTCAACGCCGTGAACAGCCCGGCGCCAAACGCAATTGTGAGGTAGAGAATCGGCGGCCGCACCTGGGCCGCGTCAGGTTACAGTTGGGTGGGTTTTGCGCCGCAGCGCGGGGCGAGCGCGACCTTGCGGAGCGCTTCGACCAGCGCGACGTCGAGCTTGGCTTTTTCTCCATCGCTCCCGAGCGACAGCTCGGTGAGGATCTCGCCCTGGCGGGTCGAGACGTAATGTGGCGACAACCGATTGAGCGCGAACACGAGCACGTCGCTCCGACAGATGTCGCAGCCGCAGAACTTGGGAAATGCGTCGCGCAGGCTCTTGTACTCCCGCTGCACGACTTCCATGGTGACGTTCGTTACTGCCATGCGGCGACGAGCTCCGGGTATTCCTTCTCCAGCGGCCACGCCGTGAATGTCGAGCCGGTCGTTCCGGTGAACCGCACGCGGCGGTAGGTCCCGATCCACTCCGCCGGACCGTCCAGCAGCGCGATCTTGTTCGTGCGCGTGCGCGCTTGCAGCAGCCCACCGCGCTTCGCCGGACCCTCGACCAGTATCTCGTGGGTCGTCCCGATGAGGCCGATGTTCTTCTGCTTTGCGATACGCCGCACCAGCGCGATGAGCCGACCGATCCGTTCGGTCTTGATCTCTTCGGCCACGTGATCCTTGATCCGCACCGCCGGGGTGCCGTCGCGAACCGAATACTTGAAGGTGTAGGCGTCGTCGAACTGGACCTGCTCCACCAGCGACAACGTCTCCTGAAACTCGTCCTCCGTCTCGCCAGGGAATCCCACAATAATGTCGGTCGAGAGCGAGGTGCCGGGCACCGCGGCGCGGAGTGCCGCCACCACGGCCAGATACCGGTCGCGGTCGTACCGGCGCAGCATGCGCTTGAGCGTCCGCGAGCTGCCGCTTTGCAGCGGCAGATGGACGTGCTCGCACACGGCCGGTGTCTCGGCCATCGCGGCAACCACGCGCGGTGTGAAGTCGGTCGGATACGGCGACGTGAAGCGCAGGCGCCGGATACCCTCCACCGCCCCAACGGTACGCAGCAGATCGGCGAAATCGTGTTCGCCGTCGTGATAGCTGTTGACGGTCTGGCCAAGGAGTGTGACCTCCGTCGTGCCCCCCCCGTTCGCAGCGAGGCGTGCGACCTCGTGCACGACATCGGCCAACTTGCGGCTCCGTTCCGGCCCGCGCGTCATCGGAACGATGCAGAACGTGCACCGATAATCGCAGCCGCGTTGCACCGTCACGAACGCCGAGACCATATTGCCGCGGACGGGGGGGACATCTTCGTAGTGTTCCCAGCCCTTGAACGCCACGTCGGCGGCCCGCTCGCCGGCCCTCGCTTGCGCGATCAGCTCGGGGAGGCCGCGATAGCCGTCGGGCCCGATGACGAGATCGACCTGCGGCACCCGCTCGAGCAGTTTGGGACCGAGCCGCTGCGCCATACACCCGACCACGCCCAGCACGTCACCGGGGCGCTTGTAGCGTTTCAGCTCGCCCATGCGTCCGAGCACCCGCTGCTCCGCGTGGTCGCGCACCGCGCACGTATTTACCAGCAGCACATCCGCCTCGGCGGGATCTTCCGTGCGCACGTAGCCCTCACGGCCCAGGACTCCGAACATCAACTCGGAATCCGAGACGTTCATCTGGCAGCCGTAGGTCTCGATGTACACGCGGCGCATCGTCAGTTGACGGTCACCTCGAAGCGGGGACGCCCGTCCCACAGGTCCGTATCAAGATAGACGCTCAGGTAATCCTCCGTCATCACCTCGATCTGGCCCTTCCCGCGGCCCGTCACGACTCCGTCCGCGGTCTGCCCCACGCGCCCCGCGCGGTACGCCGTCGCTTTGGCCTCCCCGACCTCCCGCAGCTCGCGCGCCCGCTCCCGAACCACGTCAGGCAGGAGTTGGCCGGCCAGCCGCGCCGCCGGTGCATCGGGACGCACTGAAAATGGAAAGACATGTAAGTAACTAAACGGCAAAGACTCTAAGAGCCTAAGCGAGGAATCATGATCCTCGAGTGTCTCGCCTGGAAATCCCGCGATCACGTCGGCACCTAGACCAAGTACGGGCATCCGCTCCGCCAGCCATTCGATTCGCGCGCGATACGACTCCGCTGTGTACCAGTGCCGTCCCATGCGCCGTAGCACGCGGTTGGAGCCCGACTGCAGCGGGGCGTGCAGGTGCGCGGCCAGGTTCCGAGGCGCGTCGATCAGGAGCCGCGCGAGCGTGTCGTCAACCTCCGTGGCTTCAACGCTGCCAAGCCGGAAGCGGACCGTGGGCACCGCAGTTATGAGGGCTTCAAGCAACGCACCCAACGTGTGACGTGCCGTCGTGCCGGCGTGTGACCTGTCGTGCCCGTAGGTCCCGATGTGGACTCCGGTCAGCACGATCTCCGCGTGCTGCTCCGCAAGCGCGCGCGCCTCCTCTATTAGCTCATCCACGGGTCGCGAGCGATTGTTGCCGCGCGCGAGTGTCGTCGCGCAGAAGGTGCAGTGCTCGTCGCAACCGTCCTGGATCTTGAGGAGAGCGCGGGAGCGGGCAGCCGCATGTAGGGGCGCAGCATGCTGCGCCCCTACCTCAACCGAACCCGCAAATCCCGCTGCGCGCAGCACGGTGTCCGGTTCCGCATTCGCCACCACCGCGCGCACCGAAGGCAACGCCGCAATCGCACCACTGTCGAGTGCCGCCGCGCACCCCATCACGATGGTTTGCGCGTGGCCGCTGTTCGCGACGTGCCGGACGAGGCGACGCAGCTTGACTTCGCTTTCGTTCGTGACGGTGCAGGAATTGATGACGGCGAGATCGGCGAATGCGGGATCGTCTACGACCGTGGCGCCGCTCGCGTCGAACGCCTGGCGCACGCGTTCGGTGTCGTACTGGTTGGCTTTACAGCCGAATGTGTGGAAGTAGACGTTCACGGCCGCACGGTCAGCCCCAGCATGAACGTCCAGACGCCTTCGGTGAGTCCCGTGCCGCGGCGCTGCAGTCGCTCGAGGCCCATGTCGATGCGGCCGCGGCCGCCCGCGAACTGCCGGCCCAGTCCTCCCGAGTATCCGACTTCGGTCGGTGTCTTGCCCACGCCGAACGGCAGCTGCCCGCCGCGCAGGCCGAACCGGAACGGCGCCGCGGGCGACCCAATCTCCGCGCCGACCGACCAGCTGAATGTGTCGTGCGCATTGGCGATCGACTGCACCGCGCCCCAGTTGCGCCACATTACGGTGCCCGCGAGGCTCGCCTGCGCACCCGCGCGCCATTGCACGCCGGCGCCATACGTCCGGGGCAGATCGTTTTCTGATACGGTGTGGCCGCCGACGTCGGCGCGCAGCCTGGAATCGGAACGGACCCACCCGGCCACGCGAAGATCTGACGTGACGTCGAACAACAGACTGGCCGATCCACCCGTTGCCCCGTAGGCCACCTCGTCCTTGGCGGTGGAGGTGCGGTAGTTGGCGGTGTCGGCGAAGCTGCGGGTGGCAGTGACGCGCGTGGAGCCCGTGATGCGATGCAGGCCGACCCCGAGTGCCAACCGGCCGCCGATGCGCGCCGCGACCGCGAGCCGCAGATCGGTGATGGCGCCATCGCTCGTGATTTCGTCAGTGACGGGCTGCAGCACGCCGCGCAGGTTGACGGTGTCCTGGATGATGACGCCGAACGACCGGTCGAGATACGTCGAAAAGCCGCCACCGACCACGATGCGCCGGGTGACGGGCCCGGCAATGACCATCGCAGGGAAGCGCGTGCCCTGGAGCGACGACTGCGTGCCGCTGGCATCGACGGAGCGCCACGACACGCCGCTCGTCACGCTGGCGCTCATGCGCCGCACGTCGGCGAGCGCCGCATCGCTCAGCGGGGAGAACGCGTCGAACGGCGCGAACGCGCCACCGGTGGTGCGCGCCCGCACACTTTCCGACTTCCCGGGGGTCCCGAGCCCGCGGATCCCCAACTGCGAGTCCTGGGCGGCCAGACGGCCGGACGGCCCGACGGCCGCCAGCGTGACCACAACCAGAAGGGCAACGGCCGTCCGGCCGTCCGACCGTCCGACCGTCATTATGGCTCCCCGAATCTGAAGCGCTTCACGTACGTCACATGGAGACCGGGCCGGAATGCCGGCGCCCGGGACGAATAGAATCGGATCTCCGTATACGATGCCGCCTCCGGCACCTGCCCGAGGACGAACGCGGTCGTCATCGTGGTATCCAGCGACCAGGCCCGCACGAGGTTGGTGATCTCGAGGTTCACCGTGTCGGGCGATCCGATGTGAATGAACGTAGCCCCGGCAGCGCTCGGATCGAGCGGGGACTTCGCGCCCAGATCCGTCGAGACGTGGTGAACCACAATTCTGAAGGAATCGTTGGCCACCCCCTGCACCGCGCTCACGGGAACGAGGACGACCGTCGCCCGCACGACGTCGATGCTGTCGTGCAGGAACGCAGGCATCGCGACGCGCAGCAGCGCCCGCGCCGAGGGCGCGCCACCGACCGCCAGATTGCTGTCGAGCGCCGGCGTCGGGGGATTGAACACAAAGCCGTCGAATACGGGAGTCTGCGTTTGATTCCCAGAGACAATACTGTCGGGCTGCGTGCTTACCGTATCGGGAATGGTGTGGTGAAAGAATCGCTGCAGAAATGGAGGGCGCCCCCCCTCATTCGTACCGAGGGCGATGCTCGCGAGAGAATCAGCCGCCACGCGGACCCCGAAGCCCAGCTGTCCGCTGTCCGCTTCCACCACCGGCGCTTGCAAGGTGTCCAGCTGAAAGTAGAGATCCAGGATCCGGCCACTATCGCGGACCGCCAGGATATGTCCCGCGCCATCCCGGTACGTCGTATCGCCGTAGAATCTCCGGTCGAGGGAGTCCGCTTGGGTAGTATCGATGATTGCCGGACTGGCGAGCAGTGCGCTGACGTTCACACTGTCGACCACGGGCTCGTTGAACGCTGCGGCGAGCGACGCAAACGTGGAGGTGGAGTCTGAGGTGATGGGCACGTGATACAGCCTGATGCGCAGATTCGTCGCCAGGGTGTCGCGGCGCATGATCGACAATCGGAACCGCACGGAGTCCGGGATGATCGGCGTCGTTGTGGTATCCCCGCCTTTCACCGTCACGCGCGTCGCAGCCTTAGCCAACACAAAGAAGGCCCGGCTGTCCACAATACCGGGCAGATCCGCGACCGACATCGCCTCGGCGCCATAGCTCGGCACGTACCCGCGGAATGACGAATCACGCTCGATGATCGTGGTGAAGATCGTGTCACGGATGGCGATCGAGTCGGTCGGACAGTAGTTGGGGCAGGATCCCGGCGCGGTGACCTGCTCCACACAGGCCCAGATCGCGCCCCCCCCCACCGCCGCCACGAGTAGAACCAGGAAACCAAGTCGCCGCGTCACCGGTCCAGCGTCTCCTTCGTAAAGGCATCGGGCAACAGCGCGGCCAGCGTCCAGCGCTTTTCGGTCGCCGGTCCCACCGCCGTTACCTCCAGATCCAGTCCGAACTCCGCGAGCAGCTGCCGGCACGCGCCACACGGCGCGGCCGGTGGATCCACGTCGGTCGTGACGACGATACGCTTCAACTTGCGCGCGCCGCCTACCACCGCCGCGCCGAGCGCCATCCGCTCCGCGCAGATGGTCAGCCCGTAAGACGCGCTCTCGACGTTGCAGCCGACATAGACGCTGCCGTCGGCCGCCTCGACCGCCGCGCCCACATGAAAGTTGCTGTAGGGCGCCCACGCGTGCTGCATCGCTGCGCGCGCCTGTTTCACCAGGTCCTTCACGCCGAAACGTCCTTGAGAAACGACCGGCCCGCGGCGAGCGGCGGCAGCCCGAAATACTCACCGACGGTCTGCCCCATGTCGGCGAACGTGCGGCGCGTGCCCAGCGGCACGGGATGCACATTCGGCCCCAGCACGAGCAACGGCACGACTTCGCGCGAATGATCCGTTGACGGCGTCGTCGGATCGTTGCCGTGATCGGCGGTGAGCATCACCAGATCATCCGGCTGCAGCCGCGCGAGCAGCCGCGGGATCCACGCGTCCAGCTCTTTGAGACCCTGGTGAAACCCCGGCACGTCATTGCGGTGCCCCCATGTTTGGTCGAATTCGATCACGTTCACGAAGACGAACCCCGTGTCGAGCGTTTCGAGCGCCCGCTCGATGCGCCGGTAGGCATCGGCGTTCGTGGGCGTGTGTTCGCTGCTGATGTTCCGGCCCGCGAACAGGTCGTCCACTTTCCCGATGCCAATTCTCGTGACACCGGCATCGGCCATCACATCGAGCAGTGTCGTGCCGGTCGGCGCGATCGAAAAATCCTTGCGATGGGGCGTCCGGCGGTAGTCCCCCGCCGTCCCTTCGAACGGCCGCGCGATCACTCGGCTGACGGCATCCGCGCCGACGAGCATCTCGCGCGCGATCGCGCAGGCCTCATACAGCTTCCCCAGCGGCACCGTCTGCTCATGTGCCGCAACCTGAAAGACCGAATCGGCGGACGTATAGACGATCCACTTGCCCGTCCGCTGATGCTCGGCGCCGAGCTCGTCGATGATCGCGGTGCCGGATGCGGCCTTGTTGCCCAGCCAGCCGCGCCCCGTGCGTTTCGCGAACTCGTCCAGCAGTGGAACAGGAAATCCTCGGGGATACGTTCGAAACGCCTTCTCCACCAGCACGCCGCAGATTTCCCAGTGTCCTGTGGTGCTATCCTTCCCCGCCGATGCCGGCTGAGCTATCCCGTGCGCTGCTGTGGGGCTGACTCCGGGCGCAAGCCCGGGGATCACGAAACCCTCCCGGCATTTTCCTAATCCAAGCCGCTCCAGATTGGGAAGCGTCAACCCACCGACGGCGCGGGCGACGTTGCCCAGCGTGTCGGACCCCGCATCGCCGTACTCCGCGGTATCTGGCGCGGGCCCCGTGCCGAGTCCATCCAGGACGATGATCGCGGCGCGGCCCGTGCCGTATTTCACACGGAGACTCGCCGCAGGCGCGAGCCCAGCCCCGTCAGGAATTCGTGCGGCACCTCACCACTCCACTGCGCGATCTCGTTCAAGGTGATGCGCTGCTTCGCGTCGGCGCCCACGATGGTCGCGACATCGCCGACCTGAACCTCGAGCGTGCCGGTCTCGACGAGCGCCATATCCATCTGCACCAGCCCCACGATCGGGCAGCGTTGGCCGCGCAGCAGCACCTTGGCTCCCCCGCTCGCGAGCATGCGCCGCAGCCCGTCGGCGTAACCGCACCGCAGCGTCGCGATTACCGTATCGCGCGGCGCGGTCCAGCTCGCGTCGTAGCTCGCGGTGTCTCCGCTGCGCATCCGCCGCACGCTCAGCACTCTTGCTCTCACGCTCACAACCGGACGCGGCTGCGGCAGGTCCTCCGCAGGCGAGCCGCCGTACAGGAAGATCCCGGGCCGCACCAGGTCGAACGCGAACTGCTGGCCCCGCAGCGCGGCGGCGCTGTTCGCGACGTGCAGCAACTGGGGCTGCCGCGGCAGCCGTTTGACCGCGCCGAGAAACCGTTCGAGCTGCAGCTCCGCGCTGCCATCCCGTCGCTCGGCCGAGTGGAAATGCGTGTAGCACCCCTCGAGCGACAGAGTATCGACGGCCTCGCCCAACTCCTCGACCTCATCCCAGCGGACACCGGCGCGTCCCATCCCGGTATCGATCTCGATATGGAAGGGGCGCTCGCCGCGCGTGGTCCATTCGAGGATGCTACCGGCGTCGCCGAGCGCCGGAGTCAACTGATGGCGGTCGTACTCGTCGAACAGCTGGGCACGGGCCGGCATGAAAACGAGGATCGGCCGGGTGATGCCGGCCGCGCGCAACTCGACCGCTTCGTCGATTGTGGCGACGCCGTAGCCCCAAGGATCGAGCTGCTCGAGGGCCTTAGATACTAGGACGGCTCCGACCCCGTACGCATTGGCCTTGACGACAGGGAGGAGCCGAGTGCCTGCTATCTTTGCTACCGTTCGGGCGTTGTCGACGAGGGCTTCCACGTCCACTTCCACCCAGGCCTCGCCCTTCGTTGACACGCTCACTGGCGCGGGTATGATACCCGGCCCGGAGGCTAAATGCAAGGCGATTCAGCGCTTGGACGTGCTCTGGGACTCGTGCGCGAGTTGCGACAGCGCTGTCCCTGGGACCGAGTACAGACTCCACAGACACTCCGTCCCTACCTCGTCGAAGAAGCGCTCGAGCTCGATCACGCGATTCAGACCGATGATCCCGAGGCGATGCGCGACGAGCTCGGCGACCTGCTCCTGCATCTCGCGTTTCAGATCGTCATTGCAGAGGAGCGTTCGCAATTCAATGCGGAAGTGGTGACGCACACGCTCGAGGAGAAGATGTGGCGGCGGCATCCGAACTTGTTCGGCGAAGGCCGCGGAAGCCGCGACGACCACGCCGGCTGGGAGCTGGTGAAGCGACGCGAGCCGCGCGCCGGTGGCAAGCGCAGCACATTGGCGGGGCTCCCGCCGACGCTGCCTCCCCTGCTCATGGCGTACCGGCTGCAAGAACGCGCGGCAGGGATCGGATTCGATTGGCCCGATGTGAAGGGGCCGCTCGCCAAGGTGAAAGAGGAAACAGCGGAGTTGGAGAAGGAGCAGGCAGGGGGCCGCAGGGAGCAGATCGAAGAAGAGGTCGGCGACTTGCTGTTCGCCGCGGTGAATCTCGCGCGCAAGCACGGCATCGAGGCGGGTCAGGCGCTCGAGCGGGCGAATCTCAAATTCCAGCAGCGATTCGAGAAAGTGGAAAAGCTCGCTGAGGAGCGCGGCCTCGAAATGGGACGCGCGTCGCTGGAGCAGCTGGACAAGTTGTGGGACGAGGTCAAGTCACGGCGATGACCGGCGACTGTCCCACGACCCACGAGCCACGCCCCACGATCGGACTACGGACCTCCGTTGCAGAGCGCTTGGACGACGCCGCCAGCATCCAGATGCCGATCATGAGACGATCTTTGTCGGCCATGCCCGCTCCCTCTGGAGGCGGGCTCATTGGCTTTGCAGCGCCGCGCGCATCCCCGCGGCGAGTGCCGAAACATCGCCCTTCAGCAGACCGCGCCATCCCACCGGCGAACGCGCGAGCGACATGACATCCATCTTCGTAATCGGAATCCCGTTGACCGTCATCGCCATGCGGTACACGACGTGCACGGTATCGGTGCCCTCGTTCACGTGGCCAAGGACCTGCACCTTGGCAGACTTCAAGAGCTCTGCGACATCGGCGTCCTGCATCGTCATCCGCATCAGCGACGCGAAGACGGCAGTATCCGACAGGGCCTTGCTCTGTTCTACCGTGGTGACGCCGAGCAGCTGCTGGCGAATCGGGCCGGCATTGGGCGCTTCAAACACTCCGGCCAGGAGCTGGCGCATCTCCTTGAGCGCGTTCTGATGCATGAGCGACGCCATTCCGTTCCAGTCACCGGTGCGCATGGCCGCGATGAATCGATCGGTAACCTGCTCCGGAGTCTCGGCGGTTTGCGCCTGGGCGCTCTGCGCTTGCGGGGCGCGGGCGGTCAGCGATACCAACAACAGCACAGTGATGCACGCACGCATACCAGCTCCTGCAATGAGGGGTTAGAACGGGTTACCGCAGCAGTCGCTCGTAGTACACCAGGGGCGTGCCCTTGTACACCACTCGGCCACGCTCCGTGAACCCGCAGCGGTCGTAGAAACCCCCCGCGCCCGCCTCGGCGTCGTAGGCATCGAGGCGAATGGCGTCGGCCGGCCACTTTTCTGCGACGGCACAGGCATCGTCGAGCGCGAGGCGTCCCAACCCTTGCCGTTGATGCGTGACCGACACGGCCATCCCGGTCAAATACAGCGGCCGCTTCACCGACCGTGAAGAAGGAGACATCGATCGCCCATGGTTTCTTGGTGGGGAGCCGCAGCACCGTCACAATGCGCTTGCCGTCTCGCCCGACGCGGACCCGCGCGTGGCGCTGCGAGCGTGGCGTCACGAAACTTCAACGTCACCAGCGGAATGACTACGCCCGCTCCTCGATCCGTCTCGTGATCGCGTCGGCGGCCGCGTCTGCGATATCCAGCATCGTACCGACGGCGGCGCGGATCGTCTGGAGCAGCTGGTACAAGACAGGACGTTGCGGTGGCAGACTGCGACGCTGTGGTAGCCGGACCGGCTCGCGTGGTGGTGGAGGTGGAGGAGTATCCGCCCCGACAGCCGTCGGTGGCCGGCGCGCTGGAGGCTGCAGATCCCCTTTGGCCTGCGTTGGGTGCTCCAACTCCTCGTCACTCGGGCTCTGCTCCGGCGTGGGAGGTTTGGGTTTACGCGGTCTTTTGTCTTTTCCCATAAGTCATACCCAGCCTAACGGATGAAGACGCTTGGAGAAGGGTTTCTCACACACGGAGTTTATACGGCTGTACGGCTCGAATGGTGCCAGTGGGCGTGATCCACTCCGAAGCTCCGGTCGAAACGGCTCGGCCGCCACCTGGAATCTGTCCTCGTACAGCCTCCTCACTTGCGACTCAGTCCTTGTACGGATCGAACTCGTCCGCCCCAGCCATCACGACGATCAGCGGACGCAGCGTATGCAACACTTCGACGGTCGCGCCCTGCGCCTTGAGCACGTCCGGCAAACGGCGATAGACGTGCGGGCTCTCGTCCGTGCCGCCGCCGCGCAGCACTACGCCCTGCTCCTTGATCCACGCGTTCATCATCTCGCGCGAGATCGCGCCCGGCTTCAGCACCTTGCCCTTGCGCGTCCGCTTGCCCGCGGCCGCGGTGCGGCTCATGACGCGCCCAGCGCCATGCACGGTCGAGTACAATGCGCGCGCCTGCAGCTCCTGCGTCGCCGTGTCGGCCGGCGTGGCGCCCTGCAGAATCACGGCGTTGTCGCCCATCGAGCCGCCGACGAATCCCTTCTGACCCGGAAATGCCGGCGTCGCGCCCTTGCGCACGACATACAACTTCTCGCCGCCGTGCTCCTCGATCCACGCGAAGTTGTGATGGTTATGCACCAGCTCCTCCTCGCGACCGCCAAGGATCGAGACGACCTTGCGCGCCACCCACTCGCGGCCGGCGTAGGCGTAGCGTCCGGCCAGATTCATCAGCTGCCAGTACGCGTCGCCGACGGCCGAATGAACGTCGAGCAGCGCCTCGCGCTCCGGCGCGCGCTCGCCCCACTGCTTGTTCTGCGACAGCGCCAGGAAGCCGTGCGCGACGCCGAAGCCGAACCCGCGCGAGCCGAAGTGCACGCCGACCCAGATGCTGTTCTCTTCGTCAGCGAACACGTCCACGTAGTGGTTGCCGCTGCCGACCGTGCCCAGCTGCTCGCGCGCCTTGGCGCGCAGGCGTTCGCGCTCGTGCTTGTCCGGCACGGCATCCCACGTCGGATCGGCGAACAGAGGATCGTCGGTCGGCGCGTCTGCGGCGCGGTTCTTCAGCCCCACGCCGAACGACAGCGACGCCTGAATCTCATCCGCCAGCTCGCGCACCCGACCCTGGATCTGCGGCAGCTTCAAGTCAGTGCGGATGGCGGCGTTGCCGCAGGCGATGTCGAATCCCACACCGACGACGGAGACCTTGTCGCGATACGCCGCCACGCCGCCGATCGGCATGACATAGCCCAGGTGGCCGTCAGCCATGAGCGCAGCGCGCTCGGCGCGGCTCGCGACGTCGCGGAGCTGCTCGAGCGTGTTGGACTCGTGTGAACCGAAGATTTCGATGTCGGTCATGGATTCGTATCATACCCAGCCGGGATGAGAGGGACAGCCAGCCCGCGGGCTCACCCCGGCGCCTCGCCTACCAGTCGATTTCCCAGTCAGACGGCCCGGCCGAGCGTTCCGTCCGCTATGGGAGTCGCGGTCCTTCGCGGATTTCCCGCCCGGACCGGGCCAAAAACAATTCGCCCCACCACGTGAGCGGCACGGGGTGGGGCGAGCGCGAAAACTCGAGGAATCGCGTGCTTTAGCGCTGTGCTCCCGTGCCGAATACACCTCTACCTAGGCAGGCTCGAAACGCGAGCCTCCCCGTACCGACGTCCGTCGGGCTGATCGACTTGGAGTGCGCTGCAACCAACATTGTTGGCCTCCTCAAAACAAAAATCGCGTCACCGTGGCCACAATTCGAGGCCATTGCGGGACGCGACTCCCTTGAAGCGAGGAGAACTCTAAAAACGAGTCCCTAAACTGTCAAGGCCACAACCGGTACAAGGTCCGCGGAAATGCGATCGCCTCCCGGATGTGCGGGATGCCGCAGATCCATGCCACCGTCCGCTCGACGCCGAGTCCGAATCCCGCATGCACGAACGTGCCGTACTTCCGGAGATCGAGATACCACGAATACGCCTCTTCCGGCAGCTTCTCGGCACGAATGCGGGCGAGGAGCTTGTCGTAATCGTCCTCGCGCTGGCTGCCGCCGATGATCTCGCCGTAGCCCTCGGGCGCGAGACAGTCGTTATTGAGCACGGTGCGCGGCATCGGTATACGAGATCCGGTGGAACGGCGGCTGCACGCGCTCGAGCGGCGTGAGATCGCGGCCCAGCTCGGCGAGATCCTGTTTCCGTTGCTCCAGGCAGCGGCCCACGATGTACGAAACGAAATCCTCCTGCAGCCGCATGTTGGCATCCGAGTCGTTCCAGGCGACTTCGGGTTCCACCATCCAGAACTCCGTCAGGTGCCGGCGCGTCTTCGACTTTTCGGCGCGGAACGTCGGACCGAAGCAGTAGACCTTGCCAAGCGCCGCCGCGGCGGCCTCGACGTACAGCTGGCCGGTCTGCGCGAGATACGCCTTCCCGAGATCGAAGTAGTCCACGGAGAACAGCGTGCCCGCATGCTCGCCGATCGAGCCGGTGAGAATGGGCGTGTCCACGAGCGTGAAGTGGCGTTGATGAAAAAAATCGCGAATCGCCTGGATGACTTCGTGGCGCACGCGCGCGATCGCGACCTGTTGCTTGGAGCGCAGCCACAGATGCCGGTGCTCGAACAGGTAGGCGATCCCATGCTCCTTCGGCGTGATCGGAAAGTCGGGGCTCGGCCCGATGATCTCGAGGCCCGAGGTCTGCAGCTCGACGCCGCCCGGCGCGCGCGCATCCACTCGCACGCTCCCGGTCACCTCGAGCGAAGTCTCCTGAGTAAGTTTCCCGAACGCGTCCCAGACTTCCGGCGCCACATCTTTCTTGGAGATCACCGCTTGCAGGTAGCCCGTCCCGTCCCGCACCACGACGAACGCGATCTTCCCGCTCGAGCGAGTCGTCGCCACCCAGCCGCGCACCACCACGGTCTCGCCGGCGTGCTGCGGAAGTTCTTCGATCCAATGACGTTCGGGCATAGGCGCGGCATACTAGTGGCGGGTCTTTTCAGTGTCAACGCGATCGTCGCGGCCTGCGCACCGGCCATGAAAACAGGCCCCGCGCGGCAGGAATCGGGCTGGCCGGCCTACCTCGGCAACCAGCGCCACGACGCGGGTGCGCACGAGACGTTGAACCCCGATCCGCGTCCGCTCTGGCATGTGGGCATGGGACGCGGTGTGCGTGGCAGTCCCGCGTTGGGCGAGTCGGTGGTCGCCGTCGGGACCGCCGACCGCAACCTCGTGCTCGTCGATCGCTCGAGCGGGGACGTGCTCTGGCGGTCGCACCTCGACGGCAGCGTCCGTGCCGGCCCGCTCCTCGACGAAGACCGCCTGTACGTCGCCACGGAGTCACAGCCGCAGGGCCGCGTCTACGCGATCCGCTTGCGGGACGGCCGGCAGCTCTGGCGCACGCCGGCGGGCAGCGTCACGGCGCCGCTCGCATTCGATGGTGAAGGGATCTATGCCGGCACGGAGGATGGCCTCGTGCTGCGCCTCGAGCCGGAGCGCGGCAAGGTGGAGTGGCGCCGCCCGCTGAGCGGCGCGGTGCGGGCGGGTCCGGTCGTCACGCCAAGCGGGCTCGTCGTCGCCACGACGAGCGACACCCTGTTCTTACTCGATCGCCAGACAGGCGCAGTGCGCGCGCAGCGGTCGCTTCCCGGCGCGGTGCTCGCGACTCCCGCCACCGATGGCCGTCGTGTCTTTCTCGCCACCACGAACGGCCGGATCGTCGCCGTCGATCTCGCATCATGGAGCGTGGCCTGGGACCGCGGCGCGGGTGATGCCGTGTACGGCGCGCCGGCGCTCGTCGCCGATACGCTGTTCGTACTCGCGCGCGATGGCCGGCTCTGGATGATTCCGGTGGACGCCCCCGATAACGCGACGAGTCACACGCTCGACATCGTCGCCACGGCCGGTCCGACCCCTCTAGCCTCCGGCGTGCTCGTCGGCAGCGTCAGCGGCGAAGTGCTGCTCGTCGATCCCAGGAGCGGGGCGATTCGCTGGCGGGCGCAAGTCGCCGGCCCCATCGAAGAGCCGCCGCTCGTACGCGACCGGCAAGTGGTGGTGATCGCGGGCAGGGGCAATATTCATACGTATCGATGATGACGCGTCGCTCGATTACCGTCCTTGGCGTGTTGGCTTGCGGTGCGGTCCCGGCGCTCCGGAGCCAGGCCATCTGCCGTCAGCCGTCGGCCGTCTGTGCTGACAGCAGACGGCTGATGGCAGACGGCCAACGAGCCTCGTTCCAGCAGGCCCTCGTCCACAACGGCAAATGGTTCACTGCAGCAAGCGTCGCGGCTCTGATCTTCTTCGCTGAGCGGGAGCACGGCCGGTCCCGCCGTGAGTGGAATGCGCTGCTCGATATCTGCCGCGCGGCGCAGGACGCGTGTGCGCTGGGATCGGACGGCCGGTACGTGCGGAGCGACGCCGAGGCGCTGTATCAACGCTCGCGCGCGTTCGACCGGCGGGCCAATCGGTGGCTGCTGGGTGCCCAGGCGGGACTGCTCGCCACGACGGCGCTGTTCATCATCGACCTGCATCCGGGGCAAGGGCCGGAGAATATTCCGTTCCCCGCGAACCGACTGCAGGTGGGCGTTCGCCTTCCATTTTGACCCGGGGCACGGCCCCGGGTCACCCTACCCGGAACAGCTCGAAGCCTCGCTCATATCGCGTCACAATCCGCTCGCGGTACGCCGCGTGCTCGCGCCGCTCGAGCGCCGGATCCGTAGCGATCATCGCCGCGGCCGCGGTGCGCGCGGCATCGAGCAGCGGCAAGTCGGTCTCGAGATTCGCATAGCGTAACGGCACGCCGCCGGACTGCCGAGCGCCGGCGAGCTCGCCCATGCCACGCTCGTGGAGGTCCAGCTCGGCGATCTTGAAGCCGTCCGTCGTTTCGCAGAACGCCTGCAGCCGCGCCGCGGCCTCCGCGGAATCCGACAGCAGAATGCAGTGGCTGGCCGCCGGTCCACGCCCCACTCGGCCGCGGAGTTGGTGCAGCTGTGCCAATCCGAATCGCTCGGCATGCTCGATCAGCATCACCGTGGCATTCGCGACGTCGATCCCGACTTCGATGACGCTGGTCGCGACGAGAATGTTGACTGTGTTGTCGCGAAAGGCGCGCATCGTGGCATCGCGCTCATCGGCCTTCAGCCGGCCGTGCACGAGGCCCACGCGAAACTCGGAGAACGTCTTCGCCAACTTCTCGGCCATCGTGGTGGCGGCCTTCAGGTCGGCGCGCTCTGATTCGTCGATGACGGGATAAATGACGTAGGCCTGCCGCCCCGCGGCGCACTCGCTGCGGATGAACGTGTAGATCTTCGACCGCGCTGCGTCGGTGCGGAGAGCGGTCTTGACCGCACCGCGGCCGGGTGGCCGCTCGCGCAGCTGCGTCACGTCGAGATCGCCATACAGCGTGAGGGCGAGGGATCGGGGAATCGGGGTGGCGGTCAGCAGCAAGACGTCGGGAGCGTCACCCTTCTCGACGAGCGCGGCGCGCTGCTCGACCCCGAAGCGGTGCTGCTCGTCGATGACGGCAAGACCCAGCCTGCGGAACGTGACCGACTCCTGGATCAGCGCGTGCGTTCCGACGACGAGGCGCGGCCCACCGCTGGCGATGCGCTCCCGCACGGCCGATTTCTCCGCTGCCGTCATGCGGCCCAGCAGGAGCTCAGGACGGATCGCGAGCGGCTCGAGCAGCCGCGTCAAGGTCGCGCCGTGCTGCTCGGCGAGGAGCTCCGTCGGCGCCATGATCGCGGCCTGATAGTCGTTCTCGGCGGCGAGCAGCATGGCGAACAGCGCGACGACCGTCTTTCCCGTACCCACGTCGCCCATCAGGAGCCGGTGCATCCGCAGCGGGGCCGTCATATCGCCGCTGATCTCACGGATCGCCTGGCGTTGATCTCCGGTGAGCTCGAATGGAAGATTTTCTCTGAGCTTTGTCGTGAGCTCGCGCTTGAGCTCGAAGCGAATGCCGGCACGGGAACGCTTCGCGAGGTGTCGGGCGCGCGCCTGCACCAGCTGCTGGTCGAACAGCTCGTCGAACGCGAGGCGCCGGCGCCCCAGCTCGGCCTCCTCGACGCGCTTGGGGCGATGCATCAGCTCGAGCGCGGGACGCAGCTCGATCAGGTTGTGGGTGGCGCGGAACGCGGCGGGATGCGGATCGGTGACGAGCGGCAGCAGCTCGTTCAGATGCTGCTGCACGAGGGCGCGAATCTGCCGATGGGTGAGGCCCTCGGTCGCCGGGTACACGGGCAGCACCAGCCCCGGATTGCTCTCGTTCTCGTCGTCTGGTTCGGCGAGGACGATGAACTCGCGCGGCACGATCTGCTTGCCGTGGTAGTAGCGCACGGGTCCCGTGACCAGCAACAGCTGCCCCTTCTTGATCTGCCGCTCGAGGAAGGGGCGGCCGGGCCATGCGCACTCGAGCAAGCCGCTGTCATCCTTGAGCACCGCGCGGAACACCCGCAGTCCCCGTCGGGTGGGCAACACTCCCGTGCTGACGACACGGCCCACGCACGTGACGTCTTGTCCAATCGCCGCACGCGCCAACGGCGTGACGGTGGTGGCGTCGAGATAGCGATGCGGCACGTGATACAGGAGATCACCGACGGTGCGGATACCGAGTCTCTGGAGGGCCTCAGCGCGCTTCGGGCCGACGCCTTTGAGGAACTTGACTGGCGAGTTGAGCTGGAGCTTCACCCGGAAACCAGGCGGTGGGCGAACACCACGGGATCGAACAGCTCGAGGTCGTCGAGGGTTTCTCCGGTTCCGAGAAACCGGATCGGTACCTGGACCGCGCGCCGCAGTGCCACGACGCTCCCACCCTTGGCGGTACCATCCAGTTTGGCAATCACCAGACCGGTGAGCGGGACCGCGGCGGCGAACGCCTCCGCCTGGCGAACCGCGTTCTGCCCGACGGTGGCGTCGAGCACGAGCAGCGATTCATGCGGTGCCCCCGCTTGGCGCTTTCCCACGACGCGCACGACCTTCTTGAGCTCTTCGCGCAGCCGCTCGTCGGTATGAAGCCGCCCCGCGGTGTCCACGAGCACCGTGTCCACGCCGCGGGTGGTGGCGGCTTCGACCGCGTCGAACGCGACGGCGGCGGGGTCGCCCCTGTGGGATGCGCCCACGAACGGCGCGTTCAAACGATCGGCCCAGACCTTGAGCTGTTCGGTCGCGCCGGCGCGGAATGTGTCGGCCGCCGCCAGCAGCACGCTGCGTCCTTCGCGTTGCAGCAGCTTCGCAAGCTTCGCAACGGACGTCGTTTTCCCGGTGCCGTTCACGCCGAAGATCACGATGACTGTCGGCGGCTCCGCTGCACGCGCCAGGGGTGTCGCCGCCGGACCCAGCTCCTCGACGATGATCCGCTCGAGACTCGCTTGATCGACCGTGTCGGCGCGACTCAGCTTCTCGACCGTCTCGTTCGTCGCGGCAACGCCGAAGTCCGCCTCGACCAGCATGCGCTGCACTGCTTCGAGCTTGACGGTGTCCACCGCACCGCCCGTGAAGAGGCGGCCGACCTTTTTCCAGAGACCCGTCACGGCAATCCCTGGCGCCGGCGCAGCGCCCATTCCGTCGCCAGTGCCGCGATCGCGATGATGAAGAGCCACCAGCGGTCGCGCAGCCCGATCGAGGCGAAGCGGGACGTCGCCTCCCCCGGCTGCGCGCTGAGTGCCGGCGCGCGCGGCAGCCACTCATCGGAGTATGTCTCGACCGCAACGACACCCTGCTCCGGACCGCCGCTCAACGCGTATCGGTACGCGCCGGGCGGCAGCAACAGCTCGGCGCGGCCGGCCGCGTCGAACCGCAATGTGTCCGTGCGCGTCGTATCGCCCGTTCGCAATCTGACGGCGAGCGCGCGCGCAGTATCCGACGATGTCCACCGCCAGACGATCGGCAGCCCGTTCGCTGCCTCCAGAGCGAGCGGAACTGCCCGCTCCCTGCTCCCCGCTCCGCGCTCCCTCAAGAGCCAGTCCACCAGTGCTGCCACAACGCTGCGATAGCCCTCCTGCGCGGCGCCGCCGCGAAACGCCCAGCGCCACAGCCCGGCCGCCTTGACGGTGGCGACCCGTTGCCCGCCGTTGCGTTCCTCGAGCGTGACGATCGGGCGCGGGACGCCGCGCCGCGCCAGCCGGGCGACCAGCGCGACCGTCGCCGCAGGATTCGAATCGTGCGGCTGCACGAAGACCGCCGTCGCGGGCGGCAGGGAGTCCCAAATCACGCCGGCGAGCGCGGCGGTGAGCGGAGAGGAGAGCGGGCGCTCGACGTACCAGTCACCCGGCTGGCCATTCGTGGGCCACACGAGCAGCGCGTTTCTCGATCCACGGGTGAACGCGCGCGCACGCTCCGGGTCGCCCATCGCGATCACGAGCCGCGCGTTCGCCGCCGCGCTCGTGAGCACGTTGGTCGCGGCGGGCGCGAGTGTCGCGCCGTCGCGCCAGCGTCCCGGCTCCGTCTCGACGAACACCTTCACCGGCACGCGGGCGACGTCGCTGAGCGTACGGGCGAGGAACCGCGCCTCCCAATCCGGCGGCGAGGCGAAGATAACGGCCGCGGGCTCGAGGCTGACGTCGACGACGAACTGACGGCTGTCGTCTCGGGGTTCACTGTCCTTCACACCATCGAGACTGACCTCGAGCACTGACCAACCGGGACGGGGGACGTGGGACGAGGGAAGGGTGATCTCCGTCGTCAGGACGCCGCTATCGGGAAGCGTAACCGACTGCGATGCAATGCGGCGACCTTCCACCGACACCACGAGCGTCGCCTTACCCGTCCCCCGTCCCCCGTCCCTCGTTCCCGCTACGCCGTAACTCACCCTGAGCCGGATGGTGTCGCCCCGCGTCACATGCCTCGGCCCTTCAATCCCGGCGACGTACGCATCGAAGAACGGCGCGCGAGGCTGGACGATGACGCGGGGGCGCCGGAGCAGATCGGCGGGAATTGCCGCCACGTCGTCCACGTCGCCGTCGGTCACGACGACGACCTCACCTGCCCTCCCGGCGGCCGCTTCGAGCGCCGGAGCGAGGTGGCTGGCGCCGGCCGCCGGCGCTGCGGTGTCGAACGCGGTCACGCCAGTCCCGAATCGCCACACGACCGCGCGCCGCCGCGCGTACGCGCGCGCGGTGTCGAGCGCGGCGCGCCACGGCGCACCGGTCATGCTGAGCGACGCATCGAGCAGCACGATGGGCTGGTCACCGGCAGGCAGCAGACGCGAGCTGGCAGGATTCCAGAGCAGGAGGATCAGCGACAGCACGGCGATGCCGCGCAGGATCATGAGAGGCACGCAAGCGCCTCCGCGATCGTGAATTTGCCGTCGTACAGCGCGCGCCCGACGCACGCGCCAGCCAGCCGCGCGGCGCGCGCCGCGCGCAAATCGTCGAGCGAGCCCACGCCGCCCGAGACGATCACGTCCAGGCCGAGTGCGGCGAGGTGTTTGGCCCCGTCGATGTCGGGACCTGTCAGCTGGCCGTCGCGCGTGACCTCGTTGTAGATGATCGTGCGGATCCCCAGCCGCGACACTCGCTGCGCGAGCTCGTGCGCCGTGAGATCGAGAATGTCGCCTGTGCCGCGCGGTGCGACCCGGCCGTGCTTCGCATCGATCCCGACGGCGAGCCGGGTTGCGCCGTGGCGGACGACGAGCCGTTCCACGAGCCCGCCGTCTACCGCCCCGCGCGGCCCGATGACGACGCGCGTCGCGCCGAGCGTGAACATCTGCTCGATGTCGGCCTCCCGAAACAACCCGCCCCCGACCTGAACCTTGACGGCCGCGGCTTGCAGCACCGCGCCGACGAGTTCGTGATTGTCCGGCCGCCCATAGGCGCGGTCCATGTCGACGAGGTGGATCCAGCGCGTCCCGGCGCTGGCGAACGCGTCGAGCGCCGCCAGCGGCTCGGCCATGGCGCCGTGAGCGCGCGCCACGCGCCCGCCTTCTATGTCAACGGCGGGATAGAGCTCCACGAGATGTGTTCGGAAGTTGGAGGCTAGTCTTCGCGAGCCGCCGCGGCGGCGCCGAACGCCGGAGCCGCGGCGGGGAGACCGGTGGGCTCGAGCTCCGCGAAGAGCTGTGCGCGCACGGTATCGAACGCCGACTTCAACTTCGCCGCCACAGGCTCGCCGGCCCCCGCATCCTTGCGCTGGGGATTCGTCGGCCGGCCGTTCACCAGGAACTCGTAGTGCAGGTGCGGACCGGTGGAGAGTCCGGTCGACCCGACGTACCCGATCGTCTGCTCCTGGCTGACCCGCTGCCCGACATGCAAGCCCTTCGCGAATTTCGAGAGGTGGCCGTAGCGCGTGCGGATGCCGTTGGCGTGCCGGATCTCGATGAGATTGCCGTAGCCACCGTTGCGGCCTGCCTCGGTCACGATGCCGTCCGCGGTGGCGCGCACCGGCGTGCCGTAGCCCGCCGCGTAATCGGTGCCCTCGTGGGTTCTCCAGCGCTTGAGGATCGGATGGAAGCGTCCACCGAAGCGGCTCGAGATGTGGCTGAAGCGCAGCGGCGCCCGCAGAAAGGCGCGACGCAACGAGCGGCCACGATCGTCATAGAAACCGGTTGCGCCGGTCGGATTATCGAACGCAAACGCGAAGCTGGGGATCCCCGCCACATCGACGCGCGCGGCCAGAATCCGGCTGAGCCGCTTCTCCCCTTGCGGCGACTGCAGCCGCTCGATCAGGACTTCCACGCGATCGCCGGGACGCAGATCGCGGGTGAAGTCGACCTCCCAGTCGTACACGTCGGCAATGGCCCAGGCGAGCGCCACCCGCTGGCGCACCGGCAGAAATGAATCGGGGATCGCCGCGTCGAGCGCATCGTAGAGATTCGATTGAATGACGGCGGTGGTGCGAAGCCGCTCCGTCGTCCAGGGAATGGTTTCGACCGTCTCGCTCCAGCCCGAATCGCCGCCGAGTCGCGTCATCACCAGGTTTCGCTCGGGGTCGAGCCGCACGCCGAGGCGATGGGCGACCGCGGCGCCCTTCAAGCGCCGCACCTCGAAGATGAGCCCCGGTTGCATCCGCCGGGGATTGAGCGCGTGCGTGGCCTTCAAGAAGGAGACGTACTCGCGGCCGGTGATCCCGGCTCGCGCCAGCACGTCGGACAGGATCTCGCGCCGGCCGAGCGTGTCCGACCACTCATCGTAGGCGCTGGTGACCACGATGGGCAGCGCGACGGGAATGTCGCGCGAGGGCCAGGCTTCGTGAGCCGCCCAGACCAGCAGACCCGCGGCGAGTGCACCGGCCGCAACGTAATGACTCGCTCGCCCCCGCCACGACATCAGTCCATCTGTCTCCGAATGAAGGTCGGTATTTCCATTTCGTTCAGCTCAGGATTCAGCGGCGCCTGGGCCGGTCCCCGTTTGGGGGGGACGTCGGACGGCTTCGCGAATCCGGGCGGCGGCATCGGCGTCGGCCGAGCCGCGCGATCGCGGAACGGCAGCACACCGGCGGCGGGCCGCTGCACGCCCGCCAACGCATCCGCCATCGCCCCGGTCTTGTCAAATCCCGTCGCAATGACCGTGATCCGCACTTCCCCGTGCATCGCGGGGTCGTTCACCGCGCCGAAGATGATCTCGGCCTCGTCGCCGGCGGCGTCGTGAATCGCCTCGCTGATCTGCGTCACTTCACCGAGCGTCAGGTCTTCGCCGCCCGTGATGTTGATGAGCACGCCGGTCGCGCCGGCGATCGAGATGTTGTCGAGCAACGGGCTCGAAATCGCCTGCTGCGCCGCTTCCATCGCGCGGTTCTCGCCGCGCCCCTGGCCCGTTCCCATCAATGCGGCGCCGCCATTCTGCATCACGGTGCGCACGTCCGCGAAATCTACATTGACGAGACCGGTCACACAGATGAGCGCCGAAATGCCCTGCGTCGCGTGCAGCAGGACCTCATCCGCCTTCTTGAGCGCGTCCTGAAACGGAATCCCCTTCCCCACGACCGCGAGCAGCCGCTCGTTGGGCACGACGATCATCGTGTCCACGTGCTTGCGCATCTCGGCAATCCCCATCTCCGCCTGACGCATGCGCTTGCGGCCTTCGAACAGGAACGGCTTGGTGCAGATCCCGATCGTCAGGGCGCCCAGATCGCGGGCGACCTGCGAGATGATCGGCGCCGCGCCGGTGCCGGTCCCGCCGCCCATGCCGCAGGTCACGAACACGAGGTCCGCGCCCTGGAGTGAATGCAGCACTTCGTCGCGGTTTTCCTCGATCGCCTGCCGGCCGATCTCGGGCCGCGCGCCGGCGCCGAGCCCGCGCGTCAGCTTCTTGCCGATCTGCACTTTGACATCGGCTTTGTTGTTGAGGAGCGCCTGAGCATCGGTGTTCACCGAGATGAACTCGACTCCGCTCACGTGCTCGTCGATCATCCGGTTGAGGGCGTTGCCGCCGCCCCCCCCGACGCCGACGACTTTCATCCGCGCGTTCTGCGTAACGGTTTCTTCGAGTTCGAAGATCATGGGTCTCCCCTAGGGCTCAGAAGAAGTCTTGCAACCATCTCTTGAGAGGACCAAACAGTTTTTCCGGTGCGCCGCCGAACAGCACGCCCGGCGCGGAACCGCCGCCCGCGCTCTTGCGCGCCGCATACAGCACCAAGCCGACCGGCACCGCGTAGCGTGGCGCCTGCACGCTGTCCACGAGTCCCGAAATCCCGAGCTCGGGATGACCGGCGCGCACCGGCGCGGCAAACACTTCGCGCGCCAGCTCGACCATGCCCGGCAGATGCGCGGTGCCGCCGGACAGCACCACGCCGGCCGGCAACCGGCCCGCACCGTACCCGGCGCGCTCGAACTCGCGGCCCACGAGCTGGAAGATCTCGTCCACGCGCTGGTGGATGATGTGCGCGACCAGCTCGCGCGACGCGGTGCGGGCGCCCTGCCCTGGCGTCGACGGCAGGCTCACGGTCTCGCCCGCGTCGACGAGCGGTGTGTACGCCGAGCCGTGCCGCTCTTTCAGTCGCTCCGCGTCCGACTGCGTGACGCCGAGACCCTGCACCAGATCGCTGGTGACGTGCGAGCCCGCGTACTTGAGCGACGCGAGATGGCGGATCTTGCCTTCATGAAAGATCGCGACACCGGTCGAGCTGCCGCCCACTTCCACGAGCGCGACGCCCAGCTCTTTCTCATCGTCGGTAAGGACGGCGTACGACGCGGCGAGCGGCTCGAGCACCAGATCGGCGACGCGATAGCCGGCGCGCTGCACGCTTTTGCGGAGATTCTGCGCCGCCGTGGCCTGTACGGTGACGAGGTACATCTCGACTTCCAGCCGCGTGCCCGTCATGCCCACGGGGTCGGAGATGCCGTGCTGCTGATCGACGACGTACTCCTGGGGAATGTCGTGCAGCAGCTCGTGATCGCGTCCCAGCGACACGGCGCGCGCGACTTCGTTCACGCGCGCCACGTCCTGCGGGCTGATCTCTTCGCCGCTCACCGCGACGACGCCGGTCGAGCCGCGCGCCGACACATGCTCGCCCGCGATGCCGCACGTCACGTCCGTCACCCGGGCGCCCGCCATCCGCTCGGCGTCCTTCAGCGCGGCGGCGACGGAGCGCGTCGTTTCGTCGATGTCGCGCACCATGCCACGGCGCACGCCGCTGTTTTTGGCGATCCCGACGCCGAGAATCTTCGCGAGGGGCGCGCGGGGGAGATCACCCGCCAGCTCCGCGATCACCGCGCAGGTCTTGGTGCTGCCGAGATCGAGTCCGGCGACGAGGCGGCGATCAGGCATCAGACAGTCCCTGCGCCTCTGCGGCGCACGACGACTTGTCCCGCAAAGCGGGCGTCGAGCTCCACGTAGGGGCGCGCTTTCGCGGCCAGATCTCTCGCGACCAGAACCACCGCCTCGATCACCTCCGGCCCCGCATCACGGTTGAGCAACACGCGATGGGCGCCACCACCGAGCTCGAGCAGCACGTCGCCGCGCGTCGTCTCGGTACGCCGCGCGGCATCGATCATCTGGAACAACGCGGGATCGATGGCCTGCACCCGCGCCAACAACCCGACCACACTGGAGTCGCCTGCGCTCGTCCGCACGATCGGCAAGTCGAGGCCGGCGCGATCGAACGGCAGCTGCCGCCCATCGGCATCGACGGGGGTGAGCGCGCCGCGTGCACCCATCATGAGTGCGACGGGCTCGACCTCACGGACGATCACCTTCAGCGAACCGGGCGGACGCCGTAAGACCGAAGCATCGGCAATCCCGTCCAGTCCGCGCAAGCGCTCGGCGAGCGGCTCGGTTTCGTCGAACACGCTCGCAGCCGGCGACAACCGCAGCGCCGCGAGCACCTGGTCGGCATCGAGATACCGGATGCCGACGATCTCGACCTGGGACACGCGGAAAAACCGCAACCGGCGCAGCCCGAGCGGCGCCGTCATCCACAAGACCATGACGACCATCGCGGCGCTCGCCCATGCCAACACGCGCCACGACACGCGCGGCAGTCGCGGGCGGCGCGGCATCCGAAACTTCCACGTCACGCGACGGCTCCGTGCTCCCGACTTCCCCCGTTCAGCATTCCGAGCAGCTCGGGTCCGACCCTCGTGATGTCGCCCGCGCCGAGCGTGAACACCACATCACCGGTGCGCACCGCGCGCGCCACGTGCGCCGTCAGCCCGGCGCGATCGCGCACCCCTACGGTCGCCGCACCGGCCCGCGTCGCACCGCGCACGACCAGGTGATGCGTCACGCCCACCTGCGGCTGCTCCCGCGCCGCGTAGATCGGCGCAACGACCACCACGTCCGCGGCCGCGAGCGCTTTGCCGAGCGCTTCGCCGTGCAATGCCGTCCGCGAGAACAGATGCGGCTGAAACACGGCGACGAGCCGCCGGCCCGGAAAGGCCTGCCGCGCCGCGGCGAGCGTCGCCGCGACCTCGGTCGGATGATGCGCATAGTCGTCCACGACCGTCACGCCACCGGCTTCACCCAGTCGCTCGAATCGCCGGCCGACGCCGCGGAACTCGGACAGCGCGCGCGCGCCCGCGTGGACATCGGCACCGAGTGCGTGCACCACCGCGAGCGCGGCCGCCGCGTTGCGCACGTTGTGCAGCCCCGGCACGACCAGGGCGAGCTCGACCGTGTCACCATCCGGCAGCGAAATCGTGGCGCGCGAGCCACCGGGCTCGAGCCGCGGAGCGCGAATGCGCACGTCCGCCGTCGCGCCGTGACCCACACGCCACACCGGTGCGCTCACCCGCAGCGCCACGCGATCGGCGCCGGCGTCGTCGGCACCCACGATCACACGCCCCGCCCGGTTCGCGAACTCGGCAAAGGCGTCCTCGAGCGCCTCCATGCTGCCGTAGCACTCGAGATGATCCGCCTCGACGTTGTTCACCACCGCGATCGTCGGCCGCAGCGACAGAAACGCCTTGTCGTACTCGTCGGCCTCGACGACGTAGAGGTCCTCGCCGCCGATCCGGGCGTTGCCGCCCCACGCAGCGACACGGCCGCCGGCGAGTCCCGTTGGATTTCGCCCTGCGGCCGTGAGCGCCTCCGTCACCATGACTGTGGTGGTCGTCTTGCCGTGCGTACCGGCGACCGCCACGACGCCCTCTCTCCCGCCAGCGACCAGGTCCCCCAACGCATCCGCCCGACGGACCACCGGCAGGCCCAAGGCGCGGGCCTTATCCAGCTCCGGGTGATCCCGCGGGACCGCGGCCGTAACTACAATGGCCCGAGCCCCTTCCACATGGTGCGGATCGTGGCCCCTCCAACCAGGAACTCCCAGGGCGATCAGGTCATCGGCGCCTGTCCCAGAAGTGTCAGAATCACACCCAGTGATGGCGACTCCGCGGTGCCTGGCCAGCATCGCCAGGGCGCTCATCCCCGCCCCGGCTATGCCCATGAGGTGGATGGGACGGGGATCTCCGGCTCGAAACAAGGTCATCTGTGGGGAGCTAATATAGGAAATCTACGCAACTTGCGAAAGCTCTAAAACCTTTGACATGATGGTTCGGGCGGCGTTCGGGTGACCCCTCCCCCGGGCACTCCGGGCCAGGGCGCCGAGCCGGGTGTCGTCGTGCACCAGCGGGACGACGGTTTTCTGGAAGGTGTCCGGCGTGAACTCGCTCTCGAGCAGCAGCACACTCGCCCCGGCGTTTGCGAGGGCTCGCGCGTTGAAGGTCTGGTGATCGGCGGCGGCTGTTGGCAGCGGCACGAGGACGCTGGGCTTCCCCCACGCGCACAACTCGGAGACGGTCATCGCGCCCGCGCGTGCGACCACGAGGTCCGCGGCCGCGTACGCTGAACCGATCGGATCGAAGAACCCGCGTACGACCACACGGCCCGGCTGCGCGAGCGGCGCGTAGCGATCCCAATGCGCTGTCCCGGTTCCCCAGAGCAAATTCACGTCGCCGAGCTGGCCCCGCTGCAGTACGCGCGCGATCGTCTCATTCAACGCGCGCGCGCCCTGGCTGCCACCGAACACGAGCACCGTGCGCCGCTCCGCGCTCAATCCGAATGCGGCGCGCGCCGCGCGCGCATCGACGCGGTCCGGTGGAGTGATCGGATTCCCGAACACGAACACTTGCGTCCTCGGACCCGGTGACAACCGGAGACGGGCTTCGGGAAATCCGAGGTGCACCTGTTGCGCGCGCCGCGTGAGCCAGCGTTGCGTGAGTCCCGGAAATGCGTTCTGCTCTTGCAGCGCGGTCGGAATGCGCGCGTTCTGCGCGCGCCACACGACCGGCCCCGCCGCGTATCCGCCCGTGCCGATGACGATCGCGGGCTGCTCGTCGCGCAGCACCTGTCCGGCCGCACGCCAGGCACGGACGGCGATCACGGGCCAGCGCAGGTTACGCCACCACGTGCGCCGATAGATCGGCTCCATCGGCAGCAGATGAAATCGAAATGGATGGTGGGGGAGGATCTGCGCTTCGATGCCACGCTCTGCTCCTACCAGCACCACGTCGTGGCCTTGATCGGCTGCCACCCGCGCCAATGCCAGGGCGGGCATGAGGTGGCCGCCTGTGCCGCCGCCGGCGATCAAAATCTTCAAGCGAAAACCGCACGAGAAACTCTCGCAGCTCGCCCAACGCTGGCCAACACACCGGTGGCTGCCAGAGCAACGATTAGTGAGGACCTACCATATGACATGAACGGCAGCGTCACTCCGGTCGCCGGAATCACGGCGAGGCTCACCCCGATATGGAGCACCACGCTGAGCCCGATCATCACGCTGATGCCGGTCGCGAGCAGCTGGCCGAACGGATCCGGCGCGTGGCGCGCGATGCGGAAGCCGAGCCAGACGAACGTGCCGAACAGCAGGGCGATCGCCAGCACCCCGAGGAAGCCCCACTCCTCTCCAATCGTCGAGAAAATGAAATCGGAGTACGCATACGGCAGGTAGCCGAGCTTCTGCTGGCCCTGGCCGAAGCCCGCGCCGAGGAGCTGGCCCGCCCCGATACCGGTGAGCGATTGCTGCACCTGCCACGTCGCTTCCTGCGGTGCGGCGCCGGGGTTGAGAAACGTCAACACGCGGGCCATCCGGTACTGCGCGGTTGCGATGGCGCCGAACAGCAGCGGCGTCGAGGCGACGCCCAGGGCCAGAAAATGCCCGATGCGTGCGCCCGCGGTGAAGAGCACGCTGCCGCCGAGAATCGCCACGAGGATCGCCATCGACAGATGCGGCTCGAGAAAGATGAGGCCGATCACCGGCAGGAGGATCACGACGAACGGCAGCAGGCCTTGCTGGAAGTCGCGCACCTGCTCGCCCTTCTTGGCGGCCAGCATGGCGCACCACACCACCACGGCGAACTTCGCCAGCTCGGATGGCTGCAGCGTGAGGAACCCGAGGTTCACCCAGCGGCGTGCGCCATTGATCGTGGGCGTGATGGGATGCGTAAATGGCAACAAGGGAATCAGCAGCAACAGGCCGGTGACGCCGAGCAGCGGCCAGGCCCAGTCCCGCCAGCGGTGGTAGTCCAGTCGCGCGAACACGACCGCCAGCAGGCCGCCCACCGCCGCGCCCACGGCCTGCCGCAGCGCGAAGCTGGCGCCGACCTGGCCACCGGCCACGGTGACGAGGCTCGACGCGCCGTAGACCGCGGCCAGCCCGAAGACGACCAGCACCGCCGTGACGACGGCGAGCAGCCGGCCCTCCCAGGTCACAGCGCTGCGATGAGTCGCCGGAATGTGGCCCCCCGTTCTTCGTAGTTCTTGAACATGTCATAGCTCGAGCACGCGGGAGACAGGAGCACCGCATCGCCCGGTTTCGCGGCGCGCCGCGCCCGTGCGACGACATCCTCGAACGTCGTGCCGCGCTCGAGCGGCACTTTTCCCGTGAGATCCTGTTCCACGAGCGGGCCCGCTTCGCCGTAGGCAATCACCAGCCGACAGCGATCGGCGAGCGGCGGCGCGAGACTCGAATAAGGTTCGCCCTTGTGCCGGCCGCCCAGCAACAGCACGAAGGGCCGCTGCATGGCGAGCACCGCCACGGTCGTCGCGGCGATGTTCGTCGCCTTCGAGTCATTGATCCAGAGGACGCCGCCCACCTCGCGCACCGGCTCGAGCCGGTGCGGCAACGCCCGGAACGAGCGCAGCCCTTCCCCGAGCAGCGACGCCGGCACGCCGGCTTTGTGGACGGCCAGCGCGGCCGCCAGGGCGTTGGCGACGTTGTGGTCACCGAGCAAGTGCAGCTCGTCACGCGGGAGCAACGCCTCGCCGCCGATCCGGAGCATCCGCGCCTTCGCGTCGTACCAGGCGTCCGCCGACTTGGCGAGCGAAAACAGCACTCGGCGGCCCGCGACGCCGCGCGCGAGATCGAGTACGAGCTGGTCGTCCGCATTGAGCACCCAGACGTCGCCTGCCGTCGCGTTGCGAAACAGCAGTCGCTTGTCGGCGTAGTACGCCTCCGCCGACGGATACCGGTCCAGATGATCGGGCGCGAGGTTCGTCAGCACGCCGATTTCGGGTGCGAAGTGTGGGCTGTCGTGCAATTGAAACGACGAGACCTCGAGACTCAGCCACTGGTAGCGCTCGTTCGACATCGCGAGGTCGGTCACCGGCCGGCCGATGTTCCCTGCCGTCGTCGCTTGCAAGCCCGCGGCGCTCAGCAGATGGGCCACCAGCGCGGTCGTCGTCGTCTTGCCGTTGGTTCCCGTGATCGCGATGCTGCGCGTGCCGGGCTGGAGCGCCGCCAGCGCGCGGAAGCCGAGATCGAGCTCCGAGATGATCTCGACACCGGCGTGCCGCGCGGCGGTCAGCACCAGCGCATCGGGCGGCACACCCGGCGATACGATCACGCCGGCCGCGTGGCGGATCTTGTTCAGATCGTGCCGTCCGATCTCGACATCCACCCAGGGCACGCTCTTGAGTGCTTCGGCCGCTTCGCCGGCGTAGGGATGAGCGGACGCGTCGCTGGCGTAGACCCGCACCCCTTCGCGCGCCAGTAACCGGGCCGCCGCGACCCCGCTCTTGCCCAGCCCGATGATCGCGACGACGCTGCCGGCGCGCCGCCAGTCGTCCGGTACCAGCGTTACGCGCGCCTGCTCGATCATCGCACCTTGAGCGTGGCGAGCGCGATCATCGCGCTCAGTACGCCGAGGATGTAGAACCGCATCACGACCTGCGGCTCGGCCCAGCCGAGTTTTTCAAAATGGTGATGGAGCGGCGCCATGCGAAACACCTTGTGCGCGTCCGCATACTCCTTGCCGTAGCGCCGCTTGCGCACCTTGTACGTGGTCGTCTGGATCAAGACCGACAGCGTTTCGGCGGCGAAGACCGCGCCCGCGATCAGCAGCAGGAACTCGGTCTTGAGGAGAATCGCGACCGTCCCGAGCGCGCCGCCGATCGCCAGCGCGCCGGTATCGCCCATGAACACCTGGGCCGGATACGCGTTGAACCAGAGAAACCCGAGCGACCCTCCCACGAGCGCGCCGCAGAAAATCGTGAGCTCGCCCGCGCCCGGGAGATGGAGCACGCCCAGGTACTTCGCGGCGTCGACGCGACCGAACAGATAGCAGAAGATCGCGAATGCGCCGGCGACGATGACCGTGAGCCCGGCCGCGAGGCCATCCAATCCGTCGGTCAAATTCACCGCATTCGAGCTCGCCGTCGTCACAAACGTCACGAACCCGAGATAGATCGGCCAGGCGAGAATCCACGTGTAATACTTGAAGAACGGCAGCTGGGTGGCATTCGGCGCCACGCTGTTCGTCAGCGGAAACACCAGCAGATAGACGCCCAATCCAATCCCGAACGCCACCTGGCCGACCAGCTTCCAGCGCGCGACGAGCCCCTGCGACTGGCCGCGTACAATCTTCAGATAGTCGTCGAGAAATCCGATCAGTCCCATCCAGAGGGTCGCCACAAGCGCGACGATGACGTACCGGCTGTCGAGCCGCGCCCACAGCAGCGTGGGCACGACGGTCGCCAGAATGATGATCAAGCCGCCCATCGTCGGCGTGCCGCGCTTGCCGTGATGACTCGCCGGACCCTCGGCCCGCACGATCTGACCGATCTTGTGCTCTTGCAGCTTCCGAATGATCCACGGTCCAACGATGAAGGCGAGCAGCAGCGCGGTGACGGTCGCGCCCGCCGCGCGGAACGTGATGTAGTTGAAGAGATTGAACAGGATGTGCTGGCGTGCGAGCGGCGCGAGCAGATGATAGAGCATCAGGTCAGATAGTTAAGGACACGTTCCAAGGCGACTCCTCGAGAGGCTTTGAGCAGCACCAGCTCGTTGCCACGCAGTGCGGATTTCAGCTTCGGCCCGAGTGCATCCGCGTCGGGCGCCGTAATCAGCCGGCCGCCCAGCGCTTCGCGCAGCGACTCGAACACGCGCGCAAACGTCCCGACCGCCGCTACCAGCGTAGGCTTGCGCTGGGCGATTTCGCGCGCCGCTTCGGCGTGCAATCTTGCACTTTCCGGCCCTAACTCCAACATCGTGCCCACGACGACCACAAACGGCCGCCGCTGCCGCCGGGCCAGCCAATCCGCCGTCTGTACCGCCCGCCGCATGGAGGCGGGGTTGGCGTTGTACGTGTCGTCGATCACGACCATGTTGCCGATGGCCCGGACGTTGCCGCGCCCTTCCGGAAGCTGGACGCCCGCCAGCGCCCGCATGGCGGCATCGTGATCCACCCCCGCCCGCTGCGCCACCGCCAGCGCAATCTGCGCGTTCTCGAGCTGATGAATACCGAGCGCCGGGAGGGTGATTTTCTCTCCCGAGTCGAGCGACAGGCGCGGATGACCGTCCAGGTCCAGGTAGCGATCGAGCAAACCGTCGTCGTTGCTCTTCCCCGGCAGTGCGGCCGGAATCACCAGCGTCCGGCGCCGCGCCTCGGGCCACATGGCGTCGGGTCCCGAGCCAATGACGGCCACTGGCGCGCGATCCAGCAAGGACAGCTTTTCGGCCATCACCCCTTCCAGTGACCCGAAGCCTTCGACGTGGGCGTAGCCGACGTTGGTGATCACGGCGATCGTCGGCTCGATGATGTCGCGCATGCGCGCGATTTCCCCGGGCGCGCTCGCCCCGGCTTCCACCACCAGCGCCTCGGTGTCCTCCGGCGCGCCGAGGATTGTCAGCGGCACGCCGATCAAGTTGTTGAGGTTGGCCGCGGTCGCGTGGACGCGATAGCGCGCGCCCAACGCCGCCCGGATCATCTCTTTCGTGCTCGTCTTGCCGCTCGAGCCCGTGATCGCGACGACAGGAGTCCCGTCGGGAAGCATGCGCCGCCGAGCGCGCGCCAGCAGACCGAGCGCCGCGAGGGTGTCGTCCACCTCGAAAAAAGGCAGACCGGCGACGGGGGGCGTGCCGCGCCGCACGACGGCTGCGGTCGCCCCGCCCGCCCCGGCTTGTCCGAGAAAGTCGTGGGCGTCGTACTTTTCGCCTTTGAGAGCGACAAAAAGGGTGCCTGGTGTCAGGTGTCTGGTGTCGGTGGAAATGGCGTTGAATGTGAGTTTTGCCGGCGCGGGCACGCCGAGGGCCGCGGCCACTTCATCGCTCGTCCAAGTCCGTCCGGCCGTCAGACCGTCCGTCCGTCCTCCCATTCAGTTCCCTCCCAGGCTGCGGACCACGTCCCGCTCGTCGAACGGCTCCTTGACGGTGCCGACGACCTGATAGGTCTCGTGCCCCTTGCCCGCGAGCAGGACCGTGTCGCCCTCGCGCGCCAGCTCGAGCGCCTGGCCGATCGCGGCGCGGCGATCCACGATCCGATAGTGCGGGCGTCCCCCCCCCGCCCCCCCCGCCCCCCCCGTCATCCCGGCCTCGACGTCGTCCAGAATCTTCTCTGGATCCTCGGTCCGCGGGTTGTCGGACGTCACAATGGCGATGTCCGCCAGCCGTACGGCGATCTCGCCCATGGGCGCCCGCTTGCCGCGATCGCGGTCCCCGCCAGCGCCGAAGACGACGATCACCCGTCCGGCAGACGACGTCACTTCGCGCACCGTCTCCAGCGCCCGCTCCAAGGCATCCGGCGTGTGGGCGTAGTCGCGCAGCACGACACAGGGATCGACGGCGATGCGCTCCATGCGACCCGGGACCTGAGGCGACGTGGAGAGCCGTTCGGCGACGACCTTCGTCGGCACATCCAACCCCACCGCGCAGGCCGCGACGCCCAGCGCATTCGCGACGTTGAACCGTCCGAGCAGCGGCAGGGTGACGGGGTGGCTTCCCTTTGTCGTCACGAGCGTGAAGCGTGCGCCTTTCGCGTCCACGCGCACATCGCGCGCGGTGACGTCCGCATTCGGGCCGGTCGCGGAGAAGGTGATCCGACGGGGCGAGCGCGGCAGCCGTGCCCACGCCGCGTCGTCCGCATTGATGACCGCCAGGCCTGCGTCCGCGAGGTACCCGACGAGCTTGGCCTTCGCGGCGAAGTACGCGTCGAACGTCTCGTGATAGTCGAGATGATCGCGCGTCAGGTTCGTGAAGATCGCCGCGCGAAAGGTCAGGCCGTCCACGCGACCCTGGTCGAGGCTGTGCGACGAAACTTCCATGGCGACGCCCTTCGCGCCACGATCGAGCAGGTCGGCGAGGGTGGCCTGCAGATCGATGGGTCCCGGCGTCGTGAGGTTACCCGCCTCGCTGTCGACCGCCGCTCCCGTGGGGTCGAACGCCCCCAGCGTACCGATGGCCCCCATCGGCCAGAGCGCGCTCAAGACGTGGCGGGCGAGAATCACCGACGTCGTCTTCCCGTTCGTCCCGGTCACGCCAATCATCTGCAGCTGGGCCGCCGGCCGGCGATACCACGCCTCGGCGGCGATGGCTGCGGCGCGCCGGCCGTTGCGGACCAGGACCTGCGGAATGGCGACCGGTTGCTTGACCTCGACCAACGCCGCCGCCGCGCCGCGCGCCGCCGCAGCGGCGACGAATTGGTGGCCGTCGAGCACCGCCCCGCGCACGGCGCAGAACAGCATGCCGCGCTCGAGTCGCCGCGCGTCGGCGGTGAGCCCGGTGATGGCGGGGATGGAACTCGGGCGCGTGTCAGCCGCATCGATCAAGGCGCCGGCGCGCGCCAGCGCGTCCACGACCTCCTGCAACGAACGACTCACTGGTGGGATTGGCGGACGGGAAGCGCTTCTGCAAACATCGTTACAGTCGTTCCCGCCGTCGCGTGCTCGCCGGCGGCGGGCCAGGTGTGGTGAATGACACCCCACCCTTTCACGACGACGTTGAAGCCGCGCCGATGCAGCGTACGCGCGGCCTCGCGCAGTGGACGACCGGTGACGTTCGGGACGACGCGATCGGCCTGTGCCGTGGCGGTGTCGGGAACGTAGGGCCATTGCACGACGTAGGGCACGACCCCGTCGGGCTCGTCGAGCGGAGCACGATCCGCCGCCGGGGCCACGTTGGAAAGGCGGGCGCGATCGAGCGCAACCGTGCCTGCGGCGAGTGCCTGCTCGAGCATCGCGCGCGTGACCGGCGCGGCGGTCTGCGCCGCGAAGTAACTCCCGCGCTGCGGGTTGTCGATCTTCATCACGACCACGAGCTGCGGCCGATCGGCGGGAAACAACGCCGCAAACGAGGCCGTGTACTGTCCCGCCGCATAGCGCCCGCCGACCACCCGGCGGGCAGTGCCGGTCTTCGCCGCGAGCTGGAAGTTGGCGAGCGCGGCCCGCTCGGCCGTGCCGCCGGCTTCGACGACGCCGCGCAGCAGGTCGCGCAGCTTCGCCGCCACCAGCGGTGTGACGACCCGGCGCACGGGCTCTGGACGGTGCCGGTAGCGCACGGTCCCGTTGGGCGCCCGGATCTCCCGAATCAGGGTCGGCTCGAGCAGCACGCCGTCGTTGGCGATCGCGCCGTACGCCGCGGCGAGCTGGATCGGCGTCACGGCGAGCTCGTAGCCGATCGCGAGGCTCGCCGAGCTGGGACGCGACCACTCGCGGGGGGGCCGCAGCCGTCCCGGCGACTCGGCGGGGAAGTCGACGCCGGTTGGGGTGCCGAAGCCGAACCCGCGCAGCACGCCGTACTGCTCGGCCGGATGCAGCCGCGCCGCGAATTTCACGAGGGCAATGTTGCTCGACACTCTGATCGCGTCCGCCAGGGTGAGTGTGGGCAGCGGGTGCTCATCCGTGACCACGCGATCGCGCAGGCGGTAACGCCCCCCTTCTCCCGACACGCGCTCCCCCGGCCGGATGCGATCGAACGTGATGAGCGCCGCGGCCGCGAAGATCTTGGCGAGCGATCCCGGCTCGAAGGTGTCCGTGAACGCGCTGGGCCGCATGCTGCCGTCGGCGCGCCGGGACGCCACCGCGAGCACTTCGCCGGTCGTGGGATCGAGCATGACCACGTCGCCGCCGTCCGCTTCCATGTTGTCGATCGCGTCATCGAGCGCGCGCTGCGCGATCTCCTGCAGCTCGGCATCGAGCGTGAGCACGACGTCATTGCCCGCAATTGGCTCGGCAATCACACGCGCGGGCGACTCGTATTCGCGCCCCTCACGGTCTTTCAGGACGACTGCCGCGCCTGGCGTCCCGGACAGCAAAGAGTCGAGCAACCGCTCCAATCCACCTCCGCCACCTCCACCACCTCGCCCATCCTCGCCCACCCTGCCTATCACCGCGCGCGCAAGTTCGGCCGAGGGATAGAAGCGCCGCAGGAGAGGCTCGAGATGGACGCCGCGCATGCTCCGCAACGGCTGGACCTCGAGCGTCGTAAAGGGCCCGGCGAACCAGGCGTAGCGCCGTCGCAACCCGCGATCGACGTCGCTCGGCGCGAGATGGAGCTGCCGCACGATCTTCGCGGCGTCACGTGGCGGATCGCGCAGCTCGTTGGGCGCGATGCCGACGTGATAGGTCTCCTGCGTGAGCGCGAGGCCCAGTCCGTGGCGGTCGAACAGCGTACCCCGCCGCGCCTCCAGCACGACACGCTCCGTCCGCTGCGACTTCGCCACGGCCGCGTACTTGCGCCCTTCCAGCAGCTGTACCTGCCCCGCGCGCAGCACCAGCGCCAGCAATGCGGCGCCCAGGACAATCTCCACCACACGGAGCCGAACGAGGGGCTTGGCCATTTACGGCCGGTCTCGACGTTGTGGAGGCTGCGCGGGCATCAGAATGATCTCTGTGTCAGCGGGCAAACGCAGTCCCAGCTTCCGGGCGCGCGGCAGCAAGACCGCCCGGCTCTGCCCGGTACGCACGCGGCGTTCCAGGTCGGCGCGCCGACCTTCCAGCGATGTGCGCTCCGCCCGCAAATCCGCCAGCGCGCGTGCCGAGTTCAGTGCCGATGTCTGCCGGGCGATCACGGCCCAGAGCGCCACGAGCAACGCGACGAGCCAGAAGGCGATCCAGTGGCGGCCTCTAAACGTCACCGGTCTTCTCGAAGGCGCGAAACTGCGCCGAGCGCGCGCGGGGATTCGATGCGATCTCGCCGGGCAACGGGGCCAGGGGCTTCTTGGTGAGCACTCGTCCCAGCGCGTGGCCCCGGCAGGTGCAGACCGGCTGGCGCGGCGGACAGATGCAGTCGCGACTCCACTCGCGAAACGCGTGCTTCACGATGCGATCTTCACCCGAATGGTACGTGATGACGCCCAGCCGGCCGCCGGGGACGAGGGCATCGCGGAACCCAGGCAACGCCGCGGCGAGCATCTCGAGCTCCTCGTTCACGGCGATGCGGAGCGCCTGGAACAGCCGCGCGAAATCGGGCGGACCCGAGCGCGGGCCGAGCACGGCGCGGATCGCGTTGACAAAATCATCACTGATGGCAAAGGGCGCGGAGAGCCGGCGCCGGACAATCTCCCTGGCGAGCGCCCGTCCGCGGCGTTCGTCGGCGTAGTCGGTGAAGACTGTCGTGAGTCGCTCGACCGGCCACGTATTCAGGACGTCGCGCGCAGTCACTCCAGCTCCTGACTCCAGACTCCCGGTTCCTGTCATCCGCATATCCAACGGCGCGCCCGGCCGGAAGGTGAACCCGCGCTCCGCCGTGTCGATCTGATGCGAGCTCACGCCCAGATCGAGCAGGATGCGGTCGGGATGAAATGCCGCGATGGCGGTAACGGCGGAGGGGGCGGCGAACGAAGATTCGAGGTATTCGATATTGACGGTGCCGAGGCGGCGGCGCGTGGCGGCGATTGCATCCGAATCGCGATCGATGCCGAGCACGCGCGCGCCGGCATCGCGCAGGATGGCGGCGTGGCCGCCGCCGCCGAGCGTGGCATCGACAGCGCGTGCGCTTCCGGCCGCCCAGTCCCGCACGGCCGCGGCGAGGACCGGGATGTGATACGGAAGCGCTGGCGAGTCGGAGGCTGCCGTGGGCACGCTCCATAATAAGAAAACCCCCGCCATTAAGGGGCGGGGGCTCAAAAGTCGGGAACTCTCAGGCGGGGCTGACGGGGCTCGAACCCGCGACCTCCGGTGTGACAGACCGGCACTCTAACCAGCTGAGCTACAGCCCCAAAGCCCCTTACGGAGCGCCGGAATATAGGCCCGTGGTCAGGTCAATTCAACGGCGGCCTAGAGCGCCGGTTTGCACTTGAACGCCGCCTGGACGTTGGGTTTCGCTTTTTCGTACTGCGCGACGAACCCGAGCATTTGATCCGACGTCGGGGGATGCACGCGCCGCCCCAACAGCAGTGCGGCTTTCGTCCGCGCCAGGCGATCGAACACGGTCCGTGCTTCGATGCAGCGGTTCGCGCCCTTCGCTTTCGTCATCGCCTGATACGGCCCGCCCAGCGTCAATATCGACGACAACCCGTACCAGAAACTCGCGTTGATGCGAACCTGGTGTTTGGGTCCCAGCGTGTCCGTGGGAATTCTTGGCGTCGGACCGATGATCGTGAGCAGCGAGTCGAGCCAGGTGTACGACGCAGGGTACGCGTTGGCCTGGGCGAGCTTCGATCCACCGGTCAGCATGATGACCGCGGCGGCGAGGCGCTGGGTCGAATCGCTCGACGCGAGTCCTGGCTTGAGGAACGGCAGGGCGGAGTCCACGCGTGCGGCAAAGGCCTGTTGCAACTGGCGCTGCGCGACGGTGTCCTTGCGCTCGCGCAATTCCCGGGCTCTCGCGGTGTCGTAGACTGCCCGATCGATGAGCGCCTTGGCGATCTGGAGACTCGTGCTGACATCGTTCGGATCGACCGCCAGCGCCTTCTTGTAGTAGACGAGGGCCGAATCAGTCTTCCCCCCCAGCTCGAACGCCCCGGCGCGCGCCTTGACGAAACTGACGTTGTTCGGGTGAGAGCGGACCGCGGCTTCCGTGAATTTGAGGAGGGCCTGCGTGTCGGAGACCTGTTGCGCCGCGCCGAGCGCCGGTTTCAGGAACGTCGTGTCACCGCGCACCGCGCTGTCATGGTCGAACTTCGCGATCCACACGTCCAGAGCGCAGCGGAAATTCGACGCTTCGGTGCAGATCGTCAGCTTCATGTCGAGCAGCTGCGAGTCGCCCGGCTGGATCTTCAGGCCTTCATCGAGCAGCGCCACCGCACGACCGTACTGCTTCGCCTGCCGCAGCAGCTGCGCGACCTGGAGGCGTCGCTGCGTATTGCGGGGCTCGCTGTGGACCTGCCGGACGAAGGCGTCCATCGCTTTGAGGGTGTCGTTCTTCTGCTGATAGAGCTGGCCGAGATTCTGCAGCGCGGTGGCGTTGAGCGAGTCGCCCTTCAACGCCCGCTCGTTCGCGGCGATCATGCTGTCCACCGGCAAGCGCTGCGCCTCGTACACCGTCGCGATGCAGAGCCACGCAGCGGTCGAATTGGGATCAAGCGCGAGGGCCTTCTGGGCGTCCGCACGGGCTCGGGCGAACTGCGCCTTCCTTCGATCTTCGTAGCAGGCGCGGACCTGCTCGCTGACGCGGACTGCTGCCGCGATCTTCTGGGCGATTTCCTCTGCCAGAGCCGCAGCCGTTCCCGGATTGCCATTCGTCGCCGTAAACCGGCCGGTGATGCCGGAGCTGCCGATGTCGATCATCTGGACGTCGGCCGTCAGGTTCGCACCGTTCTTCACGAAGGTCCCGGTCACGTACGAGTGCACCTGCAGGAAACGCGCGAGCTGACGCGCCTGCTGATCGTCGAGCAGACCGTTGCAGGGGAATCCCGATTGCTGGAGCGCTTCGCACAGCTTGGGTTTGGGCACCACCAGGACTTTGCTCTTGACGAGCGCAGTGACGCGCTCGCGCGCGGCATCGGTCACCGCGATGCTCATGGCCGAGTCGGCCGACGATGCCAGGAAGGGCAATATGAGCAGTCTCACGCTCGGCTGTTGCGGCGCCGCCAGTTGCTGCGCGGGTGCGGTTGTCGCAACGCCGATTGTCAGCGCCACTGCGAATTGAAGCGCTCTCACCGTGTTCGTTCCTCCGTTACGGGCTGCTACACCAATGGGCGAAGAGGGATTCGAACCCCCGACATCCTGCGTGTAAGGCAGGCGCTCTGAACCGCTGAGCTATTCGCCCGTGCCATTGGGGGAGCGGAGGTGCTAGAGAGCCAGGCCTACTGGAAGCAACACACAGTAGCCCAGGACGAGCAGCACCGGCGCGAGCGTCGTAGATCCTCTCGACAACAACCAGTAACCCAGCACGAGCGAGACGAGCGCTCCACCGAGAACGATGTAGTTCTTCGGTCCGAACCGGAGGCGCGAACGAGCAAGAGTTTGGTCTGGCATAAGCGGCTGGAGTCTATTCGGTAATCTCAAGCTCGTCAAGCAGTTCCGCCTCCTCAAGCGCCGCACGCTTCCGCTGGTTGCGCCGGCGGCGCAACAGCACCAGCGCCGCGAGGAGCGCGCCGATCGACAGCCAGAAGAAACCCATCGCGGCAAGCCACGAGAGCCAGCCGTAGCGCGACCCGACGTCGCGCTGCCAGCGCAGCTCAAAATCGCCCTCCGTAACATGGTAGGTAGCCCGCAAGGCCGCGTCAAAGGACTCCGCCTGCGGCAAGTTGGCGAGCAGGGGCGAGAGGCCCCGTTCCCCACCCCACCGCTGGAGCATCAGCACCGCGGTGGCGGCGAGCGCGTAGCCGGTCTCCGCGTCGCCCCGCGCTCCCCGCAGCGCACGATCCACCTCATCGAGGTCCATGCGCACGCCGCGCGCGAGCTGCCAGTTGAGCCGGAGCGCGTCGAGCCGGTCCCACTCCTGCGCCGCGACCGCGGCGTACCCTTCCTCGAACCAGAGCGGCACGCGGCGACCGACATGCCAGCGGAGCGCGAGATGCGCGAGCTCATGGCGGAGCGGGACGGACGGACGGTCGGAGGGTCGGTCGGTCAACAGCACGATCGTTCCAGCATCCGGAAACGCGGCGCCTTCGCTCCACAGCGGGAGACGCCCGCGTGTGAGGGAGTCGTACGCGGAACGGGTCGGCGCGAGGATGATCCGAATCGGGCGGTCCGGCAAAGGACCGATGCCGGGGAAATCCCCCGCGTGGTCGGCCGCTTCCGCCACGGAAGCCGCCAACGTTTGCTGATTCGGCCAGGCGATGGCGGTCACTCGACCTACGGTGATCGCGGTAGGACCCTGCAACAGCAGGACCAGCAGCGCTATTCTCGCGGCGGCTCCTCACCCTTGGCGACACGGTCCAGCATCTCCTGACACTTCTTGCCCCAGGGATTGAACTTGTTCGCCTTGAAGCCGTCCGCCCAGGTGGATTTGGCTTTGTCCTGATCGCCGGCGAACCAGTGCGCGCGTCCCAACTCGTAATAGGCCTCGATCAGGTTGGGTCCGAGCTTGATCGTCTTCTCGAAAAAGGTTTCGGCATCCTCGAACATCTCGCGTTGCAGATAGACGAGGCCGAGATAGAAATGCGCGTACAACGTCGCCTTCTTGTCGTTGTCCAGCCGGATCGCTTTCGAGAGATGCTCGATCGCCTCGCCGAAGATCCGCTTCTGCAGGCAGATGTAGCCGACGTTGATGCGCGCCAGGGAATTCGCCGGCTCCTTCATCAGCACTTTCTGGAATGTGCCGAGCGCATCGTCGTAATCCTCGTGCAGCATCTGGGCCCAGCCGAGGAGTGACTCGGCCTGGGTCTCCCCGGGCGACAGCTGCAGCGCCTTGGTGAGGGCCTGGATTGCGCCGGCGTGGTCGCCGAGCGAGATCAGACTCCAGCCCTTCTCGATGAAGGTCGTCGCCCCGATGTGATCGGCATGCAGGACCGGCCGCTGCCCGGTGAATTCCGGAGCGGCGGCCTGCTTGGTGTCCGCGGCCAGCTGCTTGTAGCGATCGACGAGCTGGCGAATGTCGTCCTTGAGCTGCGCCATCTCGCCCAACATCCCGTCCACCTTTTTAAAGAACGCGATAATCTCGCGCTTCGCCGCTTCACGCTCGGCGTTACCCGACGGGCCTCCCCCCTCGAGCTGCCGGGCGATGGCATCGTATTCGCGGCGCAGCGCCGCGACCGGGGTTTCTGCCATCAAGTCGCTCCCTGCAGAGCCAGTTTCTCGTTCGAATTGAGGAGCTTGTTCGTGTTCAAGACGACGATCGTGCGGCCATTCTGCACGACCATGCCGGCGATGTATTCCGCGGCGAGCCCCTTCACGATTCCCGGCGGCGGGGTCACGGCCTGCGCCGCCACCTGCAGCACTTCCGTGACCGTGTCGACGATCACGCCGATCTTCCCGCCATCGAATTCCAGAATGACGGTGCGCGTATCGTCGCGCAGCGGCGCGGCGGTGCCGAGCCGCTTGCGCAAATCGACGAGGGGAATCGCGGCTCCCTGGTACTGGAGCACGCCTTCGAGAAACTCCGGCGCCTTCGGCAATGGCGCCGGAGCCTCGTAGCGCAGAATGCGCTCGACCTGGAAAATGTTGAACGCGAAATCCTGACCGCCCACCTTGAACGTGACCAGCTGGACGTCGTCACCGCCGCTCCCACCAGTGATCGCCGTCATGTGATCCGGTCTCCGAGTGCGTCCAGATCGAGGATCGGAACGAGACCATCCTCCTGTTCCGCCACGCCGGCGGCCCAGGGCAACGTCTGACCGCGCGGCACGGGCAACGGCTGCTCGCGCACGACCGCATCGGCGTCATCTACCTCGAACGCCACTTGCCGGCCGCCGGCCCCCAGCTCGACGAGCACAACAGTTCGCACCGCGCGCGTGGCGTCGGGAGCGATGGGCGGCGCGTCGCTGCCCGTCAGGAACGCCCCCAGATGAATGAGCGGCACGAGCCGTCCACGCAGCGGCGTCAGACCCCGCACCGCCGGGAGCTTGCGAGGGATGTGGAGGACTTCGGTCGTGTCGCCCACCTCCAGCACTCGGGCGACGGGCAGTCCGTATGTCTTGCCGTCAGCGCGCACCAGCAGATAGCCCTTCATCGTTCCGGGGGGCGCCGGCGGGCGAGCTCGGCGGCGACGCGATCGGCGATCTGGCCGAGCGGGAGGACGGCATCGACGCCACCGGCTTGTACCGCGGCGACCGGCATGCCCGGAATAACGGCCGTTTCCCGATCCTGCGCGAGTCCGGTGGCGCCCGCGTCCCGCATGGTCCGCAGTCCACTCGCGCCGTCGCGCCCCATGCCGGTCAGCACGACGCCGACGGCACGCGCGCCGTACACCTCGGCGATGGAGCGGAACAACGGATCGGCCGCCGGCCGAACGCCCCAGAGCGGGGCGGATTGGTCGAGCGCGATCACGGGACCGTCGGCAGCGGAACGCACCCGCATATGATAATCGCCCGGGGCCACGTACGCCGTGTCGGCGACGATCGGCGCGCCATCCGCCGCTTCGACGACGCGCAACGGACTCATGGAGTCGAGCCGCTCTGCGAGACTGCGCGTGAATTTCGGCGGCATGTGTTGCACGATGAGCACGGCGGCGCCGCGGCCGGTCGGCAGGCGCGGCACGACGTCGGCGAGCGCGCGCGGACCGCCCGTGGACGCCGCGATGCCCACCGCGAGCACCGCGCGGCCGCGGAGCCCGAGCTCGGGCGGGTGAACGACGGTCGCCGGTGGCCGCGCCAGGACGGTGACGTGCGAGACATCCGCGGCGAGCGCCCGGCGTACCGCCGCGATGAGCTGGGGCGCCAGCGATTCGAGCGCGGCACGCGGGTGGCCGAAGACTTCGGGCGGTGGCTTGGCGACGATTTCGACCGCGCCGAGCTCCAGCGCGCGAATCGCCGCCTGGGTGCCGGGGCCCGCGTGCGCGCTGACGACGACGATCGGCCGCGGCGCTTCCGACATGATGTAGCCGATGGCGCCCAGGCCATCGAGCTGCGGCATCTCGAGATCGAGCGTCACGACGTCCGGCTTGTACTGATGCACCTTGCGGATCGCGTCCAGCCCGTCGCGCGCGGTAGCGACGACGCGAAACTCGCCCGTCTCCGCTTCGCCGCCGCCGAGCACGTCCACGAGCACGCGCCGCATCAGCGCGCTATCGTCGGCGATGACGACGCTGGGTTTGACCGGACGCTCAGATGACGGATTCACTCGCGCCCACCGACCGGATCTCCACGCGGCCGTCTGTGATGTAAAACCGGACGCTGCGGCCGCGATCGCCCCCGACCGACTCACGCACGATGGGGATGGCGGCGGCACGCAGCGCGCTGCGCGCCGCGAGCACGTTGCGCTCGCCCATCTGGATCGTTCCGGGCGTGACGAGCTGGCTGAACATGCTGGCGCCGCCGGCCAGCTTGGCGACGAGGCGCCGCGGGTCGGCACCCAGCCCTTTCAGGCGCTCGATCAGCAGCGGCACCGCCGTTTCGGGAAATTTGGCCTTGTTGGTGAAGTCGCGCGCGAGGCTCGTGGAGGGCAGCAGCACGTGCGCCATGGCGCCCGCCTTGGTCTGCGGATCGTGCAGCATGATCGCCACGCACGAACCCAGTCCCAGCGTGACGAGGACCCCGTCACCGCGCTCGGCCGCCCAATCCGCGACCTTGACGATCGTCTCTTTCACGCCGGCTTCGTGTAAATCCGCTCGCGGGGATCGGCGAGCTTCAGGCGCTCGCGCGCGGGACCGAACAGCGTTTCGACCTTGCCGAGCAGCAGCACACCGCCCGGCGCGAGGGCATCGACGAACACCTGAAACAGCCGCTCCTGCGCCTGGCGCTCGAAATAGATCACGACGTTGCGGCAGACGATGAGATCGTACGGCGGCTCGGGCGGCGGCTCCCGCGTCACGTCGTGCGCGCGCACGCGCACCAGCGCGCGCACCGGCTCGAGGGGCTGCCCGTCGCGAAAGTAGCGGCGCTTGAGAGTGACCGGCATCTCGCTGAATGCCGTCTCGGGATACCTCGCCTGGCGGGTGCGCTCGAGACTCAGACGATCGACGTCCGTCGCATCGATGACTCCCGGGACGCCGACCTCGGCGAGCAGCACGGCAATCGTGTAGGGCTCCTCGCCGGACGAGCATCCCGCGGACCAGACGCGGAGCCGTGGGCGCGCGCGGGCCAGCGCGTCCAGATAGGGCCGCAGCGCGTTCCATGTTTCGACGTTGCGGAAGAACTTCGTGACGTTGATCGTGAGCGCGTCGAGCAGCTCCTGATACTCGTGCGCGTCCTGATCGAGGACCTTCGCGTAGTCTTCGTAGGTATGGACGCCGCGGGCCCGCATACGCACCGCGATCCGGCGCTTCAAGCACTTGTCCTTGTACGACCCGCAGCTGACTCCCCGCTCGCGTGAAATCTTTTCCGTCAGCGCGGCGAACGCTCGCTCCTGAGGAGCGGCCCCCCCCTTGGTCACGACAAAGAGCTCAGGGTGTCCAGATTCGCTTTGACGAGCTCGTGCTTGGGATTGAGCTCGAGCGCGCGACGCCACAGCGCGTGCGCCTGATCGCGCTCGTTTCGTTTGTAGGCGATGTTGCCCAGCTTGAAGTAGACGTCGTCCCCGAGCTCGGGCGACAGCTCGATCGCGCGCTGGTAGAGCGCCCACGCCTCGTCGTACCGCGACGCACGGTAGGCGAGATCGCCGAGATTCTTGGAGAGCTGCGGCAACGATGGCTCATCGTGCAGCGCCGCGCGCGCGAGCTCCTCGGCCTTCGGCAGCTCGCCCGCCAGCTCGTGCAGCACGGAGAGGTTGTTGCGCAACACGCCGTTCTGGGGATACGCCGCCACGCCCTGGGCCGCCACCTGTTCGGCGGTCTCGAAGTCACCGGCCGCGGCCGCGGCCAGCGTACGGGCCCAGAACCAGATCGGCGGCACGCGCTCGGCGAACAGCTCCTTGGCGCGATCGAGCCGGCCGGCGGCGCTGCCATGGTCGCCCTGCTTCAGCGCCACGACACCCCACCCCACATAGACGCGCGGATCGGTGCGCGCGCGCGTGGCGGCCTCGGAGTACGCGGCATCGGCGTCCTCCAGCCGGCCGAGCTGCTCGAAGGCAAGGCCGAGATTGTGGAGGACCGCGGGACGCGAGCCCCCTTTCTCCGCCGCGAGCCGCAGCGCCTCCATCGCCTCGCGCCAGCGCGCCTGTTTCAACGCGACGAGGCCGATGAAGAAATGCGCGTTGGCATCGGTGGCGCGCAGCTCGGCGACGCGGCGGAATTCGCGCGTCGCTTCGTCCAGCATTCCGGTTTTGTAGAAGGCGATGCCCAGATTGCGATGCTCCTCCACCCGGGCGTCGGTCATCTTCACGTCTTCGGCGCTGGCGGTACGGCCGGCGCGATGCAGGAAGCCGGCGGTCACGAGGCCGTAGAGCGCTTTCCCCACCTCGAACTCGCCTAACCCCGAGTCCTCGATGACCCCATTCACGTCGCGCGAGCCGTCGAGCAGCGGCAACAGCCGGTCCTGGATCTCCGTCAGCTTGGCGTCGCTGATCGCGAGGCGATCGCGGTCCACGAGAAAGATCAGATCGAACGACGGGATCTTCTTCTCGATCAGTCCCCATTCGTCCACGCGCCGCGCGCCTTCCAGCAGCAGCGACTCCGGGTTGATCGAAACGAGGAAGTCCTGCTGTTCCGGCCGGACGTCGGCTTCGAAGTTGAACGTCCCCTGCGTCCAGGTGAACAGGTAGTAGACCGATTCCTCGATCTGCATGCGCATGTAGCGCTCGAGCTCTTGCTGCGTGAGCACGTTCTGGGCGACGAGAATCTCGCCCAGCTTCTTGTTGCGCTCTTTCTGCTGGCGGTGGATGGCGGCGTCGAGCTGCTCCTGGCTGATCTTCTCGTGCTTGACGAGGATGTCGCCGAGGCGGTCGCGCCGGTTCACGATCGAGGCGTAGCAGATGCGGCCCTTGTCGAAGTAGATGTAGCCGAAGTTGGAACGATCGGCGATCGAGAGGCAGCCGGTCTTCTGCCCCAGCGCGAGCAGCTGCAGCACGTCGGGCAGCGACGCTTCCTTGAGTGAGCCTTTGATCGCCATTACCGCAGATCCTCGATGACGCGGTCACTCGCCCCGGGCCAATCCCACACCATCTTCTCGCGGCTGCGCACGCCGCCGGCACTCGACACGACGATGCCGCTGGTGCGGAGCCCCGCCGTGCGGCGCGGCGGCGGCGCGCCTTCGAGCACCTCGCGCGCCAGCCCGGCGGTGACCGGCGCGTCCTGCGCCGCGGCCGCCTCCACCACGCGTTGCACGACGCCGGTCAGACTGCGCACCGAATCGACGGGCCGGTCGGCCAGATAATCGACCAACGCCGGCTCCAGCGGCAGGCGCTGCTGCGTCAGCAGGCGCTCGAGCACGCTGCGGCGCAGCTCTTTGTCCGGCTCCGCGATCTCCGCCACCAGCCCACCCTCGAGCCGGGAGACGATGCGCTCCTCGAGTCCCTCGAGCGTGTTGGGGTGCGACGGCGCGGTGAAGATCAGCTGCCGGTCGGCGTCCACGAGCTGGTTGAAGAGATTGAACAGCTCCTCCTGGGTACGCTCCTTGCCGGCGAGCAGGTGGATGTCGTCGAGCAACAAGGCGGTCGCGCGGCGGTAGCGCGCGCGCCACCAGTCCACGCGGTTGCCATCGATCGCGGCGATCAGCTCGTCGACGAACGCCTGCGTCGATAAGCACGCGACGATCGCATTTTTCTTCTTCGCGAGCTCCAGACCGATCGCGTTGAGCAAGTGCGTCTTGCCAAGCCCGCTCTTGCCCGCGATGACGAGCGGATTGTACTTCTTGCCGGGCTTGGCGATGACGTCGCGCGCGGCGCTCAGCGCCACTTCGTTGGACGCACCCGCCACGTAACTATCGAACGGGAACGCGGCGGACGGCGCCGGTGGGGGAGCCGCGCCGTCGCGCACCTTGGCGGCGGCCGCCTCGGCCGCCTTCATGCGGTCGGGATCGCGGAAGACTTTTTCGCCCGCGGCCTGCGGATCGAGCACCGCGACTTCCGCTTCGAGCGCCTTCAGCCGCTCGACATCCTGCACGTAGGCCGCGATCGCTTCGTCCACCGCGGCCGGCGTCTCCTGCTCGAGGAGTTTCTCGAGCCTGCCCGTGCGGTACCCTTCGCCTTCCCACCGTAGCACCGCCTCGGTGACGCGCGCGCGCCACGCTTCGACGGCCTTCCCGACCGTGACGGTGACGTCAGTCAGGAACTGGGAGAATTCATCGGGTGAGGCGGCGGCTGATGAAGCGGCGGCAGATGAAACGGCGGTAGATGAAGCGGCGGTAGGTGAAGCGGCGGTAGGGATACCCAATACCTTGCTCGCAGCTTCGGCATTCATGGGCGTGTCGTTGACCGCCTGGAAGGCAACCAGGCGATTGAGTGCGCCCATCAGCTCGCGGACGTTCGGATACTCGACCTTGGCGACCGCTTCGAGCACGCCGGGCTGGAACTTGCTGCCCCGCTCTTCCGCCTTGCGGCGCAAGATGGCGACGCGCGTTTCGTAGTCGGGGATGCCCATGTCGACCACCAGCCCGCCCGAGAACCGCGAGATCAGGCGCTCGTCGAGGTCCGCGATCTCGGCGGGCGGGCGATCGCTGGCGAGCACGATCTGGTGCCCCGACTGCTGCAACGCCTCGGTGAGACGCAGCAGCTCAGCCTGCATCTCCTTGCGGTTCGTCAGGAATTGCACGTCGTCCACCAGCAGGACATCGACGTTCTGGAAGCGCCGGCGGAAGGCGTCGCCCTGCCCGGCCGCGATCGCGGCGTGGAACGCTTCGACGTACTCGTCCAGCGTCAGGTACTCGATGTTGAGCTGTGCGGCGATGGTTTTCGCCGCGTGGCCGATGGCCATCAGCACGTGGGTTTTGCCCAGCCCCGACCCACTATAAATGAAGAGCGGGTTGTAGGCCGAGCCCGGGTTCTCCGCCACCGTGCGGCCGGCCGTGACGGCCAGACGATTGGCGGCGCCCACGACGAACGTCTCGAACGAGAAGCGGGGATTGAGCGCGCTGGTCATACTGTCGGGCTGCCCGCCGCAAGCTTCTTGAGGACTAACTCCGAGATTCCCTTCAACGTCTCGAACACCCCTTTGCCGTGCAGCGCGTCGGCCGGAAAGCTCGGCACGCTGCGGAAGTTGAGCGCGTCATCCAGATCCGCCGGCGTCAGAATCAGCTCGGGGGGCAGGTCCTGCTTGTTGTATTGCATCACGAGCGGCATGGTGCGCACGTCGACCCCGTGCTCCAGGAGATTGCTCTGGAGGTTCTGGAGACTTTCGATGTTCTCGTCGAGCTGGCGCGCCTGGCTGTCGCCCACGAACACCACCCCGTCCGCGCCCTGCAGCACGAGGCGCCGCGTCGCGTTGTAGTAGACCTGGCCCGGCACGGTGTAGAGCTGAAACCGGGTAGAGAAGCCAGAGATCTGCCCCAGATCGATCGGCAGGAAATCGAAGAACAGCGTGCGGTCGGTCTGTGTGGCGAGCGACACCATCCGCCCGCGTCGCGTTTCCGGCACGCGGCCATAGACGTAATGGAGATTCGTCGTCTTGCCGGACCGTCCCGGTCCGTAGTAGACGATTTTGCACGTGATCTCGCGGCTCGTGAAGTTGACCAGGGACACCGGCTATCTCCCAAACAGCGTGTTGAGGCTGTCCGTCAGCTCGCGCTCGAAGTCCGCGGCCAGCACCTGTTTCGGTACCGTCCCCTTCGGGGTCGCCGCCTTCAAGTCCGCCGCAAGTTGCTCATAGAATAACTGAACCAGGCCGAGCGATGAAACATCGAGATCATAGGCGGCGAGCACCGCCAGCGTCCCGCGATCGGTGACGAAGGTCGCGAGGAAGAATCCCGTCTTGGGGCCCTGATGACTGAGCGCCGCGAATGGCTGCTGCCGCAGCTGCCGCGCCAGCTCGCCCGTGGACGCGACGATCGCCGCGGCGAGCGCCGCCGCCGACATCACGTCCACCGCGCGCGAGAAACCGGACTGCGCCAGCACCTGTCCTGCAGGCGTCAGGACCAGGACGAGACGCACCGACGCTTCCCGCACGAAGTCTGTGAGGGGTCGGAGCGTCCAGCTCTCGACGGCGCGGGTTTGTGGACTCATACCACGGCCTCCGCCGCCCGCAGCAACTCGAGCCGGACGAGGCCGATGTTCACGTCCGGCTCCGCGACCGCCACGACCAGAATCCCGCCGGACGCATCGCCGGGCACCACGAGGAGCGCGCCCTGTTCCGCCTGAAGATGCCAGAAGACGCTCGTTCCCGTGCCAGCCGCTTCCATCGCCCGGCCCAACCGGCCGGCGAGGCTCGCCGCCAGCGCGGCCACGGCGCCGCCCTTGATGCCTTCCATCAGCTGCTCGGCGACGACGAGCCCGTCCTCGGTCGAGACGAGCATCGCGCCACGGACGCCGCGCACCCGCGTGATGAGATCGAGCGCCTTGCTCACTGTTTCTCCAGCCAGCGACGTGCCATCAGCGTCGCGCGCTGCGCCAGGATCGCCAGCCGGCCGAGCGGCATGCCGCGCTCGCGCACGACGAGGAGCAGCGCCTCCGGCGTCGGATGCGCGAGATGGACGTTGCCGTTCTGTCCTTCCGCCGACAGCCCCATCCACGCACCCAGGCCGAGCAGCTTGGCGGTGCGCGCCGCCTCCTGCGACACGCCGGCGAGGTACGCCGCGACCGCGTCGGTGACATCCGTCCCGGCTTTGTCCTTCAACGATCCCCCGAGAACTCGTCCCGCGCCGTCGATGAGCAGCAAGCCTTCGTTGGCACCTTCGAGTCCCGCGAACACGCGAGCTTCGTCGAGCGCAGATGAAGCGGCAGCTGGTGAAACGGCGGCGGCGGGCGGCGAGGGGGCGGCGCTTGGCTCCGGCGCTGGAGGAGCGGCGCCTTTCCGCATCATCACGATCGCCTGGTCGATGCTCGGGTCGTCGGGCTCGACTTTCCGCGCCTGCTCGAGGTGCGCCTCGGCCTGCGCCACGTCGCCCACTTTGAAATAGAGGAAGGCGAGTCCCTTGAGCGCGCCGGTGTGGTGCGGCGCAATCCGCACGGCCATGTCCCATTCGTCGAACGCGCGCGCATAGTCGTGCTTGTCGGTCAGAATGCGCGCGTACAGATCGTGGGCGTCCGCGAGGTGCGGATGCCGCTCGAGCCCGTTCACCGCGACGCGCAGCGCCGCGTCGAGCTGGCCTTTGCGCCGCAACGCTTCGCCCAGCCGCAAGAACACGAGGCTCTGCGGATCCTGCGCGAGCTGCGCGGAAAGGGCGCGGATCTCGTCAGCCATGGCTGAACACCCGGGCCGCCTCGCGCGCGCGGTGCACCTCCGCCCGTTGCGCCTCTTCTTCGGGGCTGCGCGCGACCCGCTCCCACTCGTCCCAGCTCGCGACGGCTTCGCCGAAGCGACCCATCGAGACCAGCGCAAATCCGAGCTGGCGGTGCGCCGCGGCGAGGTGGGGATCGAGCCGCAGCGCGCGCCGCAGCTCCTCGGCGGCCGCCGACCCGTGTCCTTGGGCCAGGTGAATGCGGCCGAGCAGCAGATGGATCGTCGCATCGTGCGGCTGCATGCTCCCGGCTTGTTCGGCCGCCGCGCGCGCGGCGTCCAGGTCCCTCGCCTCGAGCGCTCGCTCGGCCTTCGCCACCATCTCGGGTACGTCGGTCGAGGCGCTCGGCCGGCCGCGCTTTCCGGTGCCCGGATCCATGAGTACGATCACCCCGGCACTCTCGAGACCGAACAACGTCTTGGCCACCTCGAAGTCCGAGCGGCCGAGTTCCGTTGCCAGCCCACGGATGGAACGTTGGCCGTCGATGAGAGCGAGCACTTCCCATTCCGGCGGCAAGAGATCGAGCTCACCGCCGCCGCCCTCGGGCGGCGGCGCGAGGGACGGCACGACACCCACGTGCGGGATCCGGTTCTCGATGCGCGACCACTCGTCGATGCGGCGCGCGCCCTCCATCAGCAGCGCTTCCACCGGGATCCGGACCGTCACTTCGGTCGGGACGTTGCTCTCGGCTTCTTCCGTGAACGAGAAGTAGCCCTCGTTCCAGCTCATCACCTCGAAGACGACTTCCTCGATCTGGAAGTGGATCTGGCGCTCGACTTCGCGCGACGTGATCACGCCGAGCGACACGAGGATCTCGCCGAGCCGACGCTTGTCACCCTGGCGCTGCTGCATGTCGCGGGCCCGCTCGAGATCGGCTTCGGCGATCTTGCCGGTGCGCAGCAACAGCGCCCCGAGCGGGTGCGGGTTGCTCCGGATTTCCGCCGAGACGACGACGCCGTTGTCGAAATAAACCTTGCCTTCGTTGTGCCGTAGCTCCGAGGTGACGCGCAGCGCGCCCGTCTTCCGGCTCAGGTCGAGCAGCTGGAAGACGTCGTGGATCCCGAGCTCGCGTAGCGGTCCCTCGATCGGCATGCCGCTCCCTTACGCCGCGTCCGAGGTGGAAAAGATGTGCTGCAGATCGACCGCCGTGCGCGCATGCATGCGCGCCCGTTGCGCGAACGGCCCGCCCGGATCGATCCGCGTCACGCGCTCCCAGGCGTCCACCGCCTCGCCGTAGCGCTGCAGCCGCGCGAGCGTCGCGCCGAGATAGAACAACGCGCCGGTATGCTGGGGATCGAATTTGAGCGCGCGGCGGAACGCTTCCAGCGCTTCGGCGTCGCGCTTGTCGTCCAGCAACGCGCGGCCCAGCAGCATGAGGGCTTCCATGTCGTACGGATCCTGCTCGAGCATCTCGGCGAGCCGCACGACGGCCGCGCGGACGCTGCCGATGCGACGCAGCAGGTCGGCGAGCGCGAGGGCCGCTTCATGGAACGTCGGCAGGGCCTCGAGCGCCGCTTCGTACGCACGCTGCGCGTCCGCCCACTCTTCGTCCTGCTCGTGCAGGCGGCCCAGGTCGAGCCACACCTGCACGAACCCCGCATCGAGGTCGAGGGCCGAGCGATACGCCGAGCGCGCCCCTTGCCGTTCGCCAACCTTGAGGGCGATGTCGCCTTGCAGCTTGTGCAAATCCGCGCGGGCGGGTGCCCGCGTCTGCGCCTGCTGCAGCGCCGTGAGCGCACCCGCCGCATCGCCCGTCGCCGCCCGCGCTTTTGCGGTCGCCACGAGGATCTCGACATCCTCTGGGGCCTTCGCGACCAGTGCTTCCGCAAGCGGCAACGCTTCGGCGGCGCGGTGCATTGCGAGCAGGCTCTTCACTTCCCCCAGCGCGGCGACCGCATTCGCCGCGTCGAGCGTGCGCGCCTCGCGATAGCGCTCGAGGGCTTCGCCGTGCAGGCCGCGGCGCGCGTAGATGTCGCCCAGCAGCGTGGCCGCCTGGCCGGCGTCCGCACCGCGCTGGACCGCCCGCGTCGCCTCCGCGACCGCCAGCTCCATCATCCCCTTGCTCACGTAGTCGCGCGCCAGGGCGAGCGGATCGTCGGGCTTTTTCGCGAGGCCCGCGGCGGCCGGCTGGGGCGCTGTCGCGGCGGGCTCGAGCTCCTGGAAGATGTTGTCGAGCAGGCGCTGGTCGAACGCAAACTCGCCGCCGAGAGTCTCGGCGGCCACATCGGCCGAGATCTCCGGCACGACCCCGATCGACACCGTCTCGTACTGGAGATCGATCGCGAGCGCGAACTTCTGCGACACGTAATAGGGATCGAGCTCGAGCGCGCGTTTCGTGGCGCGCAGCGCGCCGTCGTAGTCGCCGAGATTCGAGAGCGTGAAGCTGAGGTTGTAGTGGGCCCCGGCGTTCTGCGGATCGGCCTCCACCGCGCGCACGAACGCGTTCCGGGCGTCGGGGAAGCGCTTCAGCTCGACCAGGACCAGCCCGACGCCGTTCCACGCCGCCGCGGAGGTCGGCTGGCCCGCGAGCACCTGACGATACGCTTCGAGCGCGAGCTGGAAGCGGCGGCGATGGGTCAGGAGCAGCGCCAGATTGAGCCGCGCGCTCACGAATTCGGACGACAGCTGCAGCGTCTTGCGAAACGCTTCGATGGCACCCTCGGTGTCGCCCTGATGCGCGAGCACGACGCCGACGTTGTTCCACGCAAGCGCGTAGCGCGGATCCACCTCGGTGGCCTGCCGGTAGGACGTCAGCGCCTCCGCGGTTCGGCCGGCCTGATGCAGCACCACGCCGCGCTCGTTCCAGAGCTTCGGGGAATCGGGGACCTCGTGGATGAGCGACTCGTACAGCTCGAGCGCGTCGGTGAAGTCGCGCTTGAGGAGATAGACCTCCGCCATCGCCTGGCGCACGAGCCGCCGATCCTCGCCGCGCTCGATGGCGAGCCGGTATTCGCGCAGCGCTTCCGCGTAGTAGCCCTTTTGCCGGAACGCGAGCCCGAGGTTGTAGTGCGCGAGCTCGCTGCCTTCGGCCACTTCCGGCGCCGGTTGCTCGCGCAGGCGCTGCTCCGCCGACTGACGCTCCGCGCGGTAGCGCTCCAGGGACAGATTGGTCTGCGCGCGCGCGAGCGGCGGGTTGAGCTGGATCGCGCGTTTGGACGCGCCGCGGGCATCCTGGTGGCGCCCCATGTCGCCCAGCACGAACGCCATCAGATAGTGGGCGTTGGCGTTGTCGGGATTCAGCGTGACCGCCTTTTCGAGCGCCGTCAGCGCCGGCTCGTTCAGGCCGCGATTGTAGTAGACCTCGCCCAGGTAGAAATGCACGACGCTCGAGCCGGGCTCCTCCTCCGCGGCGCGCTGGAACCACTCGGTCGCCACCTCCAACCGGCCGCGCGATTTCTCGGCGAGCCCCAGCTGGATGATCGCGGCCACATCCTTCGGCTTGTGGGCCAGCAGCGCTTCGAATTCGGCGACGGCTTCTTCGTAGGCGCCGAGGATCGCGTAGGTGCGGCCCAGCTCCCAGCGCGCGTCGCGCTCATCGGGCGCCTGGCGCAGCCGTTCCTGCAGTTCGGCGACGCGCGTGTCGTAAAACCCGGTGTTGTGGTAGGCGATCTCGAGATTCCGCTGCGCGACCTGCATGCGCGGGTCCAGCTCGAGTGCGCGCGTGAACTGCTCGATCGCCTCGGGGACGAGGCCCTTTTGATAGTAGAGGACGCCGAGATTGTTGTGCGCCCCGGCATCCGACGGATCGATCCGGCGGGCAAAGGACCTCAACACCGCGAGGTCGCGTTCTGATACGATCAAGTCAATCGAATGGCGTCGAAAATGGCCTTGAGTGACGCCAGATCGGGCAGGAGCAGGAAATGACCGCGCAGCCCATCCCGGGCGTCGATGTTGAACTCCGTCTCCACGCAAAACACGAAGTCCCGATCGTGCCCGAAGTTCAGGTACGTCGTGGTGAGGACGGCGGCCGAGAGATCCACGACCAGGCTCGGGACGGAGGGCAGCAGCAGCATCCCCATGAACTCGGACAGCGCGTTCATGTAGGCGCCGGACAGGATGTTGCCGGCCTCCTTGATGCACGACTGCTCGATCGTCTCGAAGGCCTTCGTCGTCCCGAGCGGACGCTTGAGCAACATGTCGCACAGCTGCCGGCCGACGGGCTCGGGGAACAGCAAGAGCGTGCGGCCGGTCAGATCGCCGAGCATGTGCATGAGGACGGCCGCGACCACCTCCTGCGGGTCGCCGATCAGGCCGGGGACTTCTTCCAGCCGCGCGATGTTGATCTCGGGCACCGAGATCATGATGCGCCGGTGCGTGAGCTGCGACAGCGCTGTGGCGGCATGACCCGCCCCGATGTTCGCGACCTCTCGCAGCGCGTCGAGCTGGAGCGCCTTCAAATCACGGACGTCTTCCATGCCCTCTCCCTAGACCAGTCCGGCGGCGTCGAGGATCAGTGCGGGCACACCATCGCCCATGATGGTGGCGCCGCTGAACACGGGCAGCGTGCCGTGCGGCGCATCGAACCCCTTCACGACGATCTCCTGCTGGCTCAACATGCCGTCCACGACAATGCCGGCACGCCGCTCGCCCATCTCCAACACAATGACGGGGCGGCGCGGCGGCGGCGCCGGTGCGCCGCCGTTCGTTCCCAGCAGTTTCCGCAAATCCACGAGCGGGACGACGCGATCGCGTAACACGATCGCATCGCGGCCTTCCATCGTCGTCAACGGGACGGTCCCGAATTCGACCGTCTCGGCGACGTACGTGAGCGGCAGCGCGTAGCGCTCCTGTCCGACGGCGGCGATCAACGCGCGCACAATCGCCAGCGTGACCGGAAGCCGCAGCACGAACGCGGTGCCCTTCCCCGGCTCAGTGCGGATCTCGACCGAGCCGCCCAACGCGCGAATGCGCGTCATCGCGACATCGATCCCGACGCCGCGGCCGGAGACGCTCGTCACCGCTTCTGCCGTGGAGAACCCCGGCCGCGCGAGCACCCGCAACAATTGATCGTCCGACAGCGACTCGACGTGCGGTCCGACAATGCCCTCGCGCTTCGCCTTCTCGAGGATTTTCACGCGATCGATGCCGCGACCATCGTCCGAGATGCTGATCGCCACGCTCGAGCGCTCGCGCACCGCCGCCAGGACGATCTCCCCTTCCGGATTCTTCTTGTGACGTTTGCGCTCGGCGGGGGACTCGATCCCGTGATCGACCGCGTTGCGCAGCAGATGCACCAGCGGATCGCCGAGCGCGTCGAGGATTTCGCGATCGAGCTCGATCTCTTTTCCCTCGACGCGGAAGGAGACCTGCTTGTCGAGCTGGAGCGCGACGTCGCGCACCAACCGCGGGAAGCGGTCGAACACCTGCCACACCGGCGTCATCCGCGCCTGAATGATTTCGTTCTGCAGATCGGCGGACAGGCGTGAGATCTGGATCGCGACCTCGTCGATCTCCGGGTCCTGGCCCACCCAGCGCGCCGCGACTTCGTTCAGCCGGCCGCGCTCCGTCACGAGCTCGCCGATCAGGTCCATGAGGGTGTCGAGCCGGCGGAGATCGACGCGGATGTGGCGAGTGCGTCCACCACCGGCCACGCTCTCGGCCGGATTGACCTGGACCTCGTCGGCCGCCGCACCGCCGGTCACCGTGACGCGCTCGACGTCTCCCACCGACCGTACGGCGGCCTCGATCGCGGCGGGCGCCGCGGCCGTGGCGAGCTCGCACACGAACCGGCCATCGAAATCATCCGACTCGAACACGGCAACCGACGGCTGCACGCGCTCCACCTTGCCCAGCGTCTGCAACTTGCGAACGGCGAGCATCGCGCGTCCGCCCTTGAGCGGCGCTTCCGACCGTATCACGACGTCGATGATCCGAGCCGCTGACGCACCAGACGCAACGGACGCCGCAGGGAGGCTTTGGTCTTCCGCCGGCTCGGGCGCGAAGTGGCGCGCGAGCGCGCTGGGTTGCGGCGCCGGCTTCGTCTGAATCGCGGCGTGATCGATGTCGGTGAGAACCGAGAGGTCCGCCTCGCGCTCGCGGCCTGCCACGGCGAGCCCGACCGCTTTCTCGAGCGCATCGGTCGCGCGGAACAGCAGCTGGATGATCTCGTCGGCGGGCGCGCGGCCGCTGCGGCGCAGATGGTCGAGCAGATTCTCCATCCGGTGCGCGAGATCGGCGACGCGGCCGTAGCCCATCGTCGCCGCCATGCCTTTGATCGTATGGACCGCGCGGAACAGGCCGCTGACCGGCTCGGGCGAGGCGCGATTCCGCTCCCACTCGAGCAACAGCTGATTGCAGGCGCTCAAGTGCTCGCGGCTTTCGGCCAGGAACAGCTCGGCGTACTGCGAAAGATCCATGACTAGCCGAGCACGCGCTGGACGGCTTCGAGCACGCGGGAGGGCTGGAACGGCTTGACGACGAAATCCTTGGCGCCCGCCTGGATGGCTTCCACGACCAGCGCCTGCTGGCCCATGGCGCTGCACATCAGGATCTTGGCGTCGGGGTCGTGTTTGACGATCTCGCGGACCGCGTCGATGCCGCCCATGTCGGGCATCACGATGTCCATGGTGACCAAGTCCGGCTTGAGCTGCCGATACTTCTCGACGGCCTGCGTGCCGGTTTCCGCCTCGCCGACGACCTCGAATCCGGCTTGCGCCAGGATGTCGGTGATCATCGTGCGCATGAAGATGGCGTCGTCACAGACGAGAACCGTGTGGCTCACCGCTCGCTCCTTACGAAGGCAGAATCGGGCCCAACAGCGCCGCGACATCCAGGACGATGAACAACTCACCATTGCGCCGGCCGACGGCGCGCACCAGCGTCGGATCGACGCCGGGCAGACCCTTCCGATCTTCCAGCGTGGTCTCGCCGCTCGCCAGCATGTCCACCACCTCGTCCACCGTAAAGCCGATCAACTTTCCCGCTTCCCCGCCGCCCCCGCCGCCCCCGCCGCCCCCGTTCCCTGGCTCCTCGCCCTTGCCCAGTTCGAGGATGATCGTCGAGCCGATGACACCTGCGTCTGGGGATGGGGTTGGGGAGAGCGGCGGGAGGCCCAGTGCGCGCCACCCTTCCACGACCGTCACCAGTGTGCCGCGGACATTCACGAGCCCCGCCACGACCGGGGGCGCGCCCGGGATACGCGTCGTTGGGAGGCGCGGGAGAATCTCCCGCACTTGGTCCACGTCGGCCGCGCAGGCCAATGTTCCCACGCGGAACACCAGCAATCGGGCGGAGACGAGGCTTCCTTCAGTCATCGGATGCGAAGAAGCCAAGATACTGCAGGGGGTTAGGCTGAGCAAGCAAATTTGCGCCATCCCCCCCTGCCGCTTCAGCGAGTGCAGGACGCAAGTCCTCGGGCCACTCTGACGTGAGCGACAGCGTGACACCGGTCACCGGATGGGTGAACGAAAGCGCGGCCGCGTGCAACAGCTGGCGCGGCGCCAACGTCTCGAGGCGCTCCGCTTCCTTCCGTGCCGACGGTGTCACGCGACGACTGCCCCCAAACGTGTACTCGCGGTCGCCGACGATGGGGCAGCCGATGTGCGCCAGGTGGACACGAATCTGGTGGGTGCGACCGGTGCCGAGTCGGACGCGGAGCAGGTCGGCGTGCGCGAAGCGCGCGACGACGGCGGCGTGTGTCGTCGCGTGCCGTCCGCCCTGCGCGACCGTCATGCGTTTGCGTTCCTTCGGATGTCGCGCGATCGGCGCCTCGATGTCCACCGGACTCTTGCGCAGATGGCCCCACACCAGCGCCGCGTACACGCGCTTGACGGCGCGCCGCTCGATAGCACCCGCGAGCCGCCGGTGCGCCAGGTCGCTCTTCGCGACCACGAGCAGCCCGGAGGTGTCGCGGTCGAGCCGATGCACGATGCCGGGGCGGCCCGCTTCCGCGGCCGCGCCGCCCGACAGCTCCGTACCCCGCCCAACCAACACATTCACGAGCGTGTCGTTCCAGTGGCCGGGACCGGGGTGGACGACGAGTCCCGCGGGCTTGTCGAGCACCGCGAGGTGTTCGTCCTCATAGACGAAATTCAGCGAGGCGTGGAACGGCGTGTAACTGCGCGGAGGTGCTTCGTCGGGCAGCTCGACCGTTACGAGCATCGCACGTTCCAGGACCGTCGAGGCGCGCAGCGCTTTCCCGCCCGCGGTCACGCGCTTGTCGGCGATGAGGCGTCCGGCCTGGGTACGAGAAAGGGCGAGCTGGTCAGCGAGGAAACGGTCTAGACGTTCAGTCGGAGCAACGACACAGAAGGTGATGTTCAAGGTTCTGCCGCGCGCGCCTCCTTCGCCCGTTGCTGCGCGCGGCCTTCCTGCCACAGCGAGAGTCCGAGTGCGATCGCCCCGATCGTGATGGCGGAATCGGCGACGTTGAAGGTCGGCCAGCGCCAGGCGCCGATGCCGACGTCCACGAAATCGACGACGCCCTGCGCGCTGCGAATCCGGTCGATCAAATTGCCGACCGCGCCGCCGCAGACCAGCGCCAGCGCGATCAGGCGGAAGCGGTCACCGGGCCGCGTGCCGCGCACCAGCGAGGCGAGCACGAACAGCGCGATGACGGCGAGGGCCATGAAGATCCAGCGCGAGTTGTCGCCGACATGCAGGCCGAACGCCGCGCCTTCGTTGTAGACGAGCCGAAACTGCACGACGTCGCCGATGACCCGGAGCGGCAGGCGCCGCGCCAGGAACGATTCCGCGATCAGTTTGGTGACGAAATCGGAAACGACGACCGCGGTCGCCGTTCCCCAGAACAGCCGGCGCTCAGCGGCGTTTACCATCTTCCTCTTTGGCCTTGCACTTGATGCAGAGACGGGCGTGTGGGAGCGCATCGAGACGGTCGAACCCGATCGGCTCGCCGCACTGCTCGCAGCGCCCGAAGCGCTCGGGCGAGCTGTACAGCCGGCGCAGCGCCTCGTTCACATGCCACAGGTACCGCCCCTCCTGCGACGCGAACAGAAACGCCTTCTCGCGCTCCATCGCGTCGGTGCCCTGATCGGCCATGTGGAAGGAGTAGCTCGAGAGGTCCCCGTCGGACGCCTGGAGACTCGAGTTGAACGACTCACCGTAGTGGCCCAGCTCCTTGATGACGCGGCCGCGCTCTTCGAGCAGCCGCTTCTCGAGATGGGTCAGCTGTTTTTTATTGAGGCCGCCGCCTTTGGCCTTCAGCTTCGTCGACTTCGTCGGCATTATCGGGTACCGCCCTTTCTTCCGTCGTGACGCCGGAGCGCAATCGTAACCCGGCGCCCCTCGATGTCCACTTCACGCTGCAAGTCGGGTTCGTCGAGCGCTGCGCCCGCTCCCAACACCATCCGGCGCGCGAGCGTTTCCCCTTCCACGAACCCCTGAAACGCGCGCGTCGCGGCGACCACATCCTCGGCGCCGGCGACGCTCAACTCAATGCGCGTCGTGTATTCGTATCCCGCCTCTTTGCGGAGACGCTGCACGCGATTCACCACCTCGCGCGCCAATCCTTCCTGCACCAGATCGTCGCTCAACGCCGGATCCAGCGCCACGACGTACGGGCCATCGGCCTGCACCAGCCACTCGCTCGCGACCTCGCGCGTGACGGTCACGTCTTCCGGCTGAAACTCAAAGTCACCGCTGCGGACAACGCCGCCCTGTTCTAACGTCTGCAGATCCTCGGCCGTGAGGTCCGCCACGGCCGTCGCCGCCCGCGGCGTGTCCTTGCCGTACCGACGCCCGAGGCTCCGAAAATTCGCCTTGCCGCGCAGCCGCACCAGATCGTGGTCCGATGCGACCACTTGGACGGCTTTTACGTTGACTTCGGCAGCCAGAATATCTAACAGGTCTGACAAGGCCGGGCCCTGGGCGGCGGCCGGAACGGCCAGTTGCATACGGGCCAGGGGCTGGCGGACCCGCAGGTTACGCGATTCCCGGGCCGCGCGGGCCAGTGAGGCCAGGCGGCGGATCGTGCTCATGGCCGCCAGGAGCTCGGGTTCCCGGTGCCCCCGGTCCGCCGGGAACGGGGCGAGGTGGACGGAGGTGCCGGTGAGGGCCCGGTGCACCCAGTCGGAGATGAAGGGGGCCGCAGGCGCGAGCATCCGGACGGCGGCGACCAGCGCCACGTGCAGCGTTTCGAGCGCGACGGGATCGGTCGCCCGGTCGGGCGCCCAGAAGCGCGGCCGGTTCCGCCGGATGTACCAGCGCGAGAGGTCTTCCCCGACGAAATCCATGATGGCGCGGACGCCGGCGGTGGCGTCGTAGGTGGACCACGACTGCTTGACACTCGCGACCACTTCATCGAGCCGGGCGAGGAGCCAGCGGTCCGCTGCCGGCCGCTGGCTCGGCGGCGTTGCGTCTTCCTCGGCGGGCGGATTCCACTCCTGAGCGTAGCGGCGGAAAAAGTCATACGTGGACCGCAGCGTGTTCAAGAATCCGCCCGACACCTCCGGGATCTGTTTTTCATCGAAGCGCTTCGGCAGCCAGACCTGACTCTGACCGAGGAGGTAGAGCCGCACCGCGTCCGCGCCGTGAACGCCGATCACCTTCCACGGATCGACCACGTTGCCGCGGGTCTTCGACATCTTCTGCCCATGCACATCGAGCACGTGCTCATTTACGATCACGTGCTTGTAGACGAGCGAGTCGAACGCCGTGACGCCGATCGCGAGCAGGGAGTAGAACCAGCCGCGCGTCTGATCGACGCCTTCGCAGATGTAATCCGCCGGGAAATGCGCCTTGAAGTCGGCCTGATGGTCGAACGGATAGTGCCACTGGGCGTACGGCATCGAGCCCGAATCGAACCACGCATCGATGACTTCGTTCACCCGCCGCATCGTGCCTTTGCAGTCGCGGCACGCCCACGTGTATGCGTCGATGGACGGCTTGTGCGGGTCGAAATCCGCGGGCAGTGCCTTGCCCCACCGCTTTGCCAGCTCCTCGAAGGATCCGATCACCTCGCGGTGCTCGCGGTCGGCGTCGCACTCCCACACGTTGAGCGGCGTACCCCAGTAGCGGTCGCGCGACAGCGCCCAGTCAACGTTGTTCTCGAGCCATTCGCCGAAGCGGCCGCTCCCCACCTCGGGTGGATGCCAGTCCACTTCGGCGTTGATCTCGAGCATCCGCTTTTTCACCGCGGTGGTACGGACGAACCACGAGCTGCGGGCGTAGTAGATGAGCGGCGAATCGCAGCGCCAGCAGTGCGGATAGCTGTGCGAGAAGGCCCTGGTCTCGAGCCAGCGGCCGTCGTGCTTCAACCGCTCGATGATCAGGCGGTTCGTTTCCTTATCGGTGACGAGCTTGCCCTCGATCTCGGGCCACGTCGTGCCCCGGAACGTGCCGTCGGGGGCGACGGGATTCACGAAGGCGAGACCGTTTTGCTGACCCGCGGCGTAGTCATCGGCGCCGAATGCGGGCGCCATGTGCACGAGTCCCGTGCCCTCGTCCGCCGTCACGAACGAGCCGGCGATCACAACGGCGCGCTGACCTTCCGACGGCAGCGGGACCACCTCGAGAGGACGCGCGTATTTCTTCCCGACCAACTCGCGGCCCAGGAAGGTCTTGATCCGCTCGCCTTGCACCAGCGGCCGGCCGTGGATGTGGACGTCGGCGACGCGCGCCGTCGCGACGATGTAGGTGGTGACCTTGCCCGCCGCGTCGGCGAGCGCATACTCGCCGTACTCGAGATCGGGATGCACGGCGACCGCAACGTTGGATACGAGGGTCCAGGGCGTGGTCGTCCAGATCACGAGTTCGCGCGCCGCATCGCCTTTCCGCGCGAGCAGCGGGAACGCGACGTAGACGGAATTCGTCTGCACGGTCTCATAGCCCTGCGCGACTTCATGCGACGACAGCGCCGTGCCGCAGCGCGGGCAGTACGGCAGGACTTTGTGTCCCCGATACAACAGCGCCTTCTCGTGCAGCCGCTTCAGCAACCACCACACCGTCTCGATGTAGTTGTTGGTGTAGGTGACGTACGGATGCTCGTAGTCGAGCCAGTAGCCGATGCGGTCCGACAGCGCTTCCCAGTCGGCCTTGTACTTGAACACGCTCTCGCGGCAGAGCTTGTTGAAGCGCTCGATGCCATACGCTTCGATCTCACGCTTGCCGTTGATGTTGAGCGCCTTCTCGACTTCGATCTCCACGGGCAGGCCGTGGGTGTCCCACCCCGCGATGCGCGTGACCCCCTGCCCCAGCATCGTATGGAAGCGGCAGATCAGATCTTTGAGCGTGCGCGAGAAGACGTGGTGAATCCCGGGGCGCCCATTCGCGGTCGGCGGTCCCTCATAGAAGATGAAAGGCGGCCCGTAGCGCGTCGCCTCGCTCACCCGCGTGAACAGGCGCTCGTGCTTCCACGTCGCGAGCAGGTGCTTTTCCAGCTCGTCGATCGATTGCGTCGCGTCCGAAGGCGGATACGGCATCAACTAGAGCTGCTCCAGCACGCCACGCACGACGGCCGCGAGTTTGGGCTCGGCGCCGCGCGCGACGGCGATGATCTGCTCGACCGACGTCGGCTCGAGGGCGTCGGGGAGGCAGTTGTCCGTGATGATCGACAGGCCGAGCACTCGCATGCCCTGGTGGACCGCGGTGATGACTTCCGGCACGGTACTCATCCCGACCACGTCGGCGCCGAGCGCGCGCAGCATGCGATACTCGGCGCGCGTCTCGAGGTTCGGACCGGGCACTGCGACGTAGACACCCTCGCGCAGCACGATCTTGTGCTCCAGCGCGACGGTGCGCGCCAGCTGGCGCAGGTCGGGATCGTACGCGGCCGACATGTCGGGAAAGCGCGGGCCTTCGGTGTCGACGTTCGGCCCCACCAGCGGATTGTCGCCGAGCAGGTTGATGTGATCGGAGATGAGGACGAGATCGCCGGTGGACCAGAGCGGATGCATGCCGCCCGACACGTTGGAGACGATCAACGTCTTCGCGCCCAGGGCACGCAACACGCGGACGGGAAAAGCGACCTGCGCCAGCGTGTACCCCTCATACCGGTGAAAGCGGCCCTGCATCATCGCCACACGCGTGCGCCCCAGCGTGCCGAACAACAGGCGGCCCGCATGCGTCTCCACCGTCGGCCGGGGGAAGCCGGGAATCTCGGCGTACGGGATCGTGACGTCGGCCTTCAGCTCGTCGGCCAATGCCCCGAGTCCCGTGCCGAGAATGACCGCGACGTCCGGAACGATTGCGGTCCGCGTCTTCACGGCGCGGACCGCGTCTACGACCGAAACTCCGCTCAAGCTTTCTGGCTCCCTCCATCCAGCGCGCGCAGCTCGGCAAGCTGGCGCTCGAGCAACGCGCGGAAGCCACCCATGTACTGCTGAAACTGCCGCTCGGTCTCCGCCATCTTCGCCTGCACCGTGTTCTGGGCGCTGCGCGCTGCGTCGAGCAGCCGTTTCGCTTCGGCTTCCGCCTCGCGCACGATCACCTGGCCCTCGCGCTCGGCGGCGGCGCGCGTGTCCTGGCGCAGCTGCTGCGCGGCGACGAGCGCTTCGTTCATCGCTTTTTCGCGTTCGCGGAATACGCGCAGCTGCTCCGTCAGCGCAGAGACGCGCTCCTCCAGAACCTGGCGCTCGCGCATCGCGCGCTCCAGGGCGTCGGCGACGCGCATCCGGAAATCTTCCACGCCCAGCGTGTCGTAGCCGCGCAGGGTCTTCCGGAAGTCCTGCTTGCGAATATCGAGCGGTGTCAGGTTGAAGGCGTCGTCGTTCACGGCGTCTCCCCCGCCCTCGGACCGAAGAGGGCGGTACCCAATCGGATCACCGTTGCTCCCTCTTGAACCGCTGAAGCGTAGTCGCTTGACATCCCCATCGAGAGGGTCGGCAGCCATACCCCTTCCTCCTCCTTGATCGTATCCCGCAAGAGGCGCAAGCCACGGAAGGTCCGCCGCTGCACCTCCACGTCGTCCGTAAACGGAGCCAACGTCATCAATCCCTCGAGGCGCAGATTCCCGAGCGCCGCAATGTCTCGCGCCAGGGTTCTCGCCTCCTCCGGCGCGCAGCCGCTCTTTTGCGACTCGCGCGCCACGTTCACTTGTAATAGCACTCGCAAACCGGCAGCCCGCTTATCGAGCTCTTTTGCAAGGTCCAACGAATCCACCGACTGCACCATCTCGAACCGGCCGGGGACGACACGGGCTTTGTTGCGCTGCAAGTGCCCGATGAGGTGCCAACGAATCCCCAGCTCCTGACTCCGAGCTCCTAACTCCTCTTGCTTCTGCACGGCTTCCTGGACGCGATTCTCACCGATGTCCGCAAGACCGGCGTCCAGTGCCGCGCGAATCGCATCCGTCCCAAACCCTTTGGTCACCGCGACGATCGTGATCTGCTGTGGGGCACGTCGCGCAAGCTCGGCCCTCACCTGGGCCAGACGCTCCGGGAGGGCCTCGAAACCCATAGCCGGTGAATATAAGGCGCTGAAAGACTAAGGGACGAAGCGGCTAAGTGCTAGCGACGAAACAGACTCTGTACGCCCTCCGTCTCGATGCGGCGGATGACGGCGGAGAGCGCCTTGCTGGGACTCAAGTGATAGCTGCGCCGCAGATAGTACAGCGCCTGGCGCTGATCGCCGCGCAGCACGGCGGCGTTCCCGAGCTCCAGGAAGGGCACCGAAAACGACGTCGCGACCTGTTGGGCAGCGGGCTCGAGGACCAGGGTATCGGGCTCGAACAGTTTGCCCCATGAGAACACGGAGTCGACGAGCAGCCGGGTCCGGGTGGAATCCACCATCGTCCCCTGAACGCCGCGCAGGAACCGACGCGTGGTATCGGCCTGCGGGGCGACCTTGAAGACCAGGCCGTGGAAGACGAGATGGGGATCGAGGCCGAGCCACGAGCCGCGACCCGACGACACCCCGAACGTGATCGGGCGCGTCGCCAGATCCTGCGCAATCGTGGAGAAGATCACCTGATCCGACGTCCGGAGAATCTGTCCCTTGCGCACCGGGAGCTCGAAGGTTCCCGCGCGGAAGACGGCGTCGTCGCTCACCTGCATGGGCTGCATCCCCGCGATGTCCTGGGGAGTCATGCGCAAGACCGGACCGGACGGCCGCTCTGGGGGCGCGAGGGTCCGGTAGATCGCGGGCGCGTGCGCCGGATCGAACGGCCTGGTGGGCCGCGAGCCGAGCTGACTCAAGTACCAATCGAGATTGGCAAGGGAGAGGTTGATGAGCGTAACGTCCTGCCGGATGCCTTCCACTTCCTGCAGATACCACACCGGGAATGTGTCGTTGTCGCCGTACGCAAACAGCACACCGTACGGCTCGACCGATTGCACAAGATTGTACGCGAAGTCGCGCGCGACTGTCGCATCGGGACCGTGGCGGCGGGAGGCTGCTGTGAAGTTGGCGGCGAACGGAAGCAACGCGATCACCGTGGATCCGGCAATCGCGAAACGGCCGATGCCGAGCGTTCCCGTTTTCGTCACGACGGCCAGTCCCCGAACCAGCCCCAGCGCCGCGAACACACCCCAGATCTGGAAACTCACGACGAAGAAGTAGTCGCGCTCGCGCACCTCGTGCTGATCGATCGATGGGTACTGGTCCCAGAAGAGCGAGAACCCCGCCTTGAAGTTCATGTAGACCACGAGACCGATGCCGGTGACCAGCCAGAGCGCGCCGAGAAGAAACGCGATGCCCCTGTCGCGGCGGCGCGTGAACTCGAATCCGAACACTCCGAGGGAAACGAACAGGAGCGCGACGCCCACCATCACGGCCGTGGGCAGCGACCGACCCCATTGCCACGAGCAGTACTGGAAGAAGTTGAGAAGTTGTTGCCCAAAGATCTTGAGCGTCCGGCCGGGATTGTCCGGACCGGGATAGAACATCGGGTTATCGAGGAGACAGCGGCTGCCGAATTGTTCGCGCCGGATGACCGCGAGCAGGTTGCGCCAGTTCTCCGGATCGGCCTCGTTGAGCACGGGGTGCAGACCGGCGCGGATATAAAGGAAAGCGTAGATCGAGACGCCGGCCGCGGCGGCCGCGATCGCAATGATCGGAAACGCGCGCGAGCCGGTCATCATGCACGCGACGATCGCTGCCGCGACCAGTACACCGCCCACGACCAGCAGCGGTGTGCTTCCCAACCCGACCGCAACCAGTACGAACCACAACGCCGTGAGTGAGCACCACTCCGCCCGTTCCATGTTCCGCTCGGCGGGATCCGCGGCTGGCTGCGTGTACAGCGTGTACGCGATGAACAGCGACACCGCGGGCCCCACGAGCAGCGCGAGCAGGTGATTCCCGATCGACAGCGCGGCGATGTAGACGATGAGCAGCAGAATGTGTGATGCGCGGGACGTGCTCCGCACATCGCGCCACCGCAGGCACAGCCAGCAAATCGCCGCGATGCTGAACGTCGCGACGGTGTAGACCTCGGTCTCATTGCTGTTCTGCCACTCGGTGAACGTGAACGCGGACAGGATCGCCGCGGCCGCGGCACCGCCGATTCGGAGCCAGGGCGCCTCGCCGTGCAGCAGCCGATGCGCCACGAGAAACAGACAGCCGGCGCCCGCGGCGGAGAAGCAGGCGCTCATCAGATTCAGGCGCCAGGCATACGCGCCGACGCGGACGATGCCGCCCCAGACGTTGCCCAGGAGGACGAACAGCGGTGTGCCGGGCGGATGCGGCACGCCGAGCACTTTGGCGGCGGTGATGAATTCACCCGCGTCCCACAGCGTGACGGTGGGCGCGAGGGTGATCACAAAACCGATGAGGACCAGGAGCGCGACGGCCGCCGCCTCCCGGTACGGAGGTTTAGGTGGCAGGCTGACTCACGCGCTCGCCGCCCTCGAGATGGGAGACGGCGCCGGAGAGGAGATCGCGCACCTGTTGCGGGGTGAGATGCCGGTACAGCAGTCCGTGACTCGCGACGGAGATCGTGGACGTCTCCTCCGACACGACGAGCACCGTCGCGTCGGTCTCCTCCGACAGCCCGAGCGCCGCACGGTGGCGTGTGCCGAGCGATTTGTCGGCGACCTTGAACTGCGTGAGCGGCAGCACGCACCCGGCGCCGATGATCTGGTCGCCGCGGATCAGGACCGCGCCGTCGTGCAGCGGTGAATACGGCGTGAAGATCGTGGTCAGGAGATCCGCCGAGACCTTCGCTTCCATCGGCACACCCGTCGTGATGAATTCCTCGAGTCCGATATCGCCTTCGACGGCGAGGAGCGCGCCGGTGCCCGCGCGCGACAGCCGGTCCAGCGCCTCCGCCATCTCCTCCGCCACCGATTGACGGTCGCTGCGTGAGAAGGCGCGCATCAAGCGTGATTGCCCGAGCCGCGCCAGCGCGTTGCGCAGCTCCGGCTGGAAGACGACGATCGCCGCGAACGGGCCATAGATGAACACCACACCCAGCAGCGAATAGATGATCGTGAACTTGGCAAACAAGGCCACGAAGTAGGTCAAGGACAGGATCACGAGGCCGATCACGATCTGCATCGCGCGGGTCCCGACGAGGAACAGCAGGAAGCGGTAGATGACGAACGACACCAGCAGGATCTCGAAAAGATCCGGCCAGAGCCGCGGCGCGAGGAACTTAATGGCGTCGACGTTCACGGTGGATTGGTCGTAGCGCCCGCCAGTGCAAGGGCTTCGCGTGTCATTGCGACGTCGTGGACCCGGAACAATCGCGCTCCGCGCTCCCAGGCGAGGGCACAGGCGACGGCCGTGGCGCGATCGCGGTCTGCTACCGGCCGGCCCGTCGCGGCGCCCAAAAACCGCTTCCGCGACAAGCCGACCGCTACAGGATAGCCAAGGGCGACGATCGTTGCCAGTTCATCGAGCAGTCTGAAGTTCTGGGTTGCTGTTTTTGCGAAGCCAAACCCTGGGTCGATGACGATGCGCTCGCGGGCAATGCCCGCCCGTTCGGCCTTTTCGGCGGTCGCCGCGAGCTCCGCCGCGACTTCGGGAGCGACATGGGCGTATGTCGCCAGATCGTCCATCGTGGCCGGCGTCCCTCGCATGTGCATGAGGATCACGCCGGCGTCCGCGCGGGCCAACAGGGCCGCCAGCGCCGGGTCGTACTGCAGTCCCGACACGTCGTTCACGACCGCGGCCCCGGCATCGAGCGCGGCCCGTGCGACCGCGGCCTTGCGGGTGTCCACCGACACGGGACCCAGACCCCGCTTGATCAGGCCGGCGATCACGGGCACCACCCGGGCGATCTCCTCGTCCGGGGGCACCGGTGTGGCGCCTGGACGCGTCGACTCACCGCCGACATCTAAGAGGCGTGCGCCGTGCGCCGTGAGCCGTGCGCCGTGTTCGATCGCTGCTGCTACTGACGTGAGGTGTCCACCGTCTGAGAAAGAATCCGGGGTGACGTTAATGATCCCGATGATTACGGGCTTCTCGAGCGACAGCTCCGCGCCGCGGATCGGCCACGAACGCGGCGGCTCGGCTCGAGCGGCGAGCAGCTTCCCGAGTTCGGGAGCAAAGCGCGACAGTTCGGGGGGTACTCGGTCGTAACGCGCGAGTGGAGCGATACGGCTGGTAGACCCAGTCACGAGCGCCCAGCCCCCAGTCCCGAGCCCCGAACCCCCAGTCAGCACGTCGGCGCCCGACTTGGTGCCCCAATGCACGAGCGCCTCACGCTCTGATTCGCTGATGTCTTCGATGAGGGCAACGAACGGCTGGATGCCGACCGCGGCGAACCAGGCCGGCTGTGTCTCCCATCCCCGCGCCGCGAGCGCCGCGCGCACCGCTTCCGGTGTGTGCGCGGCGAGCGCGGTGATTTTCATGGAACGACTACCGCAGGGCTTGTATGACGCGCAGACGGGACGCCCGCCACGCTGGGAAGAAACCTCCGACAACTCCCATCACGACGCCGAATGCGATGCCGAGCAGCAACAGGAGGGGGGTTACGCGGAAGCTAAAGGCAATCTCGCTGAAGCTCGTCCAGTTGGTCGTACTCGTCACGATGCCGTTGACGGGGAGTGCGAGTAACGCACCCAAGACCGCGCCGACGGTGGCGATCAACAAGCATTCCGCCAGGAAGCTCAACAACACCTGGCGTGGCCGGAACCCGACGGTCAACAACACGGCGATCTCCGGCGTGCGCGCGGCCACCGCGGCGTACATCGTGTTCACGGCTCCAAAGATCGCGCCCACCGCCATGATCCCGGTGACGCCGAACGCGAGCACGCTCAGCATGATACCCAGAATGCCGACCTGCTTCGCGTAGAAGTCGGACTCGCGGTGGACATCCACCCCCAGCTGGGGATCGGCCTCGAGCGCGCGCTTCGCGTCGTCGAATGCGCCGGCGTCCTTGAGCCGGAACGTGATCGATTGGAACACTTCTCCGCGGAACAGCGGCATGACTTGCTCGTTCTCGGCCCAGATTTCGGACTCGAACGCCGACCCCGCGGCAGAGAAATGGCACACCACCGTCCAGTCGCGCCCCGCGAAGTGGAGCGACGCTCCGATGTCGAGGTGCTCGAACCGGCCGAGCAACTTGCGACCGACGCAAATTTCCATGCGTCCCGAGGTCGGCCGATTGCCCGCGACGAGCTGAATGTTGGAGCGCACCGACCAGGCCTGGTCGCTGACGCCGCGGACCACGACGTTCGCGACGGCCGTGGGGTTGTTGGGCCGGGGGAGCGGGACCAACACGTACACCTCCGGACTCAGCAGCGGCCGGCCGTCCGTCCCGGTCGCGACGTGTGGCGATGCGGCGAGTACCCGCGCGGCGTCGCGCCCAATGCCGCTCGCCAGCTCGGAATCGGCGCCCTTGCGAAGTACGAGCGCGTTGCGGTCGGAGCCGGTGCGGGCGAGCGCCGCCCGCAACCCCTGCCCCAACGCGAGCATGCCGATGAAAACGGCCACGACCAGCGCGATCCCCACGGCCGTGAACGTCGTCGAGACGGGCCGTTGCATCATACTGCGCGCGTTGTAGACCAGCGGAATCATTCGACTCTCCGCAGTGCCTGGACGATGGGCAGGCGCGCCGCGCGCATGGCCGGCACCAGTCCGCTCGCCAGCATCAGGCCAAGGGCGAGGAGCAGGCCCCAGAGCATGGTCAGCGGCGTGACGTTGAAGCCGGGGAGGAAGCCGAAGCCCTGGAACTTGATCAACGGATAGAAACCTTTGGCTACGCCAAGCCCGATCACCGCGCCGGCGAGCGCGATCACCCCCGCTTCGACCAGCACCAGGGTGAAGACGGTACGGTTGGAAAACCCGATCGTCTTCATCACGGCGACCTCGCCGGTGCGTTCGCTGGCGCTCATCATCATCGCGTTCGCGGTGATGAGCAGGATCGCGAAGACGACCGCGGTGCCGATCGCGCCCATCAGCAGGCTGACGTTCCCGAGCATGGTCGCGAAACCGGCCTGGAACTCCTTTTCCGTACCGGTCTTCGTGGCCGCGCTCGAATTCTGGAATTGGTCGTCGATCTCTTTGGCGACAGCGGCAGCGCTGTCGGCGTTGTTGATCTCGACGACGAACCACCCCGCGATGCCCGCGTGTCCGAGCCGCTCGTCGAAGTACTCGTGATGGAAGAACATCACGTTGTCACCGATCGCGGGATCGCTGGGCTCGTAGATGCCGCGGATCGTGAACGTCCAGTCGCCGGGGAAGATCGTTCCCTGAATCGTGATGTTTTGGTCGACCTTCCAGCCAAACTTGTCGGCGATGCCCTTCCCGACGAGCGCCGCGGTGCGTTCGCGGAGAAACGCCTGCTTCTGATCCTCTGGGAGTTTGATCTCCGGATACATGCCGAGGTACGACTCAGGATCGATCGCGAACTTCGGGAAGAAGTCCCGGGCGTTCTCGCCATACTTGCCGCCGAACCAGTTCGCCCAGCTGACGCTGCGCACGCCTCTCAAGCCCTTGATCTTGTTGGCATACGAAACCGGCAGGATGAACACGATGCCGGTCTTGTTCATCGCCACGAGGCGGCGCGCGCCCCCGAACTGGGAATTCGTGTGCAGAGTCGTGACCACCGAGCGGAGCGAGGCGAACAGAAACAACGCCAGCGCGACGCTGAGGATCGTGAGGGCCGTCCGGAGCTTGTGACGCCGCAGATTCGCGGTGACCAGGTGCCAGTACTTCACCGCGCCGCCCCGCTCACCGCTGCGCGCTTCTCGACGAGATCGCCCTTCTCGAGGTGCAGCGTCATTTTCGCCCGCTCGGCGGCGTGCGCGTCGTGGGTCACGATCACAATCGTCTTGTTGAACTCTTTGTTGAGCCGCTGCAGCAGCGTCAGCACTTCCTGCGAGCTCTTGGCGTCGAGCTGCCCCGTCGGCTCATCGAGCAGTATCACGGTGGGATCGGCGACGATGGCCCGCGCGATCGCCGTCCGCTGCTCCTGGCCACCCGACAGCTGGCGCGGATAGTGATCGCCGCGGTCTCCGAGCCCCACGACGTCGAGCGCGATGCGGACGCGCTCGACGCGCTCTTTCCCCGACAGATGCGTGAGCAGCAGCGGTAGCTCCACGTTCTGATAGGCCGTCAGCACCGGCAGCAAGTTGAACGACTGGAACACGAACCCGATGTTGCGCGCCCGCCAGGCGGCGAGCTCGCCCGGGCTCATCGCGCTCACCTCCGCGCCGGCCACGCGCACCACGCCGCTCGTGGGCTTGTCCAGCCCGGCGATGAGGTTGAGCAGCGTCGACTTCCCGGAGCCCGACGGCCCCATCAGGGCGGTGAAGCTACCCGCCTCCATGTCGATGGTGAGGCCGGTGAAGACGTCAATGCGCTGGGTGTCGCGCTGGAATGACTTGTAGACGTCGCGGATTTCGACTAGCGCCATGGTGTGCCCGGTTTCAGGATTGCTGATGGGTAGGGGCGCAGCATGCTGCGCCCCTACAAACAACGGATCTCATGCCCGAATTACTGCCCGATCTTAACGCGTTGACCTTCACGCGGAGTTTCAACACCACCGACCAATAGCTGCTCGCCACCAGAGAGACCGGAACGAATCTCGCGGAAATTACCGCTGACCGGACCTGCGTCAACGTCACGCTTCTGTAACCGTCCGTCACGGACGAGCCAGACCACGGGGCGGCCGTCCTCGGAACGGACGGCCGCGGCCGGCACCATGATCCGCGGTCGCTCGACCACCGGCGGGGATCCGGCCGGAGCGGCGCGCGGCGCCTCGAGGAACTCGACCTTCGCGCCCATTTCGGTGAGGATGCGCGGATCGCGATCGACGATCGCGACTTTCACCTGCACCGTCGCGCGTTGGCGATCGGCGGTCGGCACGACCTGCCGCACCGTGCCACGGAATGACGTATCGGGGTACGCGTCGAGCGTAATGCGCGCCTGCTGCCCGCCCTGAATGCGTGCGATGTAGGCCTCGTTGACGTCCACTTCCACCTCGAGCGTCGCGAGGTCGGCCATCGTGACGACGGCGCCGCGCGTCAACCCACCGCCCACCGATGGCGCGACGACTTCCCCGACCTCCGCCTCTTTGCGCAGCACGGTGCCGCCGAACGGCGCGCGGATGTAGGTGTTCTCGAGATTCGCCTGCGCGACACGCAGTCCCGCGCCCGCGGCATCCACACGCGCCTGCTGCGCGCTGACCCGCGCGTCCGCCTGGCGCGCCTTGCTGTCGGCGTTCTCGACATCCTGCGGCGAGACGAGATTGGGATTCTGAGCACGGATATCGCGAACTCGAACGAATTCGCGCTGCAGCTGATCGCGGTCGGATTGCGTTTCGATCAGCGTCGCTTTGGCGCTCGCGAGTTCGGCTTCCGCCTGGCCGACTGCCGCGGCGTAGTCGGCGTTGTCGAGCCGGGCGATGATCGCGCCTTTCTCCACGCGCGAGCCTTCGCTGACGTTGAGCACGGCGAGCCGACCGGGGATTTTCGCGGACACGGCGGCCTTCGTGCGCGCGACCACGTAACCGTTCGCCACGACGGCAACGGAGCCGCTGTTGCCGCCCCCCGCCGCCCCCTCGCCGCCATGCGCCGCCGTAGTTACGGTGACGACCTGCACCGGCACCGCGCCGCCACGTCGCCCAATAACCACCACGACGGCGACGATCAGGACAGCAGCGCCCACCAACCAGAGTACGCGACGCAGCGCCCGCTTCACCGCGGGCGGCGGGTCGTCGCGATTGATCCGGAGCTTGGAGAGGTCGGCGGCTGGAGGAGAGGCGGTCACGCCCCGGCAGGCTCAGGCGGCGGATTGCGGAGAATCCCGCCGGATGTCCGCTGCGGCGTCTTCTCCTTCTCCTGCTCGCCACTGTCGGCGCGCGGCGGTGGAGCCGGCGGGACGTACGGCGGCAGCGACTGGCCCGCGATCACCATCTCGACCTGCTCGCGCTCCAGCGTCTCGCGCTCCAGCAGCGCCGCGGCCAGACGATCGAGCGCGGCACGCCGCTCGCTGACGATACGGGCCGCCTCGCCGTAGGCGCGCGTGAGGATGTTCTTCACTTCTTCGTCCACGATCTGGGCGGTGCGATCGGAAATCTCCCGGCGCTGCACCACTTCGCGGCCCAGGAAGATCTCCTGCTCGCGATCGCCGACGGCGATCGGTCCGATCACCGCGCTCATTCCGAACTGGGTCACCATGCGCCGCGCGATGTTGGTCGCCTGCTGAATGTCCTGCGCCGCGCCCGTCGTCACCTTCTCCGGCCCAAACACCAGCTCCTCGGCGACACGGCCGCCGTACGCCATCGCGAGCCGCGATTCGATCGAGCGCTTGGTGTACTTATGCAGCTCCTCTTCCGGCAGATACGCCGTGAGGCCGAGCGCCCGGCCGCGCGGGATGATCGTTACCTTGTGCAGCGGATCGGCGTCCGGCACGGTCAGCCCGACGAGGGCGTGGCCGGCCTCGTGATACGCCACCAAACGCCGCTCCTCGTCGGAGAGCACGCGGCTCTTCCGTTCGAGGCCGAGCATCACCTTGTCCTTCGCGTCCTCGAAGTCCTGGCCGTCCACCTGCGACTTGTTGCGACGCGCGGCGAGCAGCGCGGCTTCGTTGACGATGTTGGCGAGCTCGGCGCCGGCGAGACCCGGCGTGCCGCGCGCGATCCGCTCGAGGTTCACCCCGGCCGCCATCGGGATCTTGCGCACGTGCACGCGCAGGATCTGCTCGCGGCCTTTCAGGTCGGGCATGTCCACGACGATCTGGCGGTCGAAGCGGCCGGGCCGCAGCAGCGCGGGATCGAGGATATCGGGCCGGTTCGTGGCCGCGAGCAGGATCACGCCTTCGTTGGATTCAAAGCCGTCCATCTCGACGAGCAGCTGATTGAGCGTCTGCTCGCGCTCGTCGTGCCCGCCGCCGAGACCGGCGCCGCGGTGGCGCCCGACGGCGTCGATTTCGTCGATGAAGATGATGCACGGCGCGTGCGCCTTGCCCTGCTCGAACAGGTCGCGCACGCGCGAGGCGCCGACGCCGACGAACATCTCGACGAAGTCGGATCCCGACATCGAGAAGAATGGCCGGCCCGCCTCGCCCGCGACGGCCTTGGCGAGCAGCGTCTTGCCGGTTCCGGGTGGCCCGACGAGCAACGCCCCCTTGGGCAGCCGGCCGCCGAGCCGCTGGAACTTCTGCGGGTCCTTCAGGAAGTCGATGATCTCCTCGAGCTCCTGCTTCGCCTCGTCGCAGCCGGCGACGTCAGCGAAGGTGACCTTGGGCGTATCGCCCGCGAGGAGCTTCGCTTTCGACTTGCCGAAGGCGAACGCCCGGTTCCCACCCTGCTGCATCTGCCGCAGCATGAAGATCACGAGGCCGAAGATCAGGAGGTACGGCAGGAATTGGATCAACACGATGCCGAACGATTGGCCGGGCTCGCGCGCCGCCACTTCCACGTTCTTGGCCGACAGAGTGGCGGCGAACTTGTCGTCGGCTTCGAACGGCAGCAGGACGTTGAAGCGCTCCACAGTCTGGCGCTTCACCACGACGGGATGGACGAACGTGCCGCGCACCTTTTGTCGCTCGGCGATTTCCACCGACGCGATGTTGCCGGCGTTCAGCTCATCCACGAACTCGCTGTATTTGATCTCGGCTTCTTCGCGCCGGCGGCTCGAAGCGAGCTGCACCAGCGCGATCGTCCCGACGATGAGGAGCGCCCAGAACGAGAGCGTCCGCAGCATCCGGGCCCAGTTGAATTCCCGCGGTGGCGGGGGGATACGATTAGCCATCTACGTCAGACTCGCGATATAAGGAAGGTGCCGGAAGTTTTCCGCGTGATCGAGCCCATAGCCGACCAGGAACAGCGTCGGGGCGTCGAATCCCAGGAATTTCGCCTCCAGCTCCAAGTGTTGAGCCACATGTTTGTGCAACAGCGCACAGATCTCCAGACTGCGCGGCCGCCGCTGCGTGAGCAGCGCGACCAGCTTGTTCAGCGTCTTGCCGGTGTCGACGATGTCTTCCACCAGCAGGATGTGCTTGCCGGCCAGCTCCGTTTCCGGATCATACACCAGCCGGACGTTCCCGCTCGACACCGTTCCTTCGCCGTAGCTCGATGCAACGATGAAATCGACCTGCAACGGCCGATCGATCTTTCGCACGAGATCGCTCAAGAAGATGAAGCTGCCCTTGAGGAGGCCCAGCACCAGCAGCTCGCCATCGGGGTACGCCGCCGTGATTTCGCGGCCCAGGCTCTGCACTCGCTCCGCGATCGCCTCCTCATCGAAGACGATGCGCTTGAGTTCACGCCCCCCCGTCTGATTCAGCCGAGCCGCACTCGATAACATCCAACCTCACCGCTCGAGTTCCAGGCGCCGGCACGCCTGCCGCACTGCGACAGATGCCGGGCACCCAGAGAATGGTCGCCCCTCTACTCACCACGGGATAGCTCGGCCGCGCGCTGCGCGGGACCCGCGCTTCCATTAATAAGCGCCGGAGCGGCCGATGTCCTACACCGCCCAGCGGCACCAGCGAATCCCCGCGCGCCGGCCGCCGCAGTTCCCACGCGGCGCTGTCCAGCCACGTCGTCCACGTCGCGCGCTCGATCTGCGCGGGCGCCGACGCGGGCGCCCAGGCAATCTCGAACTCACCGAACCGCGCGCTGCCCCGCTCGCCACTCGGCCAAACCCGCTCGAGCGCGCAATCGACCGCGTGGGCCGCGGCGCGACCGACTCGCAACTGATCGAACGCCACTTCGGCCGACCACCCGTCGCCCAACGGCAGACGGCGGCCGGAGGGGCGTTGCGCGAATGCCACGAGCTGCCGCGCTCGCGTCGGCCCCAGCACGAGTCCTACTCTGCGGGCCGCGGCGCGCAACAGCGCGACAGACAATGCGTTATCATAGCCGCACACACTCGCGCGGGCAACGGTGAACGTCGTTCCCTGCACGCTGAGCGCTAACTCCGGCACGATATCCAACATGCGATCCCAGGCACGACGATCGCTGGCCGCATGACGACCCTGCTCCAGCAGATCGCGCCGCAGCCGTGCGCCGAGGCGCTCGTTCAGTAACGGCAGCAGCGTCGTGCGGACCCAGGAGCGGAGGTGCCGGGGGTCGCGATTCGCAGGATCCTCGTAGACGGGCAGGCCGTGCTCCGCGACGTGGGCGACGAGCTCGCTGCGCGTGAACGGCAACAGCGGTCGCACCAGCCCGCCACGACCGCGCGGGGAAATTCCTGCGAGACCGGCGGGCGCGCTGCCGCGCAGCCCGCGCAGCAGGATCGTCTCGACCTGATCGTCTTCATGATGCGCCGTTACGATGTATTTCGCGCCGCGGCGGCGCTGCACGTCATGCAGCCAGGCGTAGCGTGCGCGTCGTGCTTCCGTTTCCGTGGCGTCAGGCCCGAGTTTGAGTTCTGTGCTCTCGAATGGCAGTGCGTACTTCTCCGCCAGAGCGGCGACGGACTGTCGGACGGTCGGACTGTCGGACTGAATACCATGATCGACGTGGGCGACTACGAGGGACAATCCGAGCTCGCTCGCCGTGTCGCTCAGCAAATCGAGCAAGGCTACGGAATCCACTCCTCCAGAAACCGCGACGAGCGCCTCCCCAGGCTCGCGGAAGAGGCGATTCTCGCGGATGTGCGCCAGCACGCGCGTCGGCAGCGAGGCACTAGTCGTCATGTATCTTGAAGTATGCTTGAGCCCGGCCTGACATACCAACTCCTGCGCAATCTCACATCCCCGGTCGTCGCCATCACATCCGAGCGCAACGGCAAGGAGAACGGCATGATCTCCGATGCCGCGGTCCGCGCCTCGATTGTGCCGTCCGTTCCACGGGTATCCGTGTACATCCACAAGTTCAATTACAGCCACGACATGATCTTCGAGACGGGGCGCTTCGCCATGCATCTGCTGCATACCAAGCAGTTCGATGTCGTGCGGCGCCTCGGCTTCGTCAGCGGACGCGATCGCAACAAGCTCGAGGGACTGCCGCACCATCGCGGCGTCCTGGGCGTGCCGGTGCTCGACGAATGTTTCGCGCATTTCGAGTGCCGCATCGTCAACGTGATGGATACCGGCAGCTCGACCTTGTTCCTGGGTGATGTGGTCGCGGTCGGGCCCGGCGCCGCGGCCGGTGCCGACGCGCGGGGTGAGCTGCTCACGGCGGCGTATTTCCGCGCCAACATGCCCGCGGAGTGGCGTGTCGAGTACGAGGCAAAGCTCCAGGAGGCGCAGCAGGTGGCCGCCGAGATGTCGCGCACCATCAAGCCGGTGGTTTGGAAAAAAAACTAGGGGCGCAGCTTGCCGCGCCCCTACCCGAACGCAACCTGCAGGCGTTCGTTGCGAAGTGATCTATCGGTTCAACAACGCGCTGACACCAATCCCAATCCCCCAGTTGCCGTTGAAGCTGACCAGGTAGGATTTGTTCGCGGCGCTCGGCATGAAATCCGCGTGCCCGTCGAGCCGCATCGCGAGAATCTTCCCGAACCGTTGCCGCAAACCAACCTGCCCCGCTACGCCACTGTCGTTCGCTTTGTACGCCCCGGTGTAGGTATTCCGCACGAACCCGATCCCCGCGAACACCTCGGCGCGACTCGTGGACGGCACGTCGTAGACGAGCCACACGTGCAGGGGCCGATAGCCAGCACCGCTCTTCGAGGCGCTCGCGATGTCCACTTCGACCGCGAGGAACGACAACGGGTTCACGCCGAGGCGCCCACCGAAGCCAAGCGCGTTGTCGACAGGGAGAGAGTTGTCGGCGTTGAGATAGGCAGCGAACCCGCCGATCTCGAACGAGCCTCGTTTTTGGGCTCGCGCGGGAAATGCGGCGGTACACGCTGCTCCGACAACGAGCAGTAGGACGCGAAACGTCATGACGGCCCCCTTTTGGGGTAGATGGCAGGGTCCCAATTTGATGCGCGGGGCCGAAGGGCGGTAGGCCACTACTGTTCGAAAATAGCAGGGGTGGGATTCGAACCCACGACCCCGGCATTATGAGTGCCGTGCTCTCACCAGGCTGAGCTACCCTGCCACACGTCTTAGTTGACGCCGACCCTGCCCTGCACCGAGGCAATCAACTTGGCAGAATCGTAGCCGACCCCATCCTTAAAAACAATCGTGGGGCTGCGGATCGCCGACGGGTCCGCCGTCAGGTCGCCGCGCAGTACCACGAGGTCCGCCAGCTTGCCGGACTCGACGGTCCCAAGCGTCTGCTGCACACCGAGAATCCTCGCGCCATTTAGCGTCATGATCTGAATCGCCTGAGCGGGCGTGAACCCCGCTTCGATGAACAGCTCGTAGTTGCGCTGATCGCCGAATCCGGCGAGCGCGCCGCCGATGCCTGTCGGATCCACACCGGCCGCCATGAGGCCGCCCGCGGCGACGAACTCGCGCTCGAACGCCATCGCGTTCTTGAACGCCGGCAAGGAAACCCAGCCGGTGCCGCTCGAGTCGATCTGCTGGCGCATCTTGAGGTAGTTGTCGCGGACTTCGGGATCCATCGCCTGCAACGTGCGCTCATCTCTCGTCGGACGACCGGCTACGAACGGCTCGTAGACCGCCAGGGTGGAGGTCATCGACACGTGGTGCTGCACGAGCGACTGAATCGTGGCCTGCCCGGCGTTCCCCTTGGGGTCCGACGCGCTGATCTGCGCCATCAGGTTGACCGGACAGACGTCCGCCGGCCTCCCGGTCGTGAAGTCCGACGCGGTCAGCATGCCATGCTCCAGGTTGTCGATGCCGAGCGACACCGCCTCCTGGAAACTCACGGAGCAGAGATGGCCGGTGACTTTGATGCCGCGCCGGTGCGCCTCTTGAATTGCCGCACCCAGCTCGGCGCGACGAATGTCCGTGTACGCCTTGATCCACGTCGCGCCTTCCGCCGCCCAGTACGCTACAAAGCGGCGCGCCGCCTCCGGCGAGCTCAGGATCGCCATCGCGCCGCCGCCGTGTTCGCCCGTGATGTACGGCGCCGTGAGATGGATGCGCGGCCCCGGCGCCAAACCGTGGTCGATCGCGTCCTTCAGATTGATCTCGGCGTACGGCGCCCGGCTGCCGGTGGTACGGATCGTCGTGACCCCCGACCCCAGATACAGCCGCGGTCCGGTATACGACATCTGCACGGCGCGGCCACCGGCGGCGGTATAGAACAGATGGTCGTGCATGCCGATGATGCCGGGAATGACGGTGGACCCATTCATGTCCATGATGCGTGCGCCCGCAGGGATCGGCACCGCCGCCGCCGGGCCCACGGTCGCGATCCGGCCGGCGCGGATGACGATCGTCTGATCGGATTTGGGCGCGCCGCCCGTTCCATCGACCAACAGGACGTGCGTCAACGCGAGTAACGACGTATCGACGGCGACGTATTCGCGCACTTGTGCGGCGAGCGAATCGGGACGCTGTGCCGTGAGTGCGAGCAGGAGGGTGAGCGCGTACATGAGGCTCCTCGCTAATCGACGGTGAAGTGCAGCATCATCCCGGACGAGAGATGCTCGGCGATATGGCAGTGCAGCATCCACTCGCCGGGGTTCTGTGCGTCGAGCAGAATATCCACCACCGCACCGGCAGGCACTAGCACGGTGTCCTTCCACGCCAGATCCTCGTTGGGCACGCCGTTCACGGCCAGTACGAGAAAGCGCTGGCCGTGCAGATGAATCGGATGTTGCATGCCGTGAAACGCGCGGCGCTCGTTGACGAGACGAATTTTTGCCGGCGCACCGCGCCGGAAGTGCCACACGATATCCATGTTCTCGCGCCCCGTCGCCGGGTCCTTCAGGACCCAGCGTACCTGCCGGCCCGTGGACGCCCAGTTCATCATCGGCATCGTCCCACCCCACTCGACGGGCGCAAAGTAGATCGAGTCGAGCTGCATCAGACGCTCGGTCACGAACGGCAAGCCGTGCGTCTGGAGCGTGAGCACGAGGGTCTTGTCGGGGGCTCGGTCGATATACCGGCGGTACGGTTCGAGGGCGGCGAAGGGCGGCGGAGGGCGGCGAAGGGCGGCAAAGGCTGCACCGAAGTCGGGCGAGACACGCCGAGGCGAGACGGTCACGACGCCGAGCGTATCAACGAGTGGGATGAACCGGCCGAAGAGGTGGTCGAGTCCGCGGACCTGATTGACCAGCGGGAAGGCTCCAGCTCTGTCGAACCGGACGTCCACCACGTAGCGCTCCGCAGGAGCGATCACCACGCTCTCGACCCATGCCTCACGCTCGAACGGTCCCGCGTCGGCCGCGACGAGCTTCATGCGCGCTCCAGGGAACGAGAGGTTCAGCGTGCGGGTGCTCGACGCGTTCGTGAGATAGAAGCGCACCACTTCACCACGCCGCACCGCCAGGCGATACCCCGGCTCACCGTTCACGAGAAACACGTTGCCAAACCGCCCCATCAGCGCGTGGGTCGGTGATTCCTGGCCGAACGGGATGAGTCCAGGATCGCCGATGAGCAGATCCTGCAGCATCAGGATCTGTTCGCGATTGGCGAAGGTTTTCGCGCCGGGGTCGCGCACCAGAATGTTGCCGTACAGGCCGAGGGCCTGTTGGATGTCCTCGCGAATGTGCGGATGGTACCAGTAGATCCCGGCATCCGGGAACCGCAGCTTGTATGTGAACGCGTCGCTGACCCCCACCCCATCGACTCCGTCGAACGCGTTTTCCAGCCGGATCCCATGCCAATGAATGCTGGTCGAATCCGACAGGTGATTCGTAAACCGCACCATGATCTCGGCGCCACGCGAGACCTCGAGCAATGGTCCCGGATACTGGCCGTTGTAGCTGTACATCGTGAAGCTCTGGCCATCGATCGTGCGGCGGACGAGCTCGGCATCGAGATCGACGATGTCGCCGTCCTTGAGAAAGAGGACCTCGTGCGGCTCCGCCTTGGGGACGGGAGTCTCTGCCGTCGGGAGAAAGGGCGTCACATCAGGTCGCAGCGCCATCTCCGACGGCAGCATCATCAAGCCGGGCGGCGTCGGCACCATCGGCCACCCGGAGCTGTCGGGCTCGGCTTGATCCATTGCATGGGAGGACCCCGCGGCGCCCAGCGAGAATTCCATCAGATCCGGCGGGAACGGCCGCGTGCTTGGCGACTGGCCGCGCAGAATGATGCGACCGCTCGGCTCACGCACACGCGCGCTGCGCTCGGCGGAAATCAGAATGTTGAACTTGTCGAACTCGATGGGCCGCAGCGTCACGCGCCCGTTCTTCACGGCGCCGAGCCGGATCAACGAATCCATCTGCGGCGTGGTGGCCCACGCGATGTACGTGCGGGACGGCGCGAGTCCGCGGAGATGGACGACGGGGATGAAGCGCGCATGGCCGTCGGCGGTGACGGCGACCGTGAACGGCCCGGGAGGGCTCGCGAGCTCGACGCGTCCCGAGACTCCGTTGATCCCGGGAGCGGCGACGAGCTCGATGCAATAGAGATCGTGACTGGGGCCGAGGGGGGTGGGCGGGTCACATGGTCTCCCGCCCACCACCTGTCCTTCACAAATCCCCGCCGCGAAGGCGAGGAGTACTAGTGCTTCGCGCGCCTTGGCAATCCGAGGACGCTCCCGTTCCACACCTCACGGCCACGCGAAATCGGGACAACCGGTCGAGGGCTGGCCGTCGACGATGAGACATCGAACGTGTACGCGCCGGTTTCGCCGGGCGCGCTGCTGCTGATCAGGATGTCGTATGGCCCGCTGGCCGCGACGGTGAATTTGATGAACGCGGTCGGATTCCCCGCCGAGCTGTCGTCGTTCTGGGCCACCAGCGAGCGCGGATAGGTGACCAGGTCCATGATTTGATACAGGGCCAGGCTGGGATTGATCGCCGTCGAATGCGCCGAGATCGTCAACACCGAGCCCAGGACCAGCTGAATGCGCGCGACGTCGTAGTAACGCGGCGTTGCCGAGCTGTCGGCACAGTCCGACGCTGTCAACGAGTCGTTGATCGTCACGCCCCGCGCCACCCAGACTTGCCGGCAGCCGTTCATGCCGGCAGGCCGTGTGGTCGCCGACACCGAGTACGGGCCCGTGGTACCCGGGTTGAACGAGTTCGCGCCGATCACATAGCTGCCGCCGGGGAGAATGATGTCGAGCTGTGAGTTCTGCACGGTCCCCAGCGCGACGTCGTCATCGAATCCGAACAGCGGACCGTCGACGCTCCAGAAGTCCACCCACGTATCGAACGTCGCCGAATTCATCGCGAGGCGAATGCTCTGCTGCCCGACCGGCAGGTCGAGCGCGTAGAAATCGTAGTACCACCCCGAGTGGCCGAAGTTGCAGTCGGTCGTCTTGAGGGCGCCGATAACCGTATCGCCGAGGGCATAGGGGGCGAGATAGGCGCAGGGATCGAGTGCCGTGGCGTGGTATACGACATCCGAGACACCCGATACAGCGGCGTGGATGGTGATGTTTCCCAGAACCGAGCCCAGCGTTGCGGTCGTCGAGGCGGCGCCGTTGACGTCGGTGGTCTCGGTCGCTGGGGTGAATGACGCACCGCCGCTGGGCGTCGCGCTCCAGGTCACGTGCACGCCCTGGGCCGGCTGCCCGTTCGAGCCGAGCGCCACAAAGCTCAGCGGAAACGTGAGCACCGAGCCCGTGGGTGCAGTTTGGCTGTCGCCGGCAATGCCGGTGACCGAGGCCGCCTGTGGACCGGTCCCGGTGCTGTCTCCACCGCACGCCGCGGCGGCCGCGAGCAACGCGGCGACGGCAACGCGCACGAACCTACGACGCCTGTTCATGGTGCCTCCGCTATTTGGGCACGACGCGGTAGAGTACCTCGCCGTCTCGAATCATTCCGAACTGCTCCCGCGCGACGCGTTCCTGCACCGCGGGATTCGCTTCCAGGTCGTGGGCCAACTGGGCGAGTGAATCGAGCTCGATGCGGAGCGCGGCCACTCGGGTGCGTTCGTCCGCAAGCTGCCGCCGAATCGTGATCCAGTCGGCGGTGCCGTATTCTCCGCCCCACACGGCCAACGCGAGCAGTCCCACACCGCCTGCGATTCCAGCTATGCGGGTTCGGGTCACAAGCCGTACAGATGCCGGCCGGGATAGTGCGCCACGTCGCCGAGCTCTTCGGCGATGCGGAGCAGCTGATTGTACTTCGCGACGCGCTCGGTCCGGGACGCGCTGCCGGTCTTGATCTGGCCGACGCCGGTCGCCACCGCGAGGTCCGCGATGAACGTGTCCTCGGTCTCACCCGAGCGGTGGGAGATCACCGAGCCGTAGCCGTTGCCGCGCGCCAGCTCGATGCATTGCAGCGTCTCCGTCAGTGTGCCGATCTGATTCACCTTGATGAGGATGGCGTTCGCGACGCTCTCTTCGATGCCTCGCGCCAGCCGCTCGACGTTGGTGCAGAAGAGGTCGTCCCCTACAAGTTGCACTCGTTCCTGCAGGGCCGCTGTGAGCTTGGCCCACCCGGTCCAGTCGTCCTCTGCCAGACCATCTTCGATGGACACGATGGGGTAGCGGTCGATCCAGCCCTTGTAGAGCGCAATCATCTCTTCGGCGCTCTTCTGACCGCCTTTGCTCTTCTTGAAGGTATACGTCCCGTCGGCGTAGAGCTCGGACGCCGCCACGTCGAGCGCGATCGCCATATCCTTACCGGCCTCGAAGCCCGCCGCCTCGATCGCCGCCATGATCGCCTCGAGCGCCGCTTCATCGTTCGGCAGGTCCGGCGCAAAGCCTCCCTCATCCCCGACCGCGGTCGAGAGTCCCCGCTTGGACAGGACCTTCTTCAGCGCATGGAACGTCTCCACGCCCATGCGCAGCCCTTCCGGGAACGTCTCGGCGCCGATCGGCACCACCATGAATTCCTGGCAGTCAACGGTGTTCGCCGCGTGCGCACCGCCGTTCAGGATGTTCATCATCGGGACCGGCAGCACGTGAGCGACGGGCCCACCGAGATAGCGATACAGCGGCAGGCCCGCGTCCTGCGCGGCCGCGCGCGCGATGGCGAGCGAGACGGAGAGGATGGCGTTCGCGCCCAGGTGACTCTTGTTCGGCGTGCCGTCGAGGTCGAGCATCGCGTAGTCCACGGCGATCTGATCCTCTCCCGACAGGCCTTCGAGCCGCGGGCCGATCACTTCGTTCACGTTCTTGACGGCTTCGAGCACGCCTTTGCCGCCGTACCGCTTGCTGTCGCCATCGCGCAGCTCGACCGCCTCGTGCTCTCCGGTGGAGGCGCCGCTCGGCACGGCCGCCGTACCGCTCGCGCCGCTGGCCAGGGTGACGTCGGTTTCGACGGTGGGGTTGCCGCGGCTGTCGAGAATCTCGCGCGCGTGTACCGCGATGACTGTGCTCATTGGTGGACCGAACCCTACCGCGCCTTTGTCTGAAGGGCAACCATCGCCGCGCGCACTTCGTCCCGCAGCCGCTCGCGATCCTCGGGCCGCAGCCCGGTCGTCATGATCGGACGCGCGGCGAGCAGACGGATCGGACGCGGACGCAACCGCCACGCGCCCTTCGGCAGGATCTCGAACGTGTGATGGACGTAGACCGGGATGATCGGGACCTGGGCGGCGATCGCCAGACCAAACGGCGCGTTTTTGAAGGGCAACAGCTCGCCGGTGCGGCTGCGGGTGCCCTCCGGGAAGACAACAATGGAAGAGGTGCCCTCTCGAATCGTGTGCGCCGCCTCGTCGTACGCCTCGAACGCCTTTTTGCGGGCGGCACGATCGATGGGAATGTGGCCGGCGGCGAGCATCGCGCCGCCGAGGAGCGGAATCTTGAACAGCTCCTGCTTGGCGACGAACCGCACGGACCCGGGGAGCGTCGCGAACAGCGCCCAGATATCGAACATCGACGAGTGATTCGAGGCGTAGATCACCGGACGGTCGCGCGGGATGTGGTCCAGGCCTTCGGCGATGACCGGCGTCCCCGCCGCGCGGAGAATATTCCGCGCCCAGTCGGTGCCCGCCCAGTCGTAGACGCCACCACGGCGGTTGCGCACGCGGAACACGCCGGCGACGGCGGCGCCGGTTGCGTGGACGAGAGTTGAAGCGACGAGAACTACGTAGTACCAGAGGGTGCGAATCACCGCGAAAAGTGATCGTATCCGGCTGGCAGAGGGACGGGCTTGTTGTGGTCGAGCAGCCGCACACCGCCCCGGCGTCCGCCCGCGCCACGCAGGCAGGTGCCGATCCGGCTCAGCGCCAATCCGGTTTCGGAGCGGAAGGCGGAAACGCTGGCGTCACCGAACGTCGGCGGCATGGTGCATAGTAACTCGAATTCTTCCCCGCTGGCCACCGCGGCCATCGCGGCTACATCCTCCCAGCACGGGATCTGCTCGAGGTTGATCTCGATGCCGACTTCGGATGCGGCGGCGAGGTGCTGGGCGTCGGCGGCGAGGCCATCCGAGATATCGATCATCGCGCTGACACCGTGATCGGCGAGCCAGAGGCCGGCCTGGATCCGGGGCTCCGGGCACGCATAGCGGTTGCGGAGCCCGGTGGACATTTTCTTGCCCGCGCGGAAATGCTCGAGCGCCAGCGCTGCCCCCCCCAGATATCCCGTCACCCATACGCCGTCGCCTTCGCGCGCCCCCGAGCGACGCACCGGCCGCGCGGCTTCACCAATGACGCACACATCGACGATGTACTGCGGGGCGCGCGTGAGATCACCTCCCAGCACTTTTGCTTCGAGGGTGTGCAGCATGCCGGCAACACCGGCCATGATGTCGGCGGCCGCACCGTCGGTCTTCTTCCCGTCCGCCGGGATGCCCAGGGATACGAGCGCGCCCAGCGGCCTGGCGCCCTCCGCCGCAAGGTCTGACAACGCGGACCCCGCGGCGCGACAACCGATTTCCTTGAAGTCGAGCCAGTCGGTCCGGAAGTGGACGTTCTCGAGCGAGTTGTCGATGCTGATCGCGAGGTTGGTGGATCCCAACGCAATCAACGCGCAGTCGTCACCGAGGTCGGTACCGTCGCCGGTGATCTCGGCGATCCGCCCGATGATGCCGCGGATGCGATCGAATTCCTTGCCTGGACCCAGGTTCATCGGTTGGGGATCACCCGTAAAACTACTCCTTCCTAACCGGGGTCATCACCCCATGTTCCACGCCCCAGGGGGTCAGACGTCGGGAGCCTCCAGTTCTACCAGGACTGGAGCCCGCCCCGGCTTCACATCCCGCCACGCCCTCCACACATCCGGCAACGCGGCCAGGACGTCAGCGGGCCGCAAGCTCCGCGCGGTCCATTGGCGGGCCCCGAGCTCCGCCGCTCGACCCATGGCATGCGCGCCGAGTGCCGCGGCTTCCGCGGGCGCGGTTCCCCGGGCGAGGAATGCCCCGATGAAGCCGGCGAGCATATCCCCGCTGCCGCCGGTCGCAAGCCCGGGATTGCCGCTTGCGACGACGTGCTCGGGGCCGCGCAGATCGGCGATGACGGTCGGCACGCCTTTTAGTAGAACGGTGCACTTGAGCTTCGCCGCTGCGCGCGCCGCGGCCGACCAGCGGTCGTTCGCCGCTTCGTCGGCCAATGCGTCGCCGGCAAGCGCGCGGAATTCTCCCAGGTGCGGCGTGCACACGACGGGCCGATTGGCCGGACCGTTGAAGTAGTGGAGCGCATCGGCGTCGATCACGGTGGGCACCGGGCGGCGCGCCAGGACCTCGGCAACGAATTGCTCGCGCACGTCCACACGGCCGAGCCCCGGACCGATCACGACCGCGTCGGCCCACTCGAGCACCTCGGCGACCGCGGGCTCGAGGTTGTCACCAAGTGACGATTCCACGGTCAGTACGTCCGGCAAACTGGCCTGGGCGGCGACGATGGTTTCGCGCGTGGCCACGAGCTTGACGACGCCGGCTCCGGCCGCCAGGGCGGCACGGGCGGCATGGAGTGCAGCGCCGGTAAGACCATCCGAGCCGCCGATCACACAGACGCGGCCTCGATCGCCTTTGTGCATTTGCGGCGCGAGACGCGGGAGTCGCTCCGCCGCCCAGCGGTCCGTGACCAGGCGCGGCCATGCGTCATCGGGCGGCGGGAATCCGATATCGACGACGACGACCTTGCCGCACCACTCGCGCGCCAGCAGATGCCCGCGTCGCGGGGCTCCGAACGTCACCGTGAGCTGCGCGCGCACCGGTCCGTGGGCTTCGCCGCTCGAGAGATCGAGACCCGTCGGCCCGTCCACCGCCAGGATCGGAGCGCCGTAGGCGGCGAGCCGTTCCGCGAGCGCGAGCACGTCGCCCTTCGCGGGACCGGCGGCGCCGGTGCCGAGCAGCGCATCCACCGCAACGGCGGACTTGGGCCACGTTTCTTCGCGGCCCAGCTCGCGGACGCCATCGACGCGTGCGAGCGCACGATTGTCGATGGCGTCGTCCGTCTTGGGATCGACGGCGGCGACCCACACGGGAATGCCGACGGCGTGCAGCGCGCGGGCGATCACCCAGCCGTCGCCGCCGTTGTTCCCGGCTCCCGCCGCGACGAGCACACCGCCGGTCGATGCATCGAACAACTCGGCGACAAGCACCTGGACGATGGCCCGTCCCGCCGTCTCCATCAGCACGCGGCTCGGCACGCGGTACTGGGTGCGTGCCGCCGCATCCCACGCTGCCGCCTCGCTCGCCGAGAGCACCGGAATTGGATTCACGGAATCACCACCCCCGCGTATCCCACCACCCGCGCATTGTCGCCGGACACCCACCCGGAGTGGCGGTAGTCTACCACCTCGGCTCGCTCGGCGCCCAGCGCCCGGGCGGCGGCGATGACGACCGCTGCGGGCCCGCGCCCACACATCGAGATCCGCTCGCGCTTGCAGCGCACGAGCAGCTCCGCGCCATCCAGGGCGCAGATCGCGTCGAGCGCCTGGGCATCCTTCTGCTCCGTCACGCCCGCCGGCTCATAGTGATTCATGTCGCTCGACGCCAGCAGCAACATCGGCTCGCCGGCGGCTTGGACCAGCCCGGCGAGCATCTCCCCCAGCAGGCGCGCGGCGTCCCAGGCGTCCCAGGCAATCACGAGCGGGACGATGCGCACGTCGGCACGCAGCAGTTGCAGAAATGGGAGCTCGACTTCGACGGCATGCTCGGCCCGATGCGCGTCATGGTCCACTCCCACCACACCGCGGGAGACCGCGAGGAGCGCCTTCGACATCTCCGCATCGATCGGCACATCGCCGAGCGGAGTTCGGAACGCGCCCTCCTCCCAGAGGGACACTCCACCTTCGGCCTCGGAGATACCGGTGTGGTTAGGAGCGAGAATGATGACGAGACCAGGAATAGTGATTCGCGTAAATACTGCGGCTGCGGTTGGTCCGGAATAGATGTAGCCGGCATGCGGCGCGATAACCCCGACGGCCGGACGGCCGGACGGCCCGACGGTCCGGCGAGCATCGGCAAGGAGTGTAGCGATTGTCGCCCGCAGTTCAGCGGGATCTTTCGGATAGAACCGCCCGCTGACCGCGGGTGGACGAACTGCTAGCCCGACGAGGAGACCCCCGGCCAGCGATAGCCGGCTCCGGCCTTGAAAACGTCGGCGAATTCATACACGCGCTCGAAGTCCTCGAGACGATCGGCGGGTTGGCGCGCCAGCAACCCCACGTCGATGAGCATGAAGACGATCTGCCCGAAGTCCTCGGTGGTCTTGATGCCCCAATGCGTCAGCACGGCCGACGCCAGCATCCCGAACTGCTCCAGCGCGAAGTCGCGGCAGGCCCACGCCAGCTCGACACCGCTCAAATGGCGGCGCGCGGGGAGGCGCGTCTGGGCGAATTCGAGCGCCGCGAGCACGAAGACGTAGGCGCGCTCGTTGTATTTGCCGTCGCGACGGCGAATCTCCGCGAGTGCAGTTTCGAGGGTAGCGACGTCGCTCATCGCCGGGCCTGACCGGGAGGCACCGGAGGCGTCGGAGGTGCCGCGGGCGGCGGGGGCGGCGTCGTCACCACACGAATGCCGCCGGAGCGGCGTTCGGGCGGGGGGTCGAGCAGCGCCAACGCGAGCACGTCGTCGATCGTCTCCACGAGCTTGATATCGAGCAACTTCTGTACCTCTTCAGGCAAGTCAATAAGGTCGTTCTTGTTGCGCGCGGGAACGAGCACGGACGTGACTCCAGCCCGCGCCGCAGCCGTCAGCTTCTCCTTCAAACCGCCGATGGGAAGCACCCTGCCCCGCAGGGTCAGCTCACCCGTCATCGCCACGTCGTGGCGCGCCGGCCTGCGGCACAACAGCGATGCGAGCGCCGCCGCAATTGTGATGCCCGCCGAAGGGCCGTCCTTGGGGACGCCGCCGGCCGGAACGTGCAGGTGCACATCCGACTGGGTGAACGCATCGAGCGGGATGCCGAGCGCGCTGGCGCGAGCCCGCAGCAGACTCCAGGCCGCCTGTGCCGATTCCTTCATGACGTCGCCCAGCTGGCCGGTCAGCGTGATCTGGCCCTTGCCCGGCATGCGAATCGCCTCGATGAACATGATGTCGCCGCCCACCGGCGTCCACGCGAGCCCGGTAGCCACCCCGATTTCCGGCGCCCGGCCCGCGACCTCGCTCTGCACCGTCGGTTGGCCGGCGTACTTCTCGAGGTTCTTCGACGACACCCTCACCATCGTCGACTTTCCTTCGACCACTTCCAACGCGGCCTTGCGCAGCACGCCTTGGATCTCGCGCTCGAGCTGCCGGACGCCGGCTTCGCGCGTGTACTCGGCGATCAGCCGCTCGAGGGCGCCATCCACGATATGGGCGCGCTCTTCCTCTTTACCCTTCCCCAATCCCGTCTCTTTCATCTGGCGCGGCAGGAGGTAGCGCTTGGCGATCTGCAGCTTCTCCGACGGCGTGTACCCCACGAGCGTCAGCTGCTCCATGCGGTCGAGCAACGGATCGGGGATCGGCATCGTGCTGTTCGCCGTCGCGATGAACATCACGCCCGAGAGGTCGAACGGCACCTCGAGGTAGTGGTCCACGAACGTCGAGTTCTGCGCCGGATCGAGCACCTCGAGCAACGCGGCGGTCGGGTCGCCGCGCACGTCGGAGCCCATCTTGTCCACTTCGTCGAGCATCAAGACAGGAGTGCGCGTCTCACACCGTTGTAATGCGTGAATAATGCGTCCAGGAATTGCGCCCACATACGTCCGCCGGTGACCTCGAACCTCCGCTTCATCACGCACACCGCCGAGCGACACGCGCGTGAACTTCCGGCCCAGTGCTTCGGCTATGCTCTGGCCCAAAGAGGTCTTGCCCACACCGGGCGGCCCTACGAAGCAGAGGATCGAGCCCTTCGCCTCGGGATTCAGGGTCCGGACCGCGAGGTACTCGAGGATGCGCTCCTTGATCGTCTTGAGGTCATAGTGGTCGCGGTCGAGGATTTCGCGCGCCGCCTTCAGGTCGAGCCGGTCCTGCGTCACGCGGCTCCATGGCAGGGCGGCGAACACGTCCAGATACGTCCGCGCGACCTGGTACTCTGCGGACTGCGGCGACATCTGGCGCAGACGCTTCAGCTCACGCTCGGCCACCTTTTTTGCTTCCGGCGAGAGCTGCGCTTCCTCGAGCCGTTTGCCGAGCTCCTCGAGCTCGTCATCGCCCTCCCCCTCACCCAGCTCCTGCCGAATCACCTGCAATTGCTCGCGCAGCACGTACTCGCGTTGATTCTGGTCGAGTCGCGTCTTCACCTTTTCCTGGATCTGGGTCCCGACTTCGAGCACCTGGAGCTCCTGCACCAGGAAATCCGCCAGGCGCTCGAGCCGGTGTGTGACGTCGTCCGTCGCGAGCAGCTCGGCCTTGGCCGGCAGCGCGAGATCGAGGTTCGCAGCGATGAAGTCGGCGAGCTTTCCCGCCTCCGTGATGCCGGCGAGCACCTCGTGCAGCTCGGCGCCGAGGTATGGCGCGATGTCGATCACGCGCGAGAATTGCGCGATGACGGTCCGCTTCAGCGCTTCCGTGCGGGAGTCCTCGAGCAGGTTCTCCTGCAGCGGCTCGGGTTCCGCCATCAGCCACTTCTCGCCCTGCGCGATGTCCTTGAGCCGCGCGCGCTCCAATCCCTGCACCATGACGCGCACCGAACCGTCGCCGAGTTTGAGCATCCGCACGATGGTGCCGAGCGTCCCGACGTCGTAGAGCTGGTGGGGCAGCGTGTTCATCACCGCGCCCTCGGGCGGCTCCATCCCGCCCATCGACTTCACGACGCCGAGCAAGAGGCGCTTTTCACCCTGGATGATCTCGTCGATCAGCTGAACGGCTTTGGGGTCTGTGAGGGCCAACGGCAAGACAACGTGGGGATAGACGACGAGCTGGCCCAGGGGAAGGACCGGCAGTCGCTCCATTACGTCACTCGGACCGACTGTGCGCCCGACGAGCGCGGCGGCTGTTTGGCGAGCCGGATCTCGAGGAAGCCGTGCTCGTACGTCGCGCGAATCGACGCGGGATCGACGACTACCGGCAGCCGGAAGCGGCGCTCGAATGGTCCGATCTGCACTTCCATCGAGTGATAGTGCCGGCGGCCCTGGTGCCGGGGCGTGCGCTCGCCCGCGATTTTCAGGATCCCTTCGTCCAGCTCGACCTTGAAGTCGTCGGCCTTCATCCCCGCGATGTCCATGTGGACGATCAGCTCTGCGTCGGTCTCGTAAACGTCGGTACGCGGCTTCCACTTGGGGGACGCGACGAAGCCGACCGGACGGCCGTGCGCGACTTCATTGAAGTAGACGTCGAGCTCGTCGGCGAGGTGAACCGTGAGAGATCCCGACCCGCGGGAGGGACGATTCGGAGGTGTAAAACCGCTATCAGCCATGCGCGATTAAGATAATGCTCCTAAGGGGCCCCCGCGCGGGGTCTAAATCACCGATTTCGGCCCCTTTCCTGCCCGCATACCCCTAATTCCGAATCCGGTCGATCACCCGCTGGGTGGCCGGCTCGAACCGGAGCGACACCACCGGCATCAAGACCAGGGCGCAATTGCCGCTCGGGGAGGAGCAGCTCACGACCCCGCGCCGCACCAGCTTGACGGAGGCGTCGGGCTCGGGGAACGTCAGGGTGACCGTCGCCCGGCGGATGGCGGCGGTGAGCTGCTGCAATTGGCTGGGACCGCTGGCGACGCGGACCGCTTCGACCCGAGGTCCGGGCCCGATGAGGAGTTCGACCTCGCCCGACACGTCGGCGCTGAGCAGCTTCCCGAGCTTGATCGTGCGCATCGCCATCAGCGCCGGGCTCGCCAGATCGATGCGGCGGTCCGCCTCGCGTTCGTTGCCGCCCAACAGCTTGATGAGACGCGGCCTGATGGACTCGCTTGGCATCCCGCCATTCATCGCCAGGGCGTAGGTCTGGATGGCGTCGGCGGGCCTGCCGAGCCGTTGCTGAATCTGGCCGAGATGCTCGCCGATCACGCTTTCGTTGCTCAGCAGCCACGCGGCCCGTGCGTACCGCTCCGCTTTGGCGAGGTCGCCGCGGGCAAAATAGATCCAACCCATCGTATCCCAGAACGCTCCGAGACGGCCGACGGCCAACATCTCGCGCGGCCCGGCATCCTCGAGCGCAAGCCCGCGCAATACCCCCTCGGCCTGGTCGATCGCCCGGCGCGCATACATTTCCGCGCTGTCGAGCTCCACGCGTTGCTCCGCGAGGACGTAGGCGACGTTGTTCCACATCTCCGGCGTCGGCGAGAGTGCCACAGCCCGCCCGAACGCGGCGAGCGCGTCGCTGCCGCGCCCGAGGCGCGCACACGCGCTACCGAGCAGCACCTGCAGCGCCGTGTCGTCGGGAGCGATCGAGACCGCGTGCTCGAGCGCGTCGGCGGCTGCGGAGTCGCGGTGCATGTCCACGAGCAGCCGCCCCAGGTTCGCATGGGCATACCTGTCGAGCGGATTCACCTCGATCTGCTTTTGGAAGGCCGCGACGGCCTCGTCCCGGCGCCCGGCGCGCCTGAGCGTCATGCCCATGTTGTTGTACGAGTACTGGTCGTACGGATTGATTTCGATCTGCTTGTGGAAGGCGAGTAACGCCGAATCGGTCTTCCCGAGCATCATGTACGCGCGGCCGAGATTGTTCCATGCATACTGGTGCCGCGGGACGAGCTCCGTGACGGCACGAAAGGCGCGGATCGCCGAGCGCGCGTCGTTCGCGTCCAGTGCCGCCATCCCGCGCCGGTGCAGGTCATCCGCATCGCCGGCGGTGGCGGCCGGCATCGCGGGCGCATCACCGGAGCGGGTCAAGGAAATCGTCCGCCTTTCGTCCTCGCGCACGATGTCCCGGAAGGATCGGAAATCAACCGCGCGATCGACCGGCAGCACGCGTCGCGCAAAGGTCAACGAGCGCTCCACGAGCAACGTGTCGCCGCGGCGCTCCGCGCGCGAGCGGTACGTGGCGTAATCGCGGGTCAAGCTGACAACCCCGGGGAGACGCGGCGTCACGGACGGCGGCAGGACAATGCGAGCGTGGTAGGTCAGCTCGTCGACGACGGCGACCAGCAGACTGTCGGTCGGCACACTGTCCGGCGCCGGCAAATCGAGTCGCGGCAGCGGCACCTCGAGGTCGGCGTGCTGATTGGACCACGTGACGGCACCGGGGTTGTCCAGCTGGAACGTGAACGCGAACGGGGTGCGTGTCGCGAGCGGATCGTCGGCCGTCGTGCTTTGCACGGTGCCCTCGAGGTCACCCACCGCGGCGAGCCGCTCCGCGAACAGGTGCCAGTTGTCTTCAGGCACCTGCTGAAACATCCCGCGCACGATGACTTCGACGTCGCCGCGCGACTCGTACCGGACCGCCGTCGTCAAGCGCCCCGCGTCGCTCAGCGTGCCCGTTGCATCGAGCCGGTTGTAGGTGCGGTACGGCGGGGCTACCGGAACGCGCGCGAGCCGCGGCGCGGCGTCCTGGGGAATCACCAGCGCCTGCTTGCCCCGGATCGTGACGAACAGGAACTGGAATGGCGCGACACCGGGAGTCGCGTCCAGCCAGACCGAGTCGAGCGCCGGCACGAACGTGATCAGGTGATCGAACTGCCCGGGCGAAGGGAGATCGGGGTCGATCGGCTCACCGGCGCTGATCAGCACCGGCGCCGAGGGAACGCCGATCGCGCGCAGCAGCGCGGCCAGCAGGACGTGCTTGTCCTTGCAATCGCCGTACTGATTGGACAGCACGTCGGCGGCCGGATGCGGCTGATAGCGGCCCAACCCGAATTGCAGGCTCACATAGCGGACGCGCTGCGAGACGAAGTCGTAGAGCGCGGCGATCGAATCGCGGAGCGTCGTCCGGCCGCGGACCAACTGCGCGGCGCGCTGCTGGATCTCGGGCGTCACGGTCTCGCGATCGCGCTCGAGGCCCTGGTACCATTGGCCCACCTCCGCCCAGCTGCGGAACGTGGTGAGTGACACGCTGTGGTGCTGGCCGCGCGAAAGGAACGTGGCCTGGCGTCCGGTGGTGTCGATCGTCAGGTTCGCGCGCTGCCAGATGTAGGTGCGGCGGTTACCGTTTTCCGTGATGCGCGGTTCCGGGCCGCCCTCGGTCTTGACCTGCACGTGGGTCTGGCGCGGCACGTCGTACGAGATGCGCTCGTCGAGCACGATGGAGCCGCGCATGAACTCCGCCTCGTCCCAGAAATTCCCCGGCGCGAACGGCGTATGCGTCGTCCACGTGGCGTGATACTCGAGCGTGTCGCCGGGCTGGAGCGCAGGCACCGTCACTACCTTCTGGCGCAGGTCCGAATACATCGGAGCGTCCCGCGCCACCGGTCCTGTCAGATCTTGGATGGCGGTCGCGGGGGCGGTGACGGTATCGCCACCGGCTTTGAGCACCCGTACGAAGTCGATGTCGAGCCGCTGATTGCCGGAGGAATAATCGATCGTCAGCTGCCCAAAGCGGTTTACGGCCGCGGTGCTCTGGATGCGAATGCGCATGTCGAGCGTGGTGCTACCGGTGCCGTCCAGCTGGAAGGTGGTGGCGCGATGCAACCGCTCGATGACGTAGGGCTTGCGGGACAGATCGGCCTGCGCATGCAGCGGAACGCACGGCAGGAGCGCGAGACAGGCGGCGAAACGCCACGTCGTCATTTCAGATACTTGGTCCAGATGAGCACGACACCGCAGCCGGTGGACACCTGCTGGTATTGTAGCGGCGCGCTCGCAGCGCGCGGGTACATCTCGACCCCCACGAGGTCCTGGGGCTTGTAGGTTTGGACCTGATCCCAATCACCCAGGAACCCATCGATATAGAGCGCCGGTACACACCAGCCGCGCCCGCCGATACCGGGATTCGGAAGCAGCGCCTGGAAGTCCGTGTTCCCACGCCCTTTGACCAACTGAATCGTGGGAAAGCTGCTGAGCACCGAGCGCATCGACGCCATGTCCGCCATCTCCGCCTCGCCGCGGAAGTAGCCGAGCCCGCTGCCCGAGCGCCGGCGCTGCTCGAAATCGTTCAGCATGCGCGACGCCTGCCCTACCACCCGCACGGGCGTAAGGGCGACCGGCAGGGGTCCGAGCGTCACGGTGAGCGACGTCGTATCGCCGGGCCGCACATCCACCGCCTGGCCTGCCGGCGCGCGGCCGATCGCCTGCACGCTCAGCCACTGGGTTCCCGGCGCGACGCCACGAATGAGGAACGTGCCGTTGTCATTGATGATCGTGCTCGCGCCTTCGCGCACGGAGACGCGGCCTCCCCATACCGCGGTTTGTTCGTTCGTGATTGCCTGCCCGCGCACCACGCCGGTCTGGCGGTCGGGCGCGAGCGCCACCGTCAGATCCTGGCGCCCGATGCTGCGCGGGCCGAGCTGCAGATCGACCAGGCCTGATGAATCGCGCTGCGCGTACGCGCGCAACGCGATCTTCATGTCGCTCGCCACGCCGCACGCGTAGTAGGTCCCCGTCGAATCGGTCTTCACAGTGACGTCGCGCGGCTGGGTGTAGACGTTGACGGGATCGGTCTGAATGATGCGCAGCCACTTGAGCAGCACGCCGGCGCCGGCGAGATGCGCTTGCGTCTTGGCGTCCTGCACGAAACCGAACACGATGCCGCTGTCGGACCGCGTGCCGAGCTCCTGCCCGCAGCGGCGCTGCCACAGGGTGGCGAGCGAGGGCGTCGCGAGCCGGACCAGTGCGCCATCCCCCGCGTTCACGGGCACCGCGAGCGTGAAGAGGCCGGCCGAGTCCAGGCCGGGATGGGACACGAGCAGCGTGTAGCGGCCGGGAGGGATGCTGTCTAAATGAAAGCGGCCGTCCGTATCAGTCTCCGTGTGCCGCTCGCTGCCGCGCACCCAGACATCAGCGCCGCGCAGCGGGGCGTGCCGCAGACTGTCGTAGACCGTTCCGTTCACCGACCGCTGGGCCGCGGCGATCTGTGGCACCAGCAGAAGCAACAGCGCCAAACGCATGGGGTCCATGCCGCAGAGTGTCTCGGGATTATAATCGACGCGGTGCGTCACTGCGCAGTGAGAAAGGCGGGCTACCGGGCGGGCGTCAGCCGGCTCGCCTTGACCCAGAACCACTCGTCGGGCAGTCCGACGCTACGTCTGCTTATCCGCCCACTCCTGCCGCCGCTGCTCCACGGTGCGGGCGAACTCCTGGCGCCGCTTGTTGAACGCAGCCACAAGGTCGTCGCTGTAACCGTAGATCGCCCACGGCGCGCGTTGCTGCACGAAGTTGAGGACCTCGTTGACGCTCTTTTCCTTGCCCGGAATCGTGGCGGTCGCGCCGTAGCAGGCCACGATCGCCTCGTAGGACTTGCCCGTCGGAATGAAGTTCACGCTGTGCTTCGTGATCTTCTTGTACCCCCACAGCACGTCCTGAAACCGCAGCACGTTGAACGTGAAGAACGTCGAACGGGTGAAATACTTGTTCCCCAGGCGCCAGCCGCCTTTGGCCTTCAGCAGCGGATGGTCGAACTCCTGCTCCGCCCCGGCCGCGACGCCAATCGGGTCCCCCCACTGCGCGATGCGTTTCGCCAGCGGATGACGTTCCGGATCGCGCCAGGCACGCAAGGCCGGCAATGCCTGCCAGGCGAACAGGAGCAGAAACAGAATGCCGACACCAATCACCGCGAATCCAGGCCGCCGGAACGAGTCGCTGTCCAGATAGAAGGGATAGAAGTTGCTGCGGAGCGCGCGCATCTGCTTGGTATCGAACAGCTGCTGCTCGAGATCCTCGGGCCACGGCGCGAGCTTCCCTTCGGCGATCTGCGAGTCGTCGCCGGCGGTGCGGACAACGAGGTAACGGTTGCCGACCGCGAACGCGTTGTAGGCTCCCGACTCCTCGCGGCTCGTCTCGATGCCGTTTTGCGTGTGGATGGTGTACTGGCGGATGCCGGTGTCGATGACGCGGTCGCCGGCGACGCGGGCGTAGTACCGCGGCGTCTGCGTGACATCGCGGATCGAATCGAGATCCGCCTGCGCCAGCCTGTACGGACCGCGCAGGAAGTTGGCGATGTAGCGATGGTCGCTCGTGGCGAGCAGCACCCCGCCGACGAGGGCAAGACTCCAGACGACGACGCGACGCAGCGAGGTCGTGCGAATGCGCTTGACGATCCAGCTGTCCATCGGAATCCCCCCTGGCGAGGAGTCGGCACACTATAGCGAATGGCTTTTCGACAGGCTAGCATAGCGATATGCGATCCTTCCCATTCTTCTCCGTGATGGCCCTCACTGTGTGCGCAGTGGCGGCCTGTAAAAAGTCGGCGCCGCAGGCCGCCGGCGGCGTCCCGGATTTCCATAAACCCGCCGATCCCGCCTTCGCGCAGCAGGCGCCCGACAGTTTCCGCGCCCGCTTGAGCACGACGCAGGGCGATGTCGTGATCCTGGTGCACCGCGCCTGGGCGCCACACGGCACCGATCGCTTCTACAACCTCGTCCGCTCCGGTTTCTACGACGGCGTGCGCTTCTTTCGCGTGATCCCCGGCTTCATGGCCCAGTTCGGCATCCACGGCGACACGGGGGTGACGGCGGCGTGGCGTCCGCGCACCATTCCCGACGATCCCGTGCGCGCCACCAATGGCCGCGGCATGGTGACGTACGCGACCGCGGGCCCGGCCACGCGCACGACCCAGATCTTCATCAATTACGGCGGCAATCGGCGGCTCGATGGCAGCGGCTTTGCGCCGTTCGGGCAGGTCATCGAGGGGATGGATGTGGTAGACAAGCTGTACGGCGGGTACGGCGAGGGCGCGCCCAGCGGACGCGGCCCGGAACAGTATCGGCTCAATGTCGAGGGCGAGAAGTATCTCGCCCGTCAGTTCCCCAAGCTCGACAAGATCAACAAGGCTACGGTCGAGTAAGCTGCCGTAACCGTCCCTGCGCTTCGCCGTTCGTGGAATCGCGGCGCACCGCTTCGCGGAACGCGGCGATCGCGGCGGCGGTGTCGCCCTTCATCAGGTTGATGTTGGCGCGGAACGTCGCGAGGTTCGACGACGCCGGGAACTGCTCCTCGTTGAGCCGGAGCATCGCGAACGCCTCGGCGAATTTCCCCGCGCGGGCGAGGCGGAACGCCGCGACATCCAGCGTGGGCTCGCCGAAGTCGTAAGCCGCCCGGCCGTAGTAGCGCTCGCGCAGCGCGCGGTAGGCGCGCGCCGCCGAGTCCGCGCCCTGGGTCTGGGCCGTCTCCTGGATCAGCTGCTCGAGCGACATCGGCCGGCTGACGCCGCGGTGGCAGGTATTGCACGTCACCTCGACGTGACTCGTCATCTGCGCGTGCTCGGGCAGCGTATCGACCCGCCGGTTGATCTCTTCCACCATGCGCATCATCTGACGCGCCGTCAGCTTGGTGCGCTTTTCGTCCTTGGCGAAATCGAACTGCGCGAGCGGCTGTCCCTCTTGCCCCACGTGGCAGTACGGGCAGCGCACGCCGAGGGCGCCGGCGAAGTTGCGCATCATCCCGACGACCTGCATGACGGGCGTGGCCTTCGGAATGACTTTGACGTTGATGAGCGAATCGGGGGGCCACTTGCCGGGAGCTTGAGCGCGAGCCGCCGACCCAATACCCAGCAGCAGAATCGCAACCAAGGTGATCTTCATCCGTGTAGAGTTACGGCCGCCACGCGTTACCGCCAGGGAGTCACGCATCCCCTACCGATTCCTGACAGAGTCGAGCCCGCCTCCCCCCCGCACGAGCCGAACCGCTTCCGCGATCCCCGCTTCCATCAGCAGATCCTGTCCACCGGCGTATGGACCGACCCACGGCGCCGCGACATCCGGCTGCACAGGATGTCCTTCGATCAGGGGAGTGTACCGGTTCGGCACTTTGCCGCGCAGGGGGAACGCCAGCACCGTTCCGCCGCCCAAATTCGCGAAATCCATCGGGAGGAACGCACCGGCCGTTGGCTCTCCCACCAGCCGAGCGAGTCCCTGCGCGCGGAGCTCGTAGGCCAGCTCTTCTTTCGCGCTTCGGGTCTGCCGATCGATCAGCGCCACGATCGGTCCGCGGAATCGCCGCCTGGAGCCTGGAGCGAGCAGCCGCAGGATATCCCGCACCGTCGATTCGCTGCCGCCACGCCCACGCAGATCAAGGACCAGGGCCTGACTCGTCGCAAGCGGACCTCGCAACGCCTGCCGGAATCCGGCGACCAGGTCCTTCCAATGGATGTACCACCAGCGGATGTAGCCAACCCGAATGCTGTCGCGGGTTACGATGCGGATGCTGGCTCGGGTCGCATCGAGGGCAGAATAGAAACCGGGAGCGAGGCGGACTGTCGCGGTGTCACCACCGGGCGCGCGCAGGACGCGCAGCGCGAGCGCCGGAGCGGAGCGCGCGCGCAGGCCATACGTAGGCGGATCGCGCTCGTCGGGAAGATAGATGTCGTCCTCGCGCCAATCGCGATGGGGGCTGCGGGCGGGAGGCAAGCTGTCGATGGCGGCGATCTCGTCCCCGTCGCGAATTCCGGCGGCATACGCCGGGCCGCCGGTCAAGACCATCGAAGCGAAATAACGGCCGTTCAATTCGATGAGCTGCATGCCGAACATCAGATGCCTTTCACCCGCAAGATCATACCACAAGTCGTCGCGCTCCTGTCCGGATAAGAGGGCGAGATGTGAGGCAGGCAAACGCTCGAGCAGCCGGCGAATCACCTCGCGCTCGAGCGAGTCGTCGCCCGCAGCGACTGCGGCGGTTCGAAATTCGGCGCGCAGCGAGTCGAGATGCTCATGAACGAATGCTGTGTCGTAGTACTTACGGCTCAAGATCGCGAGCGCACTGTCGAACATGTCGCTGGGCTGGTAGGGCGTGGGGACAAGAGCTGGTGGTGGCGGTGGGCATGCCGCCACCGCCAGCGTCAACACCAACAGCAGACTGGCTACAGCCCCTTGCTCTTGAGCCACGTTAGGGACGCGTTCGCCACTTCATTCCATCCGCTGTCGACCGTGAGCGAATGGCCACGGTCGGGGAACACCTTGTACTCGGTCACGCTGGGCGACTTGCGATACAGTTTGTACGCAGACCGCGACACGACCTCCGGCACCGTATGGTCCTTGCCGCCTCCCGTGATCAGCAGCGGTCCGCGCGCAGCTTTCGTGTTCACCTTCGCGGGCGTGTTCGGCAAGAAGTTTGCGAGCGCGGCCTGAAACAAAGGCTTGCCCGGTGCGGGAATGTGGTACTTCGCGTGCAGCGCGTTCGATTCCTGCTCGGACACGGCATTCCCGAAGCCGAAGTAGAACTGCTTCGGCGTCTGCGAGATCGCTTTCTTGTAGTTGAAGGGATTGCTGAGGACTGGAAACGCGCTCTTGAGCTGCGCCAGCGGCAGCGGCAACACGCCGCGGATCTGCGCCGGATCGAGCGCGATGGCGCCCGCCGCAAGCCCCATCCCGAGCAGCTTCTGCGCCACCAGCCCGCCGAATGAATGGCCGATCACGATGGGTTTTTCCGGCAGCGTGCGAATGATCTGCGCGTAATGCGTGACGACTTCATCGATGCCGACGTTGGCCAGACGCTCGGGATGCGCGTTCGCCTCGGCGACGGTCGCTGGTTCGCCAGGCCAGCCTGGCGCGATCGGATCGAAGCCGGCGGCGCGAAACAGCTCGATCCACGGTTTCCAGGAATCGGCGTGGAGCCAGAGGCCGTGGATGAAGACGACGGGGGTGGGCATGTAACCTCAGCGAAAATGGTAAGAGACGGTAAGAGACGGTAAAGGTAACACCACCTCTACCGTCCGTTACCGTCTTTTACCGTCCCCTACCGTCGCCTGCCTATCTCGCTACAGAGCTACTCGCCGATCCGATGATAATCTCGCCCGTCGTGAGCCCCGTCAGCGCGTCCTGTAACACGACGTGAATCATGTTCACCGTCATGCCCCAGGACGTCACGCCGTTCCCCGTCTGGATCTGCTCGTTGAGAATGGCATACCCGACGCCCGGCAAATCGACGCGGGTGTTGGGAGCAACTTCGGTGGTGATGGCTTCACCGTTCACGACGAGGTTCACGAATCCTGAGCCCTCGCCGTCGCTACCACCGGTGAACTGACCGAAGTAGGCGGTGGCGACCGCGGTCACCACGTCGGCCGTGATGGCGCCGCCCGCGACGCTCACCTGCTCGAGCTCCGACGTGCTCTCCGCGCCCGACTTCTTGTTATCCACAGCACCGGTCGTCACGGCGTTCAGCCGTGATGCATCGACGGCACCGGCTACGCCAAACGCATCTGCTTGTCCGGTCGCCATCCCACCCGACGAGGGCAGCGTCGCGACTGGGGACTGCGACGTGACGCCGGCGGCATTCACATACGTGCCGAATGCCTTTCCGGTCACGGTCTGCGCCTGCACCGCTCCCGCGAGGAGGGTGAGCGCCAATAGGATTTTCGTAGTCATGGTCGTTCTCCTCCCTCAGTTGTTACCGGTTAACCGGTGCCATTGAATGTTGCCGCCCGACAGCAGGCTGTGCCGGAAATAAATGGAGCCGTCCGCGAGCGGGCCGATGCGCATGTAGATGTGATCTTGCCCGACGCCCGGCTCATCCACGTCGCAGGCATGATTCACCTCGAAGGAGACGTCCTCTTCGGTGGGGCCGTTATGCGGGTTGAGCCGGCCGAAACCGCCGAAACGCCCGCACTGTGGGTTGGTTTCGGTGCCGTCGTTGGGAGTCGAGAACAGGGTCACCTGGCCGTGAAACGCGAAGCCGCCGCCGTACTGCGTTTCCAGATGCTCGTTCCACTCGATGTTGCCGCTGCCAGCCATGTTGAAGGGGCAGGCTGCGTCCGGACGTGCCTGGAATCCAAACGTCGCGAAGTCGTGCGACGATGGCGGGCTCTTACCCGTTTCCGGCTCGGGTTTGTCTACGCGTCCGCCGCCGGTGAGCCGGAAGTCGGCGCATTGACTCCCTCCCTTGTTGTGCCCGGGCAGGATGCCCGCGGTGATGGTGTCTTGCGGACTCGCGGCATCATGGCACGCCGCGGCAATCAGCACAGCCGCGACTGCACCCAGTGCCAGCGAGAGATGTCTCGCCGTGTTCATGAGAATGTCCCGTTCCTTTCGCTGTGCATGTGGCGAACTCGCTACACGAAACCGAACGGGAGAAAAGGCAAGGCCGGTGCCAGCACTCGCGTGCTTGGGCACCGGCCTCGTGTCGTGACAACGCGTCGGGCGACGCGCGACATTCTGTAGTGTCAGTGCTGCGTCTTCGTCATGATCGCGGTTAATTCCTCGGGTGAGAGCGCCTCCGACAAGCCGGGGCCGGATGCATTTTTCACGTCGCTCGGAATCGTGATGGCGGCCTCGCCCACGTTGTTCGTGTAATCGCTCTCCGCGAACATGTGACAGAAGCCCGCGGCGTCGCGCGGCCGCGCGGCGTCGCCGTCACCACACGGGAACGGAGGATTCACCGTAACGCGCAGGACGTAATCCCCCGGCGGAACAGGCGTCGCGGGCTCGTCCAGCACGAAGAACTGCCCGTCTAGGACCCGATTGTAGGAATCCGCCCAACCGGCGCTGATGCCCTGAAAGCCGGGTGAGGACCGGGTGCCACAGCTGTCGTAGGTGCGCTTGCCGCCGGGCGGGCCGCCCGCCGCCGGCGTGACGTCCACCATGCAGAAGCCGCGCTTCGCCGCCTGGACGACGGCGCCGGTCTCCACCGAGATCAGCTCGTACGTCGCATAGTGCCGGAAGTGGTAGTGATCGTGGCAGAGCGCATACTCGAACATGCCGTCGTTGGCAGCGACGTGCTCCAGCGGATCGCCCACGAACACGTCGGCCGTGCCGATGTTCGGGGTCGTGGCCGTAAAGCGCAGCACACGGTGGGTGCCGGGGCTCACCCCGCCTTCGACGACGCTGCACTGGCTCGCATCTTCGATGCGAATGAGCCAGGAGTGGGCCAGTTTCTTCGCGTCGACGGTGAGATCGGGCAGGCCATCGAGGTCGGGAATGTTGCCGGTCGCGGCGAACCGCGGACCCGGCGCCACACTCGTGGTCCGCTCGGCATTCGTACACGCGCCGGCGAGTATTGCCGCGCACACCGCCGGGAACAGATACGGTCGCATTGCAACTCCAAGGGAGGGATGCCGGAGGGGATTGCAAACATTGTGCGCACAGCCGCCGCATGAATGCGATACTCCCGTCCCCGCGGCCGTTGCGGCGCTGCAACGGTTGCGTTGAGGTGTCGTTGACTTCGAGGGGTGAGAATGGGATTGGGTCTGATCGTCGTAGTTGTTATTGGACAGGCCAAAGCGTGTCCTCTAGCATCATCGTGCTACAGCCATGGATGGAATGGCCTGCGTCTGAGCCCCATGGATGGAATGACTGCATCTGACAGCCATGGTTGGAATGAGCTGCAGGATTTGTCAGCCCCGCGGCCATGCCGCGGGGCAGACCCGACCCTACCGTGACGGTCAGTTGTGGTGGAGCGCACCCTCGTGCCCTGCCGCCCGATGTTGCTGCCGTTGAAATTCGAGAAACTGGTGGATCGCGACTACGGCAATGGTATCGGCGCTCGTGATTCGCACTTCGCCTCCTCGCGGGCGATCGATCGGCACGTAGCTGATCGCGGCGCGCCGGTCGCGCATCACTGCCGTGCCGGGCACCGTCTGCGCGTGGACCTGGAAGGGTTTCGTGAAGTCGCCCGCGCGGAACGACGCGGCAATCTCGCGCATGTGCAGGCGAATCGCGGCGATCGCGGCGCGGTCGCCGGCGTCGTCGCGCTCGAGCACGACGCGGCCGCCGTCGGGCAGGTCCTCGAAGACGTGCGCCGACGTGTACTGATCGACGCCCATGACGTGCGCCCCGCGCGCCTGCATCGCCGCGAAGTCTGCGTCAGACCGCTTGCAGGCCCCGCCTAGGAGCGCAACGACGAGGCAGACGCTTCCGCGCGATATCCGAGTGTGATCCATACGCCCCAGAGCGAGACATTGAGGAGCAGGCCGAGCACTGGCCGAATGAATGCCAGCGCGGTCGCCGCCGCGTAGACCAGGACACCGAAATAATAGGCGCGACGCACCTTGCTCACGGCCTCTGCGGTCACCTCCGCGCGCAGCAATCCGCCGCGGACCATCGTCGCGAACAACAGGTTCCAGCACAGGGCATTCGCGACGAACGTCGCACAGTAGAACGCGACGGCCGTCCTGGCCTCGGCGGTCGCGAGGTTCTGCGCCAGCACGGCGGTGGGAAACGGAACGAACGTCACCGTCAGGAGCAGGAACCCGTTGGCGAACAGGAACGGGTACGTGACGCCCCGCGCCATGCGCAGCAGCTCGTGGTGATTCACCCACATGATCAGGATGACGACGAAGCTCATCAGAAATGCGATGTACGACGGCCACAGTGCCAGCAGCTCGTCCCACAGCCCGTGCTCCCCATGCGGGACACGGATCTCGAGAATCAGCAGGGTGATCGCGATCGCGAACACCCCGTCGCTGAAGGCTTCGACGCGGCTGGGGCTCTCGGTCATGCTCCAAAGATGCGTTTCGGGGGTAGATTCCGCTCACACACAACAGGTTGGATTCATGCATCGCGCCACGCGTACGCTCCCCATCGCCCTCGTCGCCACTGTGTTGGCCGCGTGCGGCAGTGACTCAAACGGACCGGCCCCCGGATTCGAGTGTCTGGGTCAGGCGCTTCCCACGACCGCGCCCACCGTAGTCAATGTGACCGGGATGGTAACCGCCAATGTGCTTTCACCGAGTCCGGTACCTCACGCATTCGTGTATGGATTCCGAACCGGGGACACGACACACCTGGCAGGCGATACGACCAATACCCCCGGCCAGTACAGCCTCGCGATCCCGACTGATGGAACCCCGGTGAACGGATACCTCGCGATCTCGGACAGCGGTCACCACATCGACACCTACGCGTATCCGGCCGTTCCCCTTGCCGCCGACGTGACCGAGAACGTACTCATGGTCTCGAGCAATGAATTCTCACTGCTCGCGGGCGCGGCCGGCATCAACCCCGTGGCGGGCGACGGATTCATCGGCGTGGTCGTGAGGAACTGCCAGGGCACGTCGGTCGCGGGGGCGACCGTGACGAGCATGCCGACTGGTACCGTGCGCTACAATGCGGGTGGGTTGCCGAGCTCGACGGCGACATCGACAGCCGCGGACGGCGTCGCGTATATCGCGAACGTCGGCCCGGGCAACGTGACGGTTCAGGCGACGGCGAGTGGGCACACGCTCAGACAGCACACCGTCAACGCGCGCGCCAACGCGATTACGTTGACGGAGATACAGCCGTAGCGGATCGCTCGGCGACCACGATCAGCTCCGGGCACCCGTCCACCAACGGCCCGCGCGCGAAGTCGCCGTACATCTCGCGCACGCGAAAGCCCGCGCGCGCGAGCAAATGCCGCAGCTCGGCGGCGAGATACCACCGCATCTCGAACGCCTGCACGAAGCGCTTGCCGTCCACATAGTAGACGAGCTCCGCCTCGCTCACCTGATCCAGCCAGCGCACGCGCACGATGCGGTACGTGCGCCGGAACGTGCGTCCGTCGGCAAGCCGCTGCTCGGGCGTATCCTCGCGCTCCACCCCATCCGCGCCGACGAGCTTGTCGAAGCGCGGATTGAAGACGTCGAAGACGAGGCGTCCCTGCGGGGCGAGATGGCGCGCGACGATCGCGAGGAACCGCAGCTGATCGTCGATCGTCGTGAGATGCTGCACGACGCGGAAGGGCGCGATGATCAGGGAGTAGGTCGCGCCGAGGTCGAAGGTGCGCATCTCATTAAGCACGAGGTTGACGCGCCGTTGCACCGCGGCCGGCTCGGCCGAGAGGTTCGCGCGGCACCGCTCGAGCATCTGCTTCGAGCCGTCGATGCCTGTGATGGTGGAGCCCCCGCGCGCGATGGGCAGCAAGATCCGGCCGGTGCCGCACCCCACTTCGAGCACATTGCCGCGCGTCGCTTTCGCCTCGTCTACGTAGAACCCGATATCCTGGCGCGCCGCATAGAGCGGCACGCTGTCATAGAGGAGACCGAAATCGGGAATCGTGTCGTAGGAAGAGGCCACTAGGACTTGATCTTAACCGTCAGCACCCGTCCGTCGCGAGAGACCTCGGCCTTCGTCGCGTGCAGGGAGACGACCGGTGATTCGATCCGCACGTCGCCCTGCGCCCCCGTCGTCACAGTCACGCTCGAATCGGCCCCGACGACGGCTCGCAGGCTCTGCGAATTCCGATCCTGCACGACCGGCGTGTTGAACGTGGCTTGAAACGCGTCGCCCGCGCACGCCTGCAGCCAGCGCGTGTGCAGCAGGACGCCGGGCTCGACCTGCAGCAGATTCTGCGGATCGATCCCGCACAGACCGAGAGCGCGGCCTTCCACCGTAACGACCAGCTGGACGCCTGGTACGGCGAGCACGCTGTCCACCTGCGCGCGGCGGTAGGCGCGCAGCCCGGCGACCCCCGAATCGGCCGCGCTGCGCAGCTTTGCGATGACGAACGTCGATTCCGCCTGGCGCCGCAGCCCTTCCTCCTGGGTGCGGTAGCCCGACGCCTCGGCCAGCGCCTCCTGCACGGTGAGGTTCTGGGTGATCAACCGCGTCTTCCACGACGGCCCCTCGAGCGCGTCGAGCAGCAGGCCGAGTGCGGGACCGGTCGCGTAGTAGCGCAGGCGGATGGAGAGCTTCACGTCCTCGGTGAGCTTGTGCAGACCGGTGAGCTTGCCCGTTTGGAGTCGCGCGGCACCGGTGCGATCGGGGAAATCGCGTTGCCGCGCCGCGAGCGCCACTACGCGCACCAGCGTGTATTCCGCGAGCCCTTCATTCAGTTCCGCGAGCTGCTCGAAGTCGGCCAGCTCGGCGCCGAGCGCGCGCTGGCGCGATTCCCGGACCGCGAGAAACTGGCGCGCGAGCGTGCGCTTGCGGGCTTTTGTCTCCGCCTGCTCCGCCGCCGCAAGAATTCGCCCCTCGAGCGCCATGCCCGCCTCATTCTGCGGATCGAAGACGGGATAACTCGTGACCAAAAAGGAGTTCTCGCCGCGGCCGAAGCGGTTGCCCTCTCGTTTCGAAGCCGCTTCGAAGACGTGAAACGCCTCGTGGGTCGTGAGCCCCACGAGCGAGGCGACACCCGCCGAGTCGTTGACGACGACCTGCGGCGTCGGACGGCCGTCGAGCTCGGTGCCGGTGCTTGCCGCGCCGCGATCGGCCGACGACCGCCAACCGCCGCCCGCGAGTCCCGCGATGGGCAGAAATCCTTGCGGCAGCTCGCCGCGCCAGCTGAGGAGCAACGTCCCCTGGCCCGGCACCACGTAGGCCACCGGCATGGTGTCGGGGCGAAAGCCCGGCCAGATCGAATCGCCCATTGTCCGGCCCAGGCGCTCGACCCACTGGTGCGCCGTGACGATCCTGCCCGTGGTCTCGGCTGGTGGGCCTTGCATCAGTCCAAGGAAGAGTGCCGCGGTTACCACTCGATGCCCCCTTCAGGTTTGATCGCGATGTAGAAGCGCGAGCCGCGACCGGATCCGGCCCATCGCGCGCAGCGCCGTGACACCGGGCGCCGTGACGCGGAACATGCGCTTGCGGCGGCCACCGCGCCGCGGTGTCGCTTCCCCCCACGCCGAGCGCACGTAGCCTTTGCGCTCGAGCCGGTCGAGCACGGCGTAGACGGCGCCGAGCGCCACGGCGCTGCCCGTCTCTGCCTCGAGACGCTGCTGCACGGTCACCCCGTAGGCCTCTTCCCCGAGACTTCCTGTGGCGAGGAGCACGAGCTCTTCGAAGCCTGCCAGTCGTTTCTTCATCAAAGTAGAAGAAATCAAGCACAATCGAGCACGGCGCGTCAATGGTCACATGCGCGAATTTCCCGAACAAAACCCATATGACCCACGCCTCCTGCGCGGGACGGCGTAGGGTGGCCGTGCGCCCTCACTCTGTTCCCCAGGAGGGCTGCGTGCTTCACGCGAATCCCAGAAGTCTGCTACTCGTGTCGCTCATCGGCGTCGCGGCTTGCGATAGGAATGCGCCGACGGCTGCGCCCCCCCCGCCCCCCTCGACCGCGCCGGTGCCCATACCCGAATTCATGGTCGTGCCGGCATCGCTCGGCACCGCGCTGCGAGGTCTCGATGCGGCGCAGCGCGCCCGCTTCGAGGCCGGCCGCGCCGTCTTTGCAACGGTATTCACGCCAGCAACAGGGCTCGGCCCGTTGTTCAACTCCGTCGGCTGCGCTAACTGCCACGAGGAGCCCGTCGTCGGCGGCAGCGGCAGCAACGATCCCAAGGAAGGCGGCGAGGACATCGAGATCCATGCCACGGCGTTTCACGGCGCGGGCGCCCCTTGCGATGACCTGGCAGCCGTCGGCGGCCAGGTGATTCAGAAGCAGGTCACGCCCGCCTTGAGTGACGCTCTGGGCATCACGGCGGAGCCGATTCCCGCAGCGGCCACCGACTCCGGCCACCGCACCACACCCGATCTCTTCGGCTTCGGACTGCTCGACGCGGTGCCCGATGCGGAGATCCTGGCGCGCGCCGATCCGCTCGACCGCAACGGCGACGGCATTTCGGGCCGCCCCAACCGCACGGCCGACGGCCGCTTGGGGCGGTTCGGCCGCAAGGCGCAGGCGGCGACCCTGCGCGAGTTCAATGCAGACGCGTTCGTCATGGAGATGGGCATCACCAATCCCCTCAATCAGACGGAGCAGACCGTCGGCGGACTGCCCTTCCCCGCCGGTATCGATCCGCTACCTGAGCCGGAGATCAGCGCGGCGCAGTTCGACGCCGCCGATGCCTTCGTGCGCTTCCTCGCGCCTCCCCCGCATGCGCCGCTCGACTTCACGAGCGCGCTCGGCTCGATCACGTTCCGGAAGATCGGGTGCGCATCCTGCCACGTGCCGACGCTCGTCACCGGGGCGAATCCGGTGCCCGCACTGCGATTCCGCTTCGTATCGGCGTACACCGATCTCTTGTTGCACGACATGGGGCCCGATCTGGCGGACATCTGCCTCGGGCAGGCCCAGCCCTCGGAGTTCCGGACCGAGCCGTTGATGGGATTGCGGTTCGCGACCGTGTTTCTGCACGACGGCCGCGCCGCGACGGTCAGTCAGGCGATCGAGCTGCACGCAGGGGAGGCGGTGCGCGCGCGCAATCGATTCCTGCGACTGAAGCCGTTTGAGCGGCGGGCGTTGCTGCGATTCCTGAGGACGCTGTAGCTACGAGCCCTTTCGCACGAACGTCACCGTCGCGACCGGCTTCACGCGGCCGTGCACCACGAAATGCCGCGTGGAGGCGCGGGTCGTCGGCTTTTTCGGATTGGTGTCCTTGTCCTTCGCCTTGTAGGTCGTGCCGTCGTCACCGCCCGAGTCGTAGGCATAGACCGTCACGGTGCGGCGCGTGATCCACGCGCCGTTGTCGGCGAGGTTGACATCGGACGCTCCGGTGAACCAGTCGGGGCTGGGGGCGATCATGTTGACCACGGAGACGAGCGGGTGCGCGGCATCGACGCGCACCGTCGCGACCATCGAGTCTTTCCAGTTCTTGATGCCGCCCGATTCGAACAGCATCAGCGCGTTGCCCTGATCGATCGCGGTGCGAATCTCGGTGTCGAGCGGCGAATGCTTCCCTTCCTCCGACAGCCGCTCGAGCCCCGGTGTGGGCCGGCGGCCGATCGCGAAGATCGAGTACTTCGTGTTGTGCGACGCGCCGATCATCCCGGAGAAATGCGCATCGGACGGATACTCGAACGGGTGCGACACCTTCGTCCAGGTGCTTTTGACGATGACGGTGTACTCGGCGGGGGCCGCCGGCATGCTGGGACGAGCCGCGCCGGGCGGTGCCGCGGGCGCCGCGCTCTTCGATCCTTTGCCACAGGCGGCGACGCAGAGGAGGACGATCGGGGTCAACCGGTGTAGGGCGCGCATGACGGTCTCCGTTACGCGGACGGGGTTCCCGCAGGGACGAGGTGAATATCGCATTCGGAGCAGGATTCTCCCTGCACGAAGGTCGCACCGCAACGGGGGCACCACAGCCCCGCTCCATTGTGCGACGCGAGCGATGCGCTCAACTGTTTCAGGTTGAGCCCTTCGAGCAGCCGACGATCGACTTCTCTACCGTTCGTTGCGTCGTACACGAGCGGACGAACCCAGCGCTGAAACTCGTCCGCCGGTAGCAGCGCGGCACTCGCAACCGCGGGCGGCACGTCGCGCAGCGTCTCCTCGAGCAGTGCATCGGCGGCGCGGGGTGCGGCAAACGGCGACAGATAAGAGAACGCCCAGCGCAGCGCGGTGCGCCACGGTTTGCCGAGACCGTGCGCGCTGAAGGCGAGCGCGGTAAAGATCACCACACAGAGGAGCAACACTGCGCCGACGGCGACAAAGAAGCCGAGCGTCCCAAACCGCTGCAGCGCGAACCAGACGCCCACCACCAGCACGAGCAGCTCCACGATACCAAGCACGCGCAGGTCGAAGAGCGCAGTGTACAGATCGCGGCCCTCGACCTGCGCGCGGACTGTGTCAGCGTCGGTGCGCCGGTACTTCTCGCGCGGCGCGAGCACGATGGCACTCGCCAGCGGCGACCACCACGACAGGAGTCGCACTCGATCCCCTGTTTCCGGCGGCTCGACCGTCCATTGCCCGAACAACACGCGGTGCAGCACTACGGACCCGCGCGGCACGCGCCGCACACCTTCGATCAGCGTGAGCAGCGCGAGAAAAACAATCGTCACTGCGGCTGCATCTCGTTCCTTTTACCGGTGATGCGGGACCACAGCCGCTTCAGCGCGCCGACCAGCGCCGCAAACCCGATCACGATCAGCTTCCAGAACTTCACCAGGAGGCCCGACTTCACGAGCGCGACGCCGGCGCCGCCCGCCACGAGCGCCGTGAGGCCGTACGCGGCGACTTTGTCGCCGCTGCGCCACTCGGCGTATTTGTTTCCCGGCGAGTAGCTGAAGCCGCCGATCATGCCGTTGAACGTGGGCACGAGCGCGATGAGGGCGTCGGGCGTCGTCACGAGATCGGCGTGCATCACGCCGCCGCGGCCGAGGAGGCGCACCGAGTGGTTGACGGTACGGCCGCCTTCATTGTCGTGGGCGGTGATCGCCCAGGTCAGATTATTCGTCGCGCGATCGTAGAACGGCTTCGTGGCCCACCCTTCCACCGTCAGCGTCGCCCAGCCCCGCCGCTTGCGCTCACGGTTCCCCCCTTCCGTGCCGCTGCGCACCGATGCGAGGATCGCGTCGGCGTCGAGGTGCGAGCCCTCGTCGTCGCGCACGTAGCCGCTCTCATCATAGGAAAAGAGCACGAACCAGGTCTCGCTGGTCGCGTTCCCGGGGCAGAGCACGACCCCGCGCTCTTTGCCGGACGCGTTGTTTTGGGTCGCCTCCATAAACGCCCTGACGCCGTTCACACCGGTGAAGAGACAGTTGACGGGAACGTTGATCGAAGCCTCGGAGCCGAGCTGACCCTTGGTCGGGCCCTTGGCCCACGGGATCTTCTCGAGTTGCGCCGCGGCGGCCGCGGGCAGCAGGGTGAGGCAGACGGCGAGACGACAAATCAGCGAGCGCGCGGCCATGCAACCTCCAGCGAGTGGGGTGCGCGGAAAAAGACGGAGGGGCGCGTTTCAGCGGTACAACATCGTAAAAGCGTTAAAAAATGCAACTAGGAGAGCTGGTTACAGCCTGGGCGTCAGCCCGTCGGTCCGATACAACCCTTGAATCGGTGCACCGTCGAGCAGCGCGGGCTGGAACTGCCGCTGTTGCCACTCGCGGATCATCTGCTCGTCCAAGTCGCTCAAGCCAGATGACTGGAGCATTCGGACGCGGAGCGGCGTGCCGTCCGCGGCGACCAGCACCTCGAAGTCGATCCTGACGCGCCCACTGGCTGGCGGCGGGCGGTCACCCGGGCGCGCCTCGACCGTGACCCGCACGGGAATGCCTTCGGGGTGCAGCCCCGGCCCTGGCTCGGGGGGACAATAGATCGATCGCTCGAGCGTGAGCGCGGGCGTGTCACCACCTACGACGCGCACCCGCAATGCCCAGATGCCGGACGGCTTATGCGGCCGCACGACGCGAAACAGGAGCAACGCGGCCTGCGGATCGGCGCCCTCCAGCGCTCGAACAAGCGGCAGCGAGTCTCCTTCCGCGTACGTGAGATTGAAGAGCATGTTGGCCGCCAGCCGGCCAGACAGCTTGAGCTTGGCGATGGCGTCGGCGGAATCGATGATCTCACGCGGCGCGGGAAGATTCTTGGGATACTTCGTTTCGCCGCAGCTCTTGCGCTGGCCGAACAGTGCGGACGGCGTGACGAGGGCTACAAGGAGCGCGAGGCGGACGGTGGTCATGTTCTCAAGTTTTGGGCAGCTCGTTGATCATGAAGCGCCAAATCCGCCAGCCGCCGGGCTCCCGGCGCCAGATCGTCATGTAGCGGCCGGTGCCGTGGATCGGCGCGCCGGTCTTCGGCGCTTGAATCTCGTCGTACGTCCCGACGTCCACCGCATGATCGCCGGCGACGAAGAACTCGGCGCGTTTCAACGTGAGCGAGGGAATGCGGTATTTCGCCATCTCGTCGATGACCAGCGCGTGCACGGCTGCACTGTCCAGATCGGGCGTGCCCGGGAAGAGGAACCGCACGTCGCCGGACAGCTCGCGCAACGCAATCGCCGTATCGCCCTGGAGCCACGCCTGGCGATAGCGCTCGAGCGCGGCGTTCACCGCGTCGCGATCCGCGGAGGAGTCGGCCACCTCGGCGCGGCGACACGCAGGGGCCATCAGCACGAGCGCGGCGCTCAAAACACCCGTTGTCATCAGCGATTTCATCGAGGCTCTCTTACCTGATCTTGTAGTCGATCGGAAGGTTTACGAGCACGCGCACCGCCCGGCCGTGGATTCGCGCAGGACGAAACATTGCACCCAGGACGTAATCGCGGGCAGGCTCATCGAATCCTGGATTGGGACTCTGGATGATCCTTACCGACCGAGGCTCGGTGCGTCCGCTCGTGTCGATGATCGCCTGCACGAGCACGCGACCTTGCACTCCCGCCTGGCGCAACAGATCAGGATAGCTGAGCGCCGGACCCGACAGGACTTCGGGACGCTCGTCGACCACGGATTCCATAAACACCTGACCTTCGTCCGGCTTCAGCGAGGCCAGCTCCGAATCACTCGGCGCTTTGCTCGACGGACGCTTCGTGCCGGCTGTCGCCGCGGTAGCCGGCCGGCGTGCGGAACGCTGCGCTTGCAACGTGGACGCGCACAGCACCATCACCATGAGGCTCAGTGCCATAGCAATGACGATTCTCATTGGGCCTCCTGCTTTAGACTACGGTGCTTTCTGCAACTGCGCGAGTTGAGGGCTACAAAATGCTGACGTTGCAGTAGGCAGCGGACGTGGTAGAATCCGGGAGCATGAGGCGCCTTATCCCATGGCTGCTCGCGGCGGCTTGCGCCGCCGCTGTCTCCTCCGCTCGCGCTCAGGCGTTCCCCCCTCCCGTCGGCGACAGCGCTCGCCGTGGCTACACGCCCGCAGACGTGCACTTCATGTCGGGCATGATCTACCATCACGCGCAGGCGATCCTGATCGCGGGGTGGGCGGCATCGCACGACGCCGAGCCGTCCGTGCGCACGCTGTGCGAGCGCATCGTGGCCGCTCAGACGGACGAGATCGCCCTGCTGTCGCGCTGGCTCGCCACCCGCCGCGAAGCCGTGCCGCGCCCCGACCCCGCGCACATGATGATGTCGGAGATGGATGCGACGCACATGATGCCGGGGATGCTGTCCGCCGACCAGTTGGCCCAACTCGACCGGGCGCGCGGGCCGGACTTCGATGCGTTGTTCCTGCGGTTGATGATCCAGCATCACCAGGGCGCGATCACGATGGTGAATCAACTGTTTGCAGCGGGCGACGGTGAAGAGGAGCCGGTCTACAAGATGGCCAGCAGCGTCTACGCCGATCAGACGAGCGAAATCGAGCGGATGCAGCGGATGCTCGTCGCCGACATCTTCGCCCCAACCACACCCAAATAGGATTGGCAATGAAATCGTTTCATGCGTTGGTCCATGCTGTCGCCGTCGCGTCCCTCACCGCCTGCGCCTCCTCGGGTGGCGTTTATAATTCGACCGTCGCACCGTCGCCCGACCCGCGCGTGGGCCTGAAGGCCGGGCGCTACGACGCCGGCCAGGCACAGTGGAACATGCGGCTCGTTTCGAACAACCCGTCGCCGTCCCCGTTCGATAGCTCGACCAATTCCGATCTCGCGTTCTATAAGAACTACGCGATCCAGGGCAACTACGACGGCTACCAGGTCTGGGACATCTCGAACCCCGCGCATCCGACGCTCAAGAAGTTGTACTACTGCCCCGCGTCGCAGAGCGACGTGTCGGTGTTCAGGAACCTGCTGTTCGTCTCTGGTGAGGGCACCGGCGGGCGGCTCGACTGCAGCGGCGCCGGGGTGCACGACTCGGTGTCGCATGACCGGCTGCGCGGCATCCGCATCTTCGACATCTCGGATATCAGCAATCCGACGTACTTGGCGAACGTGCAGACGTGCCGCGGCTCGCACACTCACACCGTCGTGATCGATCCCAACGACTCGAGCAACGTCTACGTCTACGTCTCCGGCTCGGCGCCGGTCCGGTCGCCGACGGAGCTGCCGGGCTGCGTGCGGCAGTCGCCCGATTCGAACCCGAACAGCTCGCTGTTCCGCATCGAAGTCATCAAGGTGCCGCTCGCCGCGCCGCAGACCGCCGCCATCGTGAGCTCACCGCGCATCTTCGATTCGCTCGCGCCGCCGCCGCAGCATGGCGAGATGCAGCAGGATATCGACGAAGCCAAGCGCGTGGTGGATTCGGCGCGGGCACACGGTGGGTACGTCGCCCGGCTGTTCGGCCAGGAGCGGGTCGTCAGCAACCGGTTCGTGACGCCGATGCTCGACAGCATCGTCAAGGCACGGGGGGGCACGGGCGCGGCGACGGCGGCCGACAGCCAGGTGCTCCGCGACAACCTTCAGGGTATCCTCGACCGGTTGTTCCAGGTGAACCAGCGGCGGCGCACCGGCCCGAACCAGTGCCACGACATCACAGTCTATCCCTCGATCGGACTGGCAGGCGGCGCCTGCGGCGGCTACGGGCTGCTGCTCGACATCCGCGACCCCGCAAACCCGCGGCGCATCGGGGCGGTGTCCGACTCGAACTTCTCGTACTGGCACTCCGCGACGTTCAACAACGCCGGCACCCAAATCTTGTTCACGGACGAGTGGGGCGGCGGCGGGCAGCCCAAGTGCCGCGACTACGACAACCCGCACTGGGGCGCGGACGCGCTGTTCACGCTCGAGAACGGCCAGATGCAGTTCCAGAGCTATTACAAGATGCTCGCGCCGCAAACGGCGAACGAGAACTGCGTCGCGCACAATGGGTCCCTGATTCCGATTCCCGGGCGCGACATCATGGTGCAGTCGTGGTATCAGGGCGGGATCTCGATCTTCGACTGGACCGATCCGGCGCATCCCAAGGAGATCGCGTTCTTCGATCGCGGCCCGATCGACGGGACCCAGATGGGCAACGCGGGGACGTGGTCCGCGTACTGGTACAACGGCCACATCTACAGCTCCGAGATCGGGCGCGGGCTCGACGTGCTGGAGCTCACGCCGAGCGGTCTGATCTCGGCCAACGAGATCGCGGCCGCCAAGCTCGTGCACCTCGATTACTTCAACGCGCAGGATCAGCCCAAGATGACGTGGCCGGCGACGTTTGTCGTCGCGCGCGCGTACGTCGATCAGCTCGAGCGCGCGAACGGCCTCTCGGCCGAGCGGGTGAAGGCGGTGCGGCAGGAGCTGTCGCGGGCCGAAAAGAGTCAGGGCCAGGCGCGGCGCGACGCGCTGACGCTGCTGGCCACCGCGCTGGGGCAGGACGCGACGGGCTCCAGTGATGCGGCGAAGGTACAGAAGCTCGCCGCAGTGGTGACGGAGTTGTCGAACCCGGCGACCGGAGCGCAGTGAAATGTAGGGGCGCAGCATGCTGCGCCCCTACCCTCAACCAGCCCAGCTATCGTAAAGGCCGCGGAGAAATCCGCGGCCTTTGTCATGTGACCCAAACTTCCGTGATCGACGAGACTTCACCCAGGCACGTGCTATGCGGGTCTCACTGACGTGCTTACCCAACTCAACGAGGGTCGCATTTCGACACGCAAAGGAGACCAGCTCATGCGCAATTTTTACGGTCTGGTGGCGTTCGTCGCCATTGGAGTGGCCGCGTGCAGCGATGGCAGCGGTCCGAGCGCCACCCCCCCCCAGTTCTCGCGTCAAATCACATTCCCCGACTTGCAAACCAAGCTGCAGGGCCTTCCCGCGACCGGAGCAGCGCGAGCGGAGATCGAGCTCCCGCCGACCGGCTTCGTGGCGCGTGAAGTCAACGTCGAGGATCGCGAAGAAGTCGACGACCACGAAACCGTGCGCGGCGAGATCACGGCGCTCACCGTCGCGGGTGACAATGGGACGCTCACCCTCGCTCCCGGTTTTCGGGTGACGTTCACGAGCGGCACCATGTTCGAGACCGGCGACGACATGAGCCTCACGTTCCAGCAATTCGTCGCTCGCGTCCAGGCGGCGCTAGGCCAGACTCCGGCGGTCAACCTCGGCGTCAGAGCCGAGCGCGCGACAATGAGTCCGCTCGCGCTCGGGCCGGCCGACGCGTTCCCCGCGAGCAAGCTCAAGCTCAAGCCCGACGTCGAGCACCCAAAGCTCAAGATCAATGTCACCCAGGCAAACCTCGTCACCACCGGCAACGGCGACTGCACGATGACGAAGCTTGGCGTCGCTCCCGTCGGCTGCCTCAAGGTGCTCGGCGTAACCGTCGGGATTGCGAGCGAGACCGAGCTGAAGGCCATGAATCCCGGCATCGTGAAGGCGGAGTTCGAAGGCCTGGTGGACTGCGCGAAGGCGATCGACGCCTCCTCCTTCTTCTTGAAGAGTGGCGCTCAGGTGATGGTCGATGAGCACACGCAGATCGAAGGCGAGGACGAACACGATGATGGACATCTGAGCCTGGCCGACGTGAAGACGGCCTGTGCCGCGACCCCGGCGCCGGACATCGACGCCGAGGGGGAAGGCGTCCTGGTGTCGGGCAGTGGCGAGGCTCCGGTCATCCGCGCGACCGAGGTCATGTTCGAGCGCGAGGAAGATGAAGAAATCGAGGCCGAGTTCACCGGGACGATCGATGCGATCGGCACGGACAACATCACGGTGAGCGGCCGCGTGGTCATGGTCGACGCCAGTACGGAGATCGAGCGGGAGGGGTCAGTCGAGTCGCCTATCACACTCGCCGACCTGCACACCGGGGAGACGGTGGAGGTGAAGGCCATCGTCGACGCCAGTGGGAAGTTGCTGGCGCGGGAGATCAAGGCCAGGTCGTAGCGAAGTGCCGAGCCGGCCCTGAGGCGCGGATCAACGGCACGCGGGCAACGGATCGGGTACGCTCGTCGCGAACCGATTCCGCTGCCAGCAATTCCCGACCCCCGATCCATCCCACAGCAAGTCCACCGCCGGCAGGAACGGAATCGGCGACGCGCCGCCGTTGCCGGTGACCGTATTGCCCGCGATGCGCGCGCCATCGGGATTCGGCTCGATGTCGGCAAACGCCTCGTGCGGCAACCCTGCGAGCGCGCCCAGCAGCAGCGTGCTGCCGACGGCGATACCGGTGAACTGATTGCCCGTGACGACGTTGCCCGACACCGTCGTGCGATCCGTTCCCACAACGAGGATCCCCGAGCCGCTCGGCACGAACGACTCGATCTCGCCCGGCGTCGCGAAGTTGACGTGATTGTTGTCGTGCACCCGGTTCCGCGCCACGAGGACATCGGCGGACGTCTTGACGTCGAGTCCCGGCAGCAGCACGACCAGGATTCCGGCGACGTTGTCGAACGCCTCGTTGCCCGCCGCCAGGATATGCGAGGAGTTCTCGATCTCGAGCCCGTTCACATTCCCGGATGCGACGTTGCCGAGCATGGAGACGTACTCCGACTGGCCGACGTAGATCCCCGTGTCGCTGTGCCCGCTCGCGGAGCAGTTCACGATTGCGCCGTGCGACGAGAACACCGGAAACAGGCCGTACTCACCATCGTTCTCGGCCCGGACGTGTAACAGGACAAAGCCGTTCACGTGGTCGAGGCGGACGCCGTTTTCTTCGAAGCCCCGCACCGTGACATTCGCGAGGCCAAAGCCGTCGCCCGCATCGCCCACGGTGATCCCGTCCTCGGCGGCGCCGGGGTTTTCGATCACGACGCTGCCGAGTCCGATGAGCGTGATCCGGGGTTTGGCGATGGTGAGGGCTTCGTGGTAGGTGCCCGGGCTGATCCTGATGACGGCGCCGGGCGCCGCGGCGTCGATGGCGGCCTGGATCGAGCCGCCGGCCGGAACGATCGCGCCGAGTGAGGCGCTACGGTCCGCCTCGGGCGGTGCGGTGAGACGAGCGGCGTCGTAGCAGGCTGCAGCGGTTACGATGAGAACGAAGGCGAGGCGAGCGCGGAACATGGCACCTCCGCGAAGACAGGTGGTTTCGAAATCGTACACCGCATGGAGGGGATTGGTGCTGCGGCCGGCTTAACAACGCCGTGACCCCAGGCGTCCCAAACCCCAGACGCAGCGATTCGCACCTGACGTGTGACCTACGGAGGATACATTCATGCGCACCTTGCACTCATCGCTCCTCGCGCTCGGAGCGGCCGTCATCGCGGTCGTGGGCGTTACCGCCTGTAACAACGAAGGGGGCACCGCACCCGCCACGTCCGTCTTGTCACAAGCCCAGGCCGAGAGCCTCGCGACGACCGTGGTTGCGGATATCGTCGGGGAGATCGGGACGGCGACGATGGATGGCTCGAACGGCGCCATGGCGACAGCGCCCGTCGATGCGTCCGCGCCGGCCGGTTCGAGCACGGCAACGCAATGCATTCCGGCAAGGAGTCCCACGCCGGTCACCGACGCGGACAACGACGGCGTCCCGGACTCGGTGCGGTTCGATTACGCGGGATGCGTCATTTCTCGTCC
>QHUZ01000036.1 GCA_003223395.1 Gemmatimonadota bacterium | reverse complement strand
CGCTCACGGCGCAGGCGCCTGTGCTTGCGATGGCGGCGAGCGATCTGCAGATGGCCGCGTACTCACTGACCGTGGCCCCCGTTGCGTTCGCGGCGCCGGTGGCGTTTGCCGCGCCAGTCTTCTACTGGGACGGCGATGACGACGAAGAGGTCAGCGAGCCCAAGTGGCCGGACCAGTCGCAGGCCGATGTGGCGGATTCGCTCTATCGCGCTGCGCGGCAGGCGCTCAATAGCAACCAGTACTCGCGCGCCGCGGAGCTCTTCGGCAGCATCCGCGATCGCTACCCGCGCTCGACGTACGTTCCCGACACCTACTACTGGCAGGCGTTCGCGCTGTATCGGGCGGGCTCCGACGACAATCTGCGCGCCGCACGGACCGCGCTCCGCGCACAGGCCGACCGCTATCCGAAGGCCACGACGAGCCGCGATGCCCGCGTGCTGCTGCGCCGGGTCCAGGGGGAGTTGGCTCGCCGCGGCGATTCCGATGCGGCCGAAGACATTTCGCGCGAGGCCGAAACCGCAGCGCCCACCGTCGCGACGACCCCCGGAGCGCCGGGGGCCGCAATGGCTCCGGTAGGTCCCACGACAGCCATCGCCGCCCCGAGCGGGCGGCGAGGCGGGCGCAGCGCGTCCTGCGATGACGACGACGACGATATGCGCCTCGCGGCGCTGAACGCCGTGCTCCAGATGGACCCGGACCGTGCCGTTCCCCTGCTCAAGTCGGTGCTCGCGCGGCGTGACGAAGGCTCGACGTGCTTGCGGCGCAAGGCGGTGTTCCTCCTGTCGCAGAAGCGCACCGACGAGACGGCGCGAATTCTGCTCGACATTGTCCGCAACGATCCCGATCAGGAAGTGCGCGAGCAGGCGGTGTTCTGGCTGTCGCAAGTGCCGGGGGATGAAACCGTTGCCGCGCTCGACTCGATCCTGCGCGATCCCAAGACCCCTCCCGAGATCCAGGAAAAAGCGATCTTCGCGCTGTCGCAGCATCGCAGCGCCCGCGCGGGCGCAGTTCTCCGGGATTTCGCGGCGCGTCGTGATGTCAACATCGATCTGCGGGAGAAGGCGATCTTCTGGATCGGGCAGAGTCGGTCGCCCGAAAATGCGCAGTTCCTCAAGGATTTGTATGCCAAAGTGGAGAACGACGATCTCAAGGACAAGATCATCTTCTCCCTCTCGCAAATGGGCGGCGCCGACAATTACCGCTGGCTGATGGATATCGCGTTGAACCCGAAAGAAGACATCGAAATCCGCAAGAAGGCGCTGTTCTGGGCGGGACAGGGACACAACGTCGATGTCGCGGATCTGGTCAAGCTGTACGACAGCATGAGCGATCGGGAAATGAAGGACCAGCTGATCTTCGTGTACTCCCAGCGGCGGGAAGACGCCGCGCTCGACAAACTGTTCGACATCGGGAAGAACGATCCCGACCGTGAGCTCCGCAAAAAGGCGATCTTCTGGATCGGCCAGTCGCGGAGCCCGCGCGCGTCGAAATACCTCCAGGACCTGATCAACCAATGAAAACACGTGCGTGGTGCGTCGTGCGTGGTGCGTGGTTGCTCGTGCTAGCGAGCAGCGCAGCCGCACAGACTGTGGAGCAGCGCGTCGCGAAGGCTCCAGATGGGAGCGTACGGTTCAGTTTCGCGGCTAGACCGGGCGTGTACGGTAACGGCCGCAACATGATCAGCTGGGATTGCGACAAGGGGAATTGCCACAACCGCCAGGTCGACGGGAATTGGGACGACCACGACGACTGGGATGCGCCGTGCGACTCGGGCCCGGTCCGCGTGGCGCTGACGAAGAGCAGCGGCCGGATCACCGATCTGCGGGTCTACGTCGGTGGCGAATGGCGGCCCAACACCACCGCCACGGACCTCGGCACGGTCGGCACGAAGGACGCCGCGAGCTATCTGCTCGCCCTCGCGTTGAAGGATGAGAGCCGAGCGTCGGAAAAGGCGATCTTCCCTGCAGTGTTGGCCGATAGCGTCACGATCTGGCCCGACCTCCTCAAGGTCGCGAAGGCGGACAACGTGTCGCGGAAGGTGCGGCGCTCGGCCGTCTTCTGGCTGGGGCAGGCGGCCGGCGATGCCGCGACGCGCGGGCTGACCGACCTGGTCGATGACGGCAATGCGGATCACGAGGTGCGCGAGAGCGCGGTATTTGCCTTGTCGCAGCGACCGCGCGACGAAGGGGTGCCGGCGCTTATCCGCATCGCCAAGGAGAACAAGGACCCCGACCTGCGGCGCAAGGCGATCTTCTGGCTGGGGCAGTCGGACGATCCCCGCGCGCTCTCGTTGTTTGAGGAGTTGCTGACCAGGCCCTGAGTATCTTGTGGCATGCCCTTCTGGACCGGACGGCGTGCCCTTGGCGGGATCCTCCTAGCAGTCGTCCTGCTCGCCCTCGGCTGGGCGGCGGTGGTCGTGACGGTCGCGATCCAGGCCGCGCATGACGAGGCCACCGGCGCCGACGCCATCGTGGTGCTCGGTGCCGCGCAGTACAACGGCCGGCCTTCCCCCGTTTTTCGCGCCCGACTCGATCACGCCGCGACACTCTACCAGCGCGGCCTGGCGCCGACGGTGCTGGTCACGGGAGGCGTCGGCGTCCGCGACTCGCTCAATGAAGCCAACGTCGGGCGCGACTATCTCGTCCGACTCGGCATCCCTGACAACGCAGTGCTTCCCCTCGTCGGCGGACACGACACCTTCACATCGATCGATCAGGTCAAGCGCTGGTTCGATGGCCGAGAGAGCCGCCGCGTCCTGCTGGTCAGCGACGGCTTTCACATGCTGCGGTTGCAGATCATTGCGAGACGCCTCGGGCTGACGCCCTACACCTCGCCGGCGGCAGGCTCGCCCATTCATGCCAACGTGCGGCGCAACGCCGGGTACCTGTTCGCCGAAGGGTTCAAGGTGCCCTACACGTGGCTGTTCCAGCGCTGAACCACCGCAAGGGACACTGTGAAACTCGAGCGTAAACGAATCCACACCGGACGGGTCATAAACTTGGACGCGGACACGGTGCGCTTTCCCGATGGCTCCACGGGAGAGCTCGAGATCATCCGCCACCCGGGTGCCGCCGCCGTGGTGCCGTTTGCGTCGGATCCGCGTGGTGACGATCCGATTGTCCTGCTGATTCAACAGTACCGGTACGCCACCAATGGGACGCTGATCGAAATCCCGGCGGGCCGGCTGAATCCTGGAGAGGATCCGCGGGTATGTGCGCAACGGGAGTTGCTCGAAGAGGCAGGTGTGAAAGCCGCGCGGGTCGAACGTCTTACTACTATATGGACGACGCCTGGATTCACGGACGAGCGCATTCACCTTTTTTGGGCAGCCGACCTGACTGCGGACAAACACGCCCGCGAGCCGGACGAATTCATCGAAGTGGTGCAAAAGCCGCTCTCGGAGGCGCTCGAGCTCATCCGCAGCGGCGTGATTTCAGACGCAAAAACCGCATTGGCGCTGCTTTTTGTGGCTGGTTTCGTTCTGGCGCATTAGTCCGCTCCGTCCTTCGGATCTAGATCAAATGTGGAATTGCGTCGTCCCCAGGCTGGGACAATATTCCCCTTTCGCAGCCCGCTGCGAATCGCAACTGGTTACCCTGTAAGGAGTTACTCCCCTAGCCTGGGAGGCACAGTTTGTGCCAAGTCCTCATAAGGCGAATCAGCGCAGGGTTTTCCGTGTTCCCGTTCGAAACGCAAGGGTAGCTATGCGGACCACACTCAAGCGTCCCACCCCCGCCGTCGACCCCCAGCGCGCGCTGCAGCGTGAATGGCTGCACGAGCTGGATGATGGACAGGTCGTCATGCGCCACCTCGCCGGTGAGCCGCAGGCGTTCGGCACCCTGGTGGACCGCTACCAGACTCGGCTCCTCAATTTCGTAAACCGGACGATCGGCGACCGCGAGCGTGCTGAGGATCTCGTGCAGGAAGTGTTTATCCGGGTCTTCCGCCATCTCCACCGCTTCGATCAGACCAAGAAGTTCTCGACGTGGATCTACACGATCGCGTCGAACCTCGCGAAAAACGAGCTGCGCAACCGCAGCCGTAACCCCCTGGTGCTGTTCCAGACCATCAAGAAAAACTGGGAAGCGGATCATCGGCCGCTGCAGTTCGAGGACACCACGGCGCGGCCCGACGATCTGTATCGCAAGCGGTTCCTGAAAGACGCCGTGGACCAGTGCGTCCAGCGGCTGCCGGAGCACCACCGTGAGGTATTCGTGCTGCGGGAGCTCGAAGGGAAGAGCTACCAGGAGATCGCCGAAATCACCGGGTGCAATCTGGGGACCGTGAAGAGCCGGCTGAATCGGGCTCGCAACAGCTTCGCCCAGCTCATCGGCCCCGTCCTCGTTTAGCTACAACTTGACCTGTTTCCACCCCGGTCGCGGAACACTCCGTGGCCGGCGTGGTACATTTCTCCCATGCTTTGCAGGGAGTTTCTCGAGCGGCATAGCGAATTCCGGGACGGGTTAATCACGTCCTCCTGGGAGCTGCGTCGCTTTGCACGACACCTGGCCCACTGCTCAACGTGTCGTCGCTACGACGCCACGATTCATGAGGCGATCAACGCGTTGCACGCCGCTTCGCCCATTTCCCCATCACCGGATTTTCGCCAACGCCTCGACGCCCGCATCGCGGTCGAGCGCCGGCGAGTTCCCCGGCTGCCCGCACAGGCTCGTGTGTCGGCAACGATGCTCCTGATCGCTGCGGTTGCGCTCTTTGTCGTCGAGCTCGCCCAACGGCCGCAGATCGTGCGCGCGCCGCTCTTGCCGCCGGTCGCGTTTCCAAACCCAGTGGCCAGCGCCGGGCTGCCGTTCGTCTCATTCCAGGACCCCCGCGCTCGTGTCGTCAGCGGGAATCCGTATCCGTACGGCACCACGTTCTTCCAACCTGCATCGGCGTCGCGCTAAAGCAGCTGTTCGGCTAACTTCGCTGGATGGCGGCGGTCACCCTCGATGCACTCCTTCGCGGTCTAAAGAAGGGCGCTCCCCTCCCCGAACTCGTCTATCTGCTGCACGGTGACGAAGATGTTCTCAAGGACGAGGCGATCCGCGCCCTTGTGGACCGGACCGTGGGGTCCAGCCGGGACTTCAATCTCGACGTTCGGTTCGCCCCCGATCTGACGCCCGAAGCGTTTCACGCCCTGGTGAATACACCACCGATGCTGGCCGAGCGGCGCGCCGTGGTGATTCGCGGCGTGGAACAGCTCGGCAAGCGCAAGACCAAGTTGCGCGACGAGGTGGTGCGGTACCTGGCATCGCCCAATCCGACCACATTGCTTGTGCTCGTCGTCGCAGCGGGCGAGGAGCCCGATGCCGATTTTGTCCGGGCATCGACCTCCGTGGCATTGGACGCGCTTGCAGCGGAGCGCGTGCCGCGCTGGGTGCAGCACCACGCGTCGACGTTGGCGCTCACCCTGGCTGCGGACGCCACCGAGCTCCTTCTCAAGGCGGTGGGCAACGATCTGAGTACGCTCAGCCGCGAGCTCGAGAAGCTGGCATCGCTGACCGCTGGAGCCGGCGGTCGCCTGGTAACGGCCGATGATGTGTCCAACCTGGTGGGTGTGCGTCGCGACGAAACGGTATTCGATTTCGTGGAAGCGGCGCTGGAGCGTCGAGTGGCGCGCGCGGCCCAGCTCGTCGAGCCCGTGCTCGAGCAGGCGGGAATGAGCGGCGTCAAAATCTTGTCTCTGCTGGGAACCCACTTGGTGGGGACCGCGCTGGCGCGGGCCGAGCGCGATCGGGGAGTCCATCCGGCGCGCTTGCCGGACACGATCTACCGGCAGATGCAGAGCGTCCGTCCGTATGGTATGCGCAGCTATAAAGAGGAAGCTGCTCGCTGGACCGCGTGGAGCGGACTCTGGACCACCCGTGAGCTGGGCCGGGCCCTCCGCGCCGCGCTCGCGGCCGATAACGCATTGAAGACGGCAACCGTGAGCGACGACCGAGGGATCATCACGCAATTGGTCCTGGGATTCGCGAAGCTGAATCGGGAGGCGGCTTGAAACTCGGAATGATGGAACGATGGAATGTAGGAGTGTTTGTCGTACTTCTTTCCATCATTCCAACATTCCCTCTTTCCGCCCAGACAGACGCTCGCCTCATCGAAGCGCTCCGTTTGGCGCAGTCGGGCCAGGTCGATTCCGGCCGCGCCATCGTGCGCCGGTTGCTCGCGACGCTCTCGCCCGGCGATTCGGTGTTTCCGCAAGCACTCCTCGCGGCCGCGAAGATGGCGCCGGATGCGCCGACGGTGGCCTCCAATCTCAATCGCATCGTCGTGGAATACGGCGCCGGTCCGTGGGCCGATGACGCGCTCCTGCTGCTCACGCAGCTCTACTTCGCCCAACACGATCCCGCGCAAACCGTCCAGGCCGCCGAACGATTGAATCGTGATTACCCGGACTCGCCGCTGCGGCCGCGCGCGAGCTTCTACGGTGGCCGCGCGTACTTCGAGCTGAAAAACGAGGCGCGCGGGTGTGAGCTGATCCGGCAAGCGCAGGACGGCGCGGGTGACGACGTCGAATTCAAGAATCAGGTCAGCTTCTACGCGGCGCGCTGCAGCCCTCCGGCGACTGCGACAACGACCAACACAACGACGGCGCCACCTACTGATACCGGCGCGAAGGTTCAGCCTCCGGCGGCGTCACGCGCCTACGCGGTGCAGGTGCTCGCCGTGAAGAGTGCCGCGCAAGTCGATGACATGCTCACGCGCCTGAAGGTGATGGGGTTCGAAGCGCGCGTCGTGCGGGATTCGACCGGCTTCTTCAAAGTCCGCGTCGGCCGCTACGCCACGCGCGAGGAAGCGCAGCGCGCGCAGACACGCCTGAAGCAAAGGGTCGGCGGGCAGCCCTTCGTGGTGGATGAGCCGTGACAGCAGTGACCGAAACGCCACTGATGCAGCAGTATCGTGACATCAAAGCCCGTCACCCGCAGACCATCCTGTTTTTTCGGATGGGCGACTTCTACGAGATGTTCGAGGACGATGCCAAGCTCGCCGCGCGCGAGCTGGGGCTGACGCTTACCTCGCGGAATAACGGCGCCGCAGCAGAAATCCCACTCGCAGGCGTCCCCGTGAAGGCCGCCACGGAGTACCTGCGGCGGCTGATCGCCAAGGGCCACCGCGTCGCGATCTGTGAGCAGATCGAAGATCCCAAACTGGCCAAGGGCGTTGTCCGCAGAGCGGTGGTCGAGACGGTCACGCCCGGCACGGTGCTGACCGACGACTGGCTCGTGAGGAATCGCAATAACTACGTTGTGGCGGTGGATCCCCGCGGCACAGTCGCGGGGCTCGCTACCCTCGATATCACCACCGGCGAGCTGATTCTCGAAGTCGTACCCACTGCGGAGATCGACACCGCACTCGCCCGCTACGAGGCGCGAGAGCTCGTGTTGCCCGCGGAAACAGCGGTTACCTCGCCGCGGGCGACGGTCACGGTGCGCGAAGCGTGGGAATTCGACCCCGAGCTCGCGCGTGAAGATCTGACGCGCACGTACGGCATCGCCTCGCTGGATGGGCTGGGCGTTGGTGTCGACGACGGCCCGGCGATCGGCGCCGCCGGCGCGCTGCTGCGCTACGCGCGCGAGCTGAAGCCGGGCGGCCTGCCGCACCTGGCACACCCCACGATCGTGCGGCGCGGCGACGTGCTGCCGCTCGACGAGATGACGCGCCGCAATCTCGAGCTCGTCGAGCCGCTGCGTTCCGGAGGCGGCGCAGACGCCGACGCCGCGACGCTGCTGGGCGTCATCGATCGCACGCTGACCCCGATGGGCGGCCGGTTGCTGCGCCGCTGGCTGTTGGCGCCGCTGGTGGACCCCGCCGCGATCAACGCGCGACTCGACGCCGTCCAGGTGCTCGTCGGCGATGGCCGCGGCCGCGCGCGCCTGCGCGAGGCACTCGACGGGGTGCGCGATCTCGAGCGGCTGGCGGGACGGGCAGCCCTGGGCCGGGCGACGCCGCGCGAGATGGGCGCGCTCCGCGACTCGATCCTGCGGCTGCCAGACGTTGCCGGGGCAGTCGACGGGTTCGACGGCCGCGAGCGCTCTGCCTTGCTCGAAGCGACGGCGCACGAGCTCGACCTGCTCACCGACATCGGCGAGGAGCTGTCGCGCGCGCTCGTCGAACACCCGCCGGCGCAGCTCGATGACGGGGATGCGATCAAACCCGGATATGACCGCGATCTCGACGATCTGAAGGCGACACGCGACGGCGGCAAGCAGTACATCGCCCAGCTGCAGGCGCGCGAGCGGGAGCGCACCGGCATTGCGTCGCTCAAGGTCGGATTCAACAAAGTCTTCGGGTATTACATCGAGGTCACCCACACCCATCGCGACCGCATCCCGCCCGATTACGAGCGGCGCCAGACCCTGACCGGTGCAGAGCGCTACGTCACGCCCGACTTGAAAGAGTACGAAGCCAAAGTCCTCGGCGCCGAGGAGCGCATCGCCGCGCGTGAGGCAGACGTGTTGGACCAGCTGCGGCGGCGCGTCGCGGGCGTCGTCACCCGCGTCCAGACGACGGCAAGTCTCCTGGCTCGGCTCGACGCATGGGCCGCACTGGCCGACGTCGCCGAGCGCGAGCGGTACGTGCGGCCGGAGGTGACGAGCGACTTCGCGCTGCAGCTCGAGGGCAGCCGGCATCCGGTCGTGGAGCGGATGATGGCGCGCGAGGCGTTCATTCCCAACGACGTGACGCTCGACGAGGCGGGCCGCGTCGTGCTGCTCACCGGGCCCAACATGGCCGGAAAGTCCACGCTGCTCCGCCAGGTTGGCCTCTGCGTCGTGCTCGCGCAGATCGGTTCGTTCGTCCCCTGCCGCCGCGCCAGCATCGGCGTCGTCGATCGCCTCTTCACCCGGGTCGGCGCGTCCGACAACCTGGTGCGCGGCCAATCGACGTTCATGGTCGAGATGAGCGAGACGAGCGCGATCCTGCATGCGGCGACCGCGCGCAGCCTGGTGCTGCTCGATGAGATCGGCCGTGGCACGTCGACCTACGACGGCGTGGCGATCGCGTGGGCCGTCACCGAATGCCTGCACAACAGCATCGGATGCAAAACGATCTTTGCGACTCACTATCACGAGCTGACCCAGCTCACCGAGGAGCTCGAGCACGTCCGCAACTTCAACGTCGCGGTGCGTGAGGTCGGCGAGGAAATCGTATTCCTGCACCGGCTCGAGCCGGGCGGCGCCGACCGCTCCTATGGAATTCACGTCGGCCGGCTCGCGGGGCTGCCCGCCCCGGTCGTCACGCGAGCGTGGCAGGTGCTCAAGCTGCTCGAAGCCGGGCATCATGTCGCAAAGCAACCGGCTCCCGCACCACTCGATGCGAGTCAGCTCGGGTTATTCGGCCAGGCCCCAACCCCGAGCCCCGATCCCCTGCTTCTTGAGCTCGACGGCCTCGACGTCAACTCGCTGTCGCCGCTCGACGCCCTGAATCGGCTCGCGACGTGGCAAAAGCGCCGCAAAGATGGAGGCTCCTGACGTGCGATCGCTGTTGCTCGTGGCGTTCGGACTGACGGCCTGCCGCGGCGGATCGCGGCAGCCCGATGGGCAGACGAGCCAGGCCGCGCCGCCACCCGAGTCGGAAGCGCCGGTCGCGCTCAATCCCGACGCCCCAATCGCGTATCCGGCGGCGCTGTTCGATCGGAAAGTCGAAGGCGACGTGACGCTGCGGCTGTTCGTCGATTCCACCGGCAAGCTCATCCCGGAATCCACGCGTGTTGCGGAACCGAGCGGCTATCCGGTGCTCGACTCAGCCGCGCTCGCCGGCTCGACGGCGCTGCGGTTTGCGCCAGCGAAGCGGCACGGCGTCGCGGTGGCGACCGCGTTCCTGCAGCCCGTGGAATTCCGCCAGGTGGGTACGACGCGCACGGGCACCGTGACGCTGCCACCGACCCTCGCGCCGACGCCGCCCCCCGCGCCACCCGCGAGACCCAGACCCCGTCCGCCGGTCGTCCAGCCCGACACCACGCGGGCAGATACGACTCGGGTTCGCCCCGCGCCAGCCGATACCACCCATCCACCTGCGGATACCACCAAGGCGCGCCCGGACACGAGTGCCACAGCACATTAAGCCGTACGCCAACGTCCTCGAGACGATCGGCTGGACCCCACTGATCCGGATCAACAAGGTCGCGCGCGGGATCCGCACGCCGGTATTTGCGAAGGCGGAGTTCTTCAATCCCGGTGGGTCGGTCAAGGACCGCATCGGACTGGCGATGATCGAGGCGGCGGAGCGCGCGGGGAAACTCAAGCCCGGCGGTTTGATCGTCGAAGCGACGTCGGGCAATACCGGCGTGGGGTTGGCGCTCGCGGCGGCGGTGAAAGGCTACCGCTGCATCTTCACCATGCCGGACAAGATGTCGCAGGAGAAGGCTCGGCTGCTGCGCGCCCTTGGTGCCGAGGTCATCATCACCCCCACCGCCGTGCCGCCCGACCACCCCGACAACTACATCATGAAAGGCCGCGCCATCGCGGCGGCGCACGAGAACGCGATTTTCGCCGACCAGCACTACAACCCGGTGAACCCCGACGTGCACTATCACACGACGGGACCGGAGATCTGGGAGCAGACCGAGGGCAAGGTCACGCATTTCGTCTGCGCACCGGGTACCGGTGGTACCGTGAGCGGCGCCGGGAAATACCTGAAAGAGCAGAACCCCAAGATTCGTGTCGTCGCGGGCGATCCCGTCGGATCGATCTATACGGACTACGCGAAGACCCGCCAGCAGCACGATGGGGCGCCATACAAAGTCGAAGGTATCGGCGGCGACAAGATTCCGACGTCGCTGCACTGGGACGTCATCGACGAATGGGTGGTCGTGAGCGACAAGGACGCGATGCAGATGGCACGCCGCCTGTCCAGGGAAGAGGGGCTGTTCGTGGGCGGATCGACGGGCGTCAATGTCGTCGCGGCGCTGGACGTAGCGCGCCAGATCGACGATCCCAAGGCGCTCGTCGTCACCGTGCTCGCGGATACCGGCGAGCGGTACCTCAGCAAGGTCTACAACGAGGAATGGCTGCGCGAGAACCAGTTGATCGACGACGAGCGGCTGACGGTGGGCCGGCTCGTGGCCGCTAAGACGGGCGACGCGCCGGCGCTGATCCATGTGGCGCCCGAGGCGTCCGTGCGCCAGGCGCTCAATCTCATGTCGACTTACAACGTGTCCCAGCTGCCCGTGCTGGACGGCGCTGACGGCGTGGGCGCCATTTCCGAGCAGGCGCTGATGGCCCGCGCGATCGGCCAGCCGAAGATTCTCGACAGCGCGATACGGGACGTCATGGACCCGCCGTTTCCGGTCGTAGACAGCGAGTCGCCCGTCGCGCTGCTCACCACCCTGCTGTCGCGCACGACGCCGGCCGCGCTGGTGCGACGCAACGGCAAGGTCATGGGCATCGTCACGCGCTACGATCTGCTGCACCAGCTGGCGGGCATCCGCTGATGCGAATCGCGGTGCTCACCGGTGGCGCCACGGCGGAGCGCGCCGTCGCATTCGCAAGCGCCTCCCAGATCGTCGCCGCGCTCCGCAGCCGCAAGCACGACGTCCAGGTCGTAGACCTCGCCGGCGGCCCCCTGGACGAGCGCGGCGAGCGTGAGCTGCTCGGTGGCGACGTCGGCCTCACACCGCCGAGCGTGGACGCCTTGGCCGAACGCGAGCGGCGGATGCTGTCGGAGCAGCTTGGTGAGCTCGAGGCGGTGCGGAATGCCGAGGTGCTCTTCCTCGCGGTGCACGGTGGCGCCCTGGAAGGCGGCACCCTGCAAGCCGTGCTCGACGTGATCGGGGTGCCGTATACGGGCAGCGGACCGCTCGCCAGCGCGCTGGCGATGGACAAGGACCTGTCCAAACGGTTGTTCCGCGCGGCTGGTGTGCCGGTGCCCGCCTGGTTCATGGCCCCGGTTGGGGCGGAAGACGTGACCACTGCGCTCGGGTGGCCGGTGATCGTCAAACCGTCCAAGCAGGGCTCGTCCGTTGGACTGACCCTGGTCAAGAAAGCCCAGGACTTGGACAATGCGGTCAAACTGGCGGAACGCTATGACGATGAGGTGATGGCTGAACAGTTCATTGCGGGTCGTGAGCTGACGGTAGGCATCCTGGGAGACGTGCCGCTGCCTGTCGGCGAGATCGTTTCCAAGCACGAGTTGTTCGACTATGTGACGAAATACACACCCGGAATGTCGGAAGAGACCTTCCCCGCGAAGATCGATACGATGCTAGCCCGACAATTGCAGGAGTATGCGCTGATGGCGCACCGCGCTTTGAAGCTCAGCGGCTACTCACGGATCGACTTCCGGGTGAGTCCCGAGGGGGACATCTTCTGTCTTGAAGCGAACTCCCTGCCGGGAATGACCCGCACAAGTCTGTTCCCTCAGGCCGCGCAGGCGGCGGGGATCCCCTTTCCCGAGCTGTGTGACCGTATCGCAAGCCTGGCCCGGAACAACAGGGCCTGATAGGGGGGATTAAAACCAGACGCCCTAAAGGACACGTAGGAGAATCGATGGGCCCGCAGCGGATGTACGGTTTGACTCCATGGGTGAGGCGACTGCTCGTCGCCAACCTACTCGTGTTTCTCGTCCAGAACACGCTGTTCGTCGACGGGACGCTCACGAAGGCACTGGCGTTTGCTCCCCTGGACGCCTGGAAGCAACCCTGGACGTTCATCACGTACATGTTCATGCACGCGGGGATTCTGCACCTCGCGTTCAACATGCTCATGCTGTTCGTGTTCGGCTCATCCGTGGAAGAACACATGGGCGGCCGACTGTTTATTCTCTTCTACCTGCTGTGCGGCCTCGGTGGCGCGGTCGCGTCGTTCCCACTGACGCAGGCCGTGGTGGTCCCGCAGGTACTCGGCGCATCGGGCGCCGTGTTGGGCGTCGCCGTGGCGTTCGCCTGGTACTGGCCCGATCATCCGCTGTTCGTCTTTCCGCTGCCGGATCCGATTCCGGCGAAATGGCTCGTCACGTTCCTGGTCGGGCTCGATCTCGTGATCGCGCTGCTCGGTGTGACTGACGGCATCGCGCACCTCGCCCACCTCGGCGGTGTGGGTACTGCGCTGCTCTTTCTGAAAGGGCAGGACTGGCGCGCGACACGCGGCGAGCGGAGTGGGCGGCAACGGTCGGAATCGAGTGTGCTGGTGTCGCAGCCGCCGCGTGTCAGCCGCAGCGGGGCGATCCCTCCCTCCGCTCGAGCGCCGAAATCGCGCAGTAACCCCGACGCCCGCGCCAACGCCGAGATCGATCGCGTGCTCGACAAGATCATCGCGAGCGGCGTCGACAGTCTGACACCGGCCGAGCGCAAGTTTCTCACCGAAATCAGCCGCCGGTTGCGTACGCCACCAAAGGCGTAGTGTCAAGTCAGAGTCGATAACAGGCGACATTGATATCCGCTGAGTGCCTTCCCAAATTGGGCGGCAACCAGCGCAATGCTCGTCAATCTCGTTCCGGAGTTCCTCGCAACGCTGGCCGCGCCAGATCCCTCCGCGGCGTACCACGAGTATCTCGATCGCCATCGTCCCGTGTTGAGCGCGTATTGGCAGAATTATGTGCTCGATCCGGAGTCGCCCCACGCCGAGCCGATCATCGCGACGGCGCTGCGTGCGGAGCGCGCCGATCTCAAACGTTTGCTCGAAGACGTGGATGTGGTCGCCGTGGCCGAAGACGCGCTGCGCCGCGCGACCGACATGCTCGAGGCCGATTGTCCGGTGGACCTCTACCTCATGGTCGGCGTCGGCGCCGCCAATGCCGGCGAGCTGGTGGTGGGCGGGCGCGGCATCGCGTTCGTCTGCCTGGAGCATTTCACCGGTCGCGCCAACGCGCAGACGTACGGCATGGGGCTCGCGCCCGAGCTGCTGCCGCTGTGGATCGCGCATGAAGTCGCCCACGCGCTGCGGTACACCTCTCCCTCGAGCCGCGCCGCGATGCGCCGTCTCGTCGGGGAGTTGGGTGGAGGCGGGTACTACGACAGCTGGGAAATCGGCTCGCGCGCGACGTTGCGCGAGCTCGTCGTCAACGAGGGCGCCGCGATCGCCGCATCCCAGGCGGTCGCGCCCGGCTTCGAGCCGTGGGAGTACTTCGGTTACAACCGCCGCCAATACCGCCGGCTGCGCGAGCTCGACGCCTTCCTGCGGCGGGCGTCCGCCACCGACCTCGACTCGACGGGCCTGGGTCTGCGGCTGCGCTACCTGTCCGGCGGCATGAGCCCGGCGGCCCGGCTGCTGGCAGGGAAGGTGCTCCCCGAGCGCTCCGGCTATTACCTCGGTCTCCGCCTGGTCGAGAATTACTTCGCCGAGCATGGCGCCCCGTCCACGGTACGGGCCGCGGTCGAAGAGCTGCGGCAGGCAGATGATCGGGCCTCGGGTATCCAAACGGCGTGAGCCCCCGCGGCAAGAAGCCCGCTTCCCCGATGTCGCGTGTCCCGGAGCGCCGCCACAATCGGCCGCTGCGGGAGGTCCTGGACGAACTCCTCAGCCATACGCGGGAAATCGCTCGGCGCGCCAAGACCATGACGCCGGCGGAACTCGACTATGCCCAGCAGCGGCTGGAATGGCTGGCGGATGAGGTGTGGCGGCTGTCGACAGGCGAGGCGAGTCCGCCCGAGTAGATTACCGGAATGGCGACGCGCGGCGAATTCAAGGTAGCGATCACCAAGGAAGACCTCGTCTTCGCGGCGGCGCATTTCATTACCTTCGCCGGCCACCGCTGCGAAACGCTGCACGGCCATAACTATCGCGCCGGCGTCATTGTGGAGGGCGGGCTCGAGAAGGACAGCTGGTTTGTCCTCGATTTTGCCGCCGTGAAGAAGTTGATGCGGCGCCTCACCGACGAGCTCGATCACCGCGTCCTCTTGCCGCGCGACAATCCCAAGCTCACGATCGTCGAGGAGAACGGCAGCGTGCGCGTGGCATTTGATGGCCAGCCCCGCTACGTCTTCCCCGCACGCGATTGCGTGATCCTGCCCATCCCGAATACGACCGTCGAGATGCTGTCGCAGTATCTCGCCGGCCGCGTCCGCGCCGAGCTCGGCTCCGTGCACCTCACAGCGATCGAGGTGGAGGTGGAGGAGAACTTCGGCCAGTCAGCGAGCTACCGTGAAACCCTCGACTAAGCTTTCGCCCGCCGAAATCGGCGATCGTTTGAAGAGCCTGCCCGGGTGGCGGCTCGACGATGGCGCCATCGTGCGCGAGTACCAGACCGATGGCTGGCCCACGACCCTGATGCTCGTCAACGCGATCGGGTTCTTCGCCGAAGCTGCCGACCATCATCCCGATCTCGCCGTGAGCTGGGGGAAGGTGCAGGTGAAGCTCTGGACGCACAGCGCCGGCGGCGTCACGGCGAGCGACATGGAGCTCGCAAAGGTGATCGAGCAGACCGCGCTCTGGCGGCCGCCGGCCGGCAGTGCGCTGCGCGGGACGACGAAGAAGTTCGTGGGATCGTGACGCACGTTCTACCACTCGTTCCCGCTCCCGACCCTTTCGGCACCTGCGTTCGTTTCAGCGGACTCCCTTACCTCCTGTTTCTCGATAGCTCGGCGCAAGGCGCGCTGAGCCGGTACTCGTTCCTCGCCGCCGACCCGGTCGCCGTCGCGCGCACACCGGAAGCGGCGCGCGACATGTTGCGCACCCACCGGCATCCGCCAGTCGCCGGCCTACCACCGTTCCAGGGCGGCATTGCCGGCTACATCGGCTACGACTGGGGTGCCGAGCAGGAGCAGGTCGTCCGGCCACCCGCGGACCGGCTGACGCCAGACCTGCCGGACGTCGCGCTCGCCCTCTACGACTGGGTGATCGCGTGGGATCATCTGGAGGCGAAGGCCTGGCTCATCACGACCGGCAACGGGGAGCGGTCAGCCGCACGCACGGCCTGGGTCCGCGACCGGCTCCTGGCCCAGCCGCCCGCCATTCCGGATCATCCCGCCCCGACGCCCGAGCAGCCGCGTTCCAACGTGTCGCGCGCTGAGTTCGAGGCCGGCGTCGCGCGCATTCGTGAGTACATCGCCGCGGGCGACGTCTATCAGGTCAACCTCTCGCAGCGCTTTCACGCGCCGTTCGTGGGCTCCGCGCTCGCGCTGTATCGCCGCTTGCGCGCCCGCAACCCCGCCCCCTTCGGCGCCTATCTCGAGTACGGTGGCGCCCAGGTCGCGAGCATCTCGCCGGAGCGGTTCCTGCGACTCGACGCCATGACGCGCGCGGCGGAAGCGCGGCCCATCAAGGGAACGCGTCCGCGCGGGACGACCGCGGTCACGGACGCCGGGTTGGCGCGCGAGCTCCTGGAGAGCGAAAAGGACCGCGCCGAGAACGTCATGATCGTGGATCTGCTGCGCAACGATCTCGGAAAAGTCTGCCGCCCAGGATCAGTGCGCGTCCCGAAGCTGTTCGCGCTCGAGGCGCACCCCACGGTCCACCATCTGGTCTCGACGGTAACGGGTGAGCTGAGGGATGGAGCCGACGCGTTCGACTTGTTGCGCGCGGCGTTCCCCGGCGGATCGGTGACGGGTGCGCCGAAGATTCGTGCCATGCAGATCATCGCGGAACTGGAGCGGGCGCCGCGTGGCCTCTACTGCGGGGCGATCGGCTACGTCTCTGCCACCGGCGCGATGGACTTCAATATTCCGATCCGGACGATCGTGCTACGGGATGGGAGCGCGACCTTTCACGCGGGCGCCGGGATCGTATGGGATTCCGAGCCGGCCGCGGAGTACGAGGAAACGCTCGCGAAGGCGCGCACGATGATCGAAGCGCTCACTTCCCCACGCAAAATGCCGCGAACACGCGGTCGAGTACATCCTCTGGCGTAACCGCGCCAATCAGCTCGTCGAGCGCCAGCACCGCCGCGCGGAGATGGGTCGCCGTCGCGGCTGCATCCACGCCGCCCGTGCGCGCCGTCCAAAACGCATCCAGCTCGACGAGGGCCCGCTCCAACGCGCTCCGATGCCGCGCGCGCGTGACGACGGGCTCGACGTCACCCAGCGCGAGCAGTTTGCCGAACGCGACTTCTGCAAGCCGGCGGCGCAGCTCGGGCAAGCCTCGCCCCGTAACCGCGGACACGCCGTCGCCCGTCACGTCGGCTTTCGTGCGAACGACCACGACGGGAGCGCTAACCTGCGCAAGGAACGCGGCCCGCGACGGGTCGTCGCGCTCTTCGCAAAAAAGCACCAGATCGGCCGCGGCGAGGTACTTCTTGCTGACCTCGATGCCGAGCTGCTCGATGCGCTCGCCCGAGTCGCGCAAGCCTGCTGTATCGACAATCCGAAACGGGAAGCCCTCGATCACGGTGTAGGCTTCGATCGCGTCGCGCGTCGTGCCCGGAATTTCGGTGACGATCGCGCGCTCCGTGCCGAGCAGTGCGTTGAAGAGCGACGACTTGCCCGCGTTCGGTCGCCCCGCAATTACCAGCAACGCGCCTTCGCGCAGCCGCTCGCCTTCGGGGGCGGTGCGAAGCAGATCGGCGACACGCCCACGCACCACCTCCCACGCACCACGCACGCGTTGCGGTGACACGGGGCCCTCATCCTCCTCCGGAAAGTCTATGTCGTACGCGATCAGCGCCTCGAGCTCGAGGATTTCGCTGCGGAGTGCGACAAGGCGGTCGGACAGGCCACGCTCGAGCTGGTGCAGCGCCCGGCGCCGCTGCGCCGGCGATCCCGCATCGATGAGATCCGCGGTGGCCTCGGCCTGGAGCAAGTCCATCTTGCCGTTGAGCACGGCGCGACGGGTGAACTCGCCCGGCTGCGCTGGGCGCGCCCCGGCGGCGGCGAATGCGGCGAGTGCCGCGGCCGGTACCACCAGGCCGCCGTGCGTCGAGATCTCGACGAGGTCGTCGCCCGTGTAGGAATGCGGAGCCGGGAAACAGGCGGCCAGACAGTCGTCTACCGGCTCGCGGGAGTCGGGATGTGACAGTCGCGCGCGGAACACGGTGCGCGGCGGTGTCGGATGAAACGGTTCGAGGCAGCGGGCGGCAATGGCGAACGATCCGGCGCCCGACAGGCGAATCAGGGCAAGCGCTCCGCGACCCGGCGGCGTCGCCAGCGCGACGATGGGGTCGGAGAGCAGTCTAGGTCTTTGGCGGAGGCTTGGGAGTCGACACAGGCGCTTCGCGCAGGCGGCGCTTCGCGATCATGTATTGCTGCGGAATGCTGAAGAGATTCTGTGCCGCGTAGTAGAGGTTCAAGCCCGACGCAAAGTTCAGGAACAAGAGCGTCATGACGATCGGCATGAAGTAGACCATCATCTTGGTCTGCGGGTTCGGCGGCACACCGATCTGGCCGACCTTGGACAGCACGAACATCGACAGACCCATCAGGATGGGAATGATCTTGAACGGATCGGGGCGCGACAAATCCGACAGCCACAGGAATGGCACACCGCGGAACGCGATCGTGTTCGCGAACACGAAGAACAGCGCGAGCAACACGGGCATCGGGAGCAGCATGGGCAGGCAGCCGCCGAGCGGATTGACCTTGTGCTCCTTGTAGATGCGCAGCATCTCGCGCTGCAGCCGCTCAGGCTCGTTCTTGTACTTGTCCTGCGTCTCCTTGATGAGCGGGGCGACCGCCTGCATGCGGATGCCCGACTCCATCGCCTTCTGGTTGAGCGGCCAGAGCAGGATGCGGACGACGATGCCGAAGAGAATCAGCACCCAGCCGTAGGCCAGATTCAGGCGCTCGTGCATCCACAACAGCACCGTGAGCACGATCTGCGACACGGGCTGAATGATCGGCCGGAAGATGCCGCCGTACGGATTGGCATCGTCGAGACCGTGGCCGAGCCGCGCCAGGTGACGCGAATCGAGCGGACCGGTGAACACCTGGTACCGGAACGTGCCGGCAGGCTGCACCGGCATCGTGACCAGCACGGTGGCGCGCGTTGCCTGCTTGCCGCTGCGCGGACCGCCGATCGCGATCGCGCCCGCAAACGTGGGCTGCCCTTCCTCCAACGCGAGCGCGGCAACGAAGAAGTACTTCGATTTCACCCCGACCCACTCGAACGGGCCGTTGAGCACGGCACGCTCACCCGGCTTGATGCTGGAGAAGTCGGTGCGCTCGGTCTTGGACGCCTTCGTCACCACGGAGTAGTGGCGATAGTCATCCACCGAATCCTTCTCGGCGGAACGAAGTCCATCGGCCAGGTCGAGCAGCAGGATGGCGCCGCCGCTGCCCAGTCCCGTCACCGAGCCGTTCACCTCGAAGCGATACTCCTCGGGCAGGAAGCGGTACTCGAGCGTCACATGCGAGCCGGCCTTCTCGGCTTCGAAGCGCAACGGCTTTGGGCCCTGCCCGGCATTTACCAGGATCCCCGGCGCGTCAGGGCTAGGCTGGAAATCCCAATCGTCGAGCGAGACGGTGTCGCCGCTCGGAAGGACCAGGCGGTGGCGCAGAAACGCGTCGCCCGGAGTCACGAGCTGCGCCGACTTGCCGGAATCGCCCGGAGCAAACGATTGGTATTGCACCAGCTCTGCGGAGACGAGACGGGCGCCCTTTGAGCTGAAGCCCAGGCGATACAGAGGGGATGTCACCCAAACGACGCGACCTGTGTCGACGGACGGTCGGACGGCCGGACGGCCGGACGGCGCAGCGGCGGTGACGTTCGAGTCCGCGACCCTGGGCGTAACCTGCGCGGAGTCGGCCGTCCGGCCGTCCGGCCGTCCGACCGGCTTCTTGGGCGGCCAGATGAGCGATGGCGCGACGGCCACGATCATCATGAGCACGAACGCGATCAGCAGATTGCGTTTATCCACGGCTACGCCCGGTGTCTCGCTGCCATGTCACGGAACGGGATCATATCCGCCCGCGTGGAACGGATGACACTTGAGGATGCGTCGGATTCCAAGCCAGCTGCCTTTCAGCGCTCCATAGCGCTCGACTGCTTCGTACGTGTAGCGCGAGCACGACGGCTCGAACCGGCATTGCGTGAGCATCAGATGCGACAGCGTGAGCTGGTAGCCGCGAATGAGAGTCATTACGGCCAGACGCGGCAGTCGTTGCAGCGTCACGTCAGCGTCTCCACCGCTCCCGTCAATTCGGCGCGCAGCACTGCAAACGAGGCGGTGTAGGCGGAGCGCTTCGCGCGAATCACGAGATCGACGGCGGGAAGGTGTCGCAGCACGTCGCGGCGCAGGATCTCACGCAACCGGCGACGCAGCCGATTGCGCGCTACAGCCGTCGACTGATGTCGCGGGACGATGAGTCCAAGACGCGCGTGACCCAAAGTGCTGTGACGCCAGGCCAGATCGAGATGCGGTGTGCGACGGCGGCGACTCCCACCCGCTTCCCAGCAGGCGGTGAGCTCCGCGCCGCGCGTGATGCGCACGCGGCGCGGGTACCGTTCGCGCGTTTACCGGCTCCGGTGTTTGGATGGAATACGGACGGTGAGACGCTTGCGACCCTTCTTGCGCCGGCGGGATAACGTCGCGCGGCCCCAAACGGTTTTCATCCGCGCGCGGAAACCATGCTTATTGATACGCCGCCGATTCCGCGGCCGATATGTCGGACCCATAAATTCCTCGTGTAAGGCCGGGAAAGTTACCCGACGTGCGATGCGACGGTCAAGGTTGACTTTTCCACATCGGGCCCGTACTTTCGGGCCGCCCTTGCTGGACGTCCTTCCTAAAATCAGAAAATCGTAATGGAGCAATCGGTCAACGAAGCTTGGAAGCGTCTCCTCGACGAAGCTCGACGTGAACTTCCCGAGGCGACGGTGCGCACGTGGCTCGAGCCATCGGAGCCCATCGCACTCGACGAGGGCCGCCTGATCCTCGGCGCACCCGATCAGTTCGCCGCGGAGTGGAACGAGTCCAAACACGCGGTGCTATTGGCGCGCGTGGCCGAGCGCGTGTTGGGAAGGCCGACGACCGTCGTCTTCCGCGTCCAGGAAGACCGGCAGCGGCGCCCCCAAATGGATTTCTTCGTCGCGCCGCGTGAAAGCGCGGGCGTCGCAACAGCCACCAACATCGGGACCACACCGCTCAACGAACGCTACAGTTTCCAGACGTTCGTGATCGGCAAGTCCAACGAGCTCGCGGCGGCCGCGGCACATGCCGTCGCCGAGGCGCCGGGCAAGACGTACAACCCGCTCTTCATTTACGGCGCGACGGGACTCGGCAAGACGCACCTGATGCAGGCCATCGCGCACGCGGTGCTCGAGAAAAACCCCGAGACCCGGCTGCAGTACTTCGGGGCCGAACAGTTCATCAACGACGTGATCGAATCGATTCACGCGCGTACCATGTCCGAGTTCCGGCGCCGCTACCGCAACGACGTGGATCTGCTCCTCGTGGACGACGTGCATTTCCTGGAAGGCAAGGAAATGACGCAGGAGGAGTTCTTCCACACCTTCAACGCGCTGTTCGAGGCCCACAAACAGATCGTGCTGACCTCGGACCGGCCGCCCAAGGAAATTCCCGGGCTCGAGGACCGGCTGATCTCGCGGTTCGAGTGGGGCATGGTCGCGGACATCGGACATCCCGATCTCGAGCACCGGATCGCCATTCTCCGGAAGAAGGCCGAGCAAGATCATCTCGAGCTCACGATCCCGGACGACGTGCTGCGCTTCATCGCCGAGCACATCCGGTCGAGCGTGCGCGAGCTCGAGGGCTGTATCATCAAGCTGCTGCTGTTCGCGTCGCTGAAGAACCGCGAGGTCACCATCGAGCTGGCGCGCGACGCGCTCTCCGACAAGATCCGCCAAGGTGACGAAGGCGCCGGATACGGGAGCGGCAGCCAGTCGGCGCCCAGCATCGACCGCGTGCAGGAAGTCGTGGCGCGACGCTGGGGCGTGACCCCCGAGGGGCTCCGCTCGAAGGCACGGACCAAGACGCTCACCATCCCCCGCCAGGTGGCGATGTACCTGGCGCGCGACATGCTGGGCATGCAGCTGGTTGAGATCGGGCAGGCATTCGGCGGCCGGGACCACTCCACGGTGATTCACAGCGTGGACAAAGTGGAGCGACAGATGATGCGTGACCGGACGTTCAAAGAGCGTGTGGAGATGGCACGGCAGGAATTGTCCGCATTGTAACTAACAAGGCGGCGTGGGAAACATCGTGGGATGTGGGTTGTGGGGACAACGACGCAGATTTCCGCAAAGCGCCAACAGTCCCAACAGCGCGCCAACATTGCGAGACGGATTGCAGGTGATGCACTGGTTGCGCTTTAGCGGCATCGCCCACATATCCCCGGTGTCTACTACTACTACTAGTATTTCTATATAGAGAAGCAGTAGTAAAGACTTTCCCCATTTGGAGAAGACGCGCCCGGCATGAAGTTCACGATCACGCGAGAACAGCTGCAGGAAGGCCTCGCCGCCGTGGCGGCAGCCATTCCCGCCAAGACCACGCTACCCGTGCTGGCCAACGTCCTGGTCGAGGCCTCGAAGCAGGGCGGCGGGTTGCGCCTTTCCGGCACGGATCTCGACATCGCGGTGAGCACCACGGTCCCTGCCGAGGTGGATGCGGATGGCGCGGTGACGCTACCCGCGAAGAAGCTGGTGGACATCGCCCGCGAGCTGCCGTCGGGTCCGGTGCGTGTAACCGCCGCCGGCGAGGCACGCGTCTCGATCGAGTCAGGACGCTCGAAGTTCAAACTGCTCGGCCTGCCACGCGAAGAATTCCCCTCGTTCCCGGCGGTGAAGTTCGAGAAGGCGTGGAAGGCGGCGGCCGGCGTGGTGCACAAGCTGGTCGGCCACGTCGCGTTCGCGGCATCGACCGAAGAGAGCCGGCCGATTCTCAACGGCGTCCTCTGGGAGCTGCGTCCTGACCGGATGCGCATGGTGGCGACGAACGGTCACCGGCTCGCCAAGATGGACGTGCCCGCGACTGGCGGCTCCACCGCCGATCTGATCGTTCCACCCAAAGCGCTCGAGCAGGTCCGCCGACTCTATCCCGGCGATGCCGAGATCGAGCTCGCCAAGAGTGACAATCATATCGGCTTCCGCGCCGGCGGCACGCTGGTCTTTTCGCGGCTGATCGAAGGGCCGTATCCGAACTACGAGCAGGTGATCCCGCGCGAGAACGACAAGCAGGCGACCGTCGATAAGGCCGCGATGGCCGCGGCGCTGCGCCGCATGAGCGTCGTCGCGAGTGACCAGACGCATCGCATTCGCCTCGCGTTCTCGGGCGGCAACGTGAAGTTCTCGGTCCAGACACCGGACCTGGGTGAGGCGCAGGACGAGCTGGCGGTGACGTACGAGGGCGAGCCGCTCGAGATCGGCTTCAACGCGATGTACTTGCTGGAGATCCTCAAGTACATGCCGACCGACGAAGTGCGCTTTACGTTCAAGGCGCCCGAGCGCGCCGCGACGATCGACCCCGTCGGCTGGAACGATCCGGCCTCCTACATGGCGCTCGTGATGCCGCTACGGCTTGTAGACTAAGCGAGGACCACCCGAGTCTGGGTGGTCCTTTGTTGTATCTGGGATCGCGACCGTATCCGGAATGACGAGCGAGTCCAGTATCGGCGGTAGAATTGGCGGCTCGATCGGCGGAATAACCGGAATCGGAATCGAGTCTTCCTCTGCGGGCGGCACCGGAGTCGCACCACCGAAGTATCGCGCCAGAATCAAGTCTCGCCGGGCAAGCATGCGTGCGGGCCGGAACGCGGGGTTGGAGGTTCGGGGTTGGGGGAGCGTGGCCGCCAGTTGCGCGGCCTGATTTGCGCTCAGCGCCGAGACGGCCACGCCGAAGTAGGCTCTGCTCGCGGTCTCCATTCCCCAAACCCCAGCCCCTAATTCCGCATTCTCCAGATACAGCTCCATGATGCGGTCCTTGCTGAGCGCCAACTCGAGCCGCACCGCCGTCACGGCTTCTTTCAGTTTGCGGAAGATCGAGCGCGACGGAGAGAGATAGAGGTTCTTCGCGAGCTGCTGCGTGATCGTGCTCGCGCCGCGGTGACCGCCCGCGGCCCACGCGTCTCGCATTTCAATGAAATCGATCCCGTGATGCGTTTTGAATCGCGAATCCTCGGCGATGATGACCATCCGCTCGAGCAGTCGCGAATCCTCGCGCCCTCGTGCCGACATGCCGACGTGTGACTCCCCGGGCGCACGACGGCACGTCTGCACCTCGGCACGTAACCGCATCATCGCCGTGCAACGGGGGTCGTGAGTTCGCCACCAGATCGGTGGCGGCCAAACGCCGAACAGCCACACCAGAAAGAGTGCGGCTGTCCATAGCACAACCCGTCGTGCAATCCTATCTTTTCCCACCGCCATGGACCTCGCAGCCCTCCAGAAGCGCCTGCAACAAGCGCTCGGACAGGAATTTACTGTTGGCCCGCTCCTGGGTCAGGGGGGCTTTGCGGCCGTCTTCCGCGCCCGCGACAACGCCTTGAATCGCGACGTCGCGGTGAAGGTCCTCGACGTCGAGCTCGCCCCCTCCCCGACCGTCGCCGAGCGCTTTCTGCGCGAAGCGCAGACCGTCGCACGACTCGAGCATCCGCATATCGTACCGATCTACAAGGTCGGCCGGCAGGAGGAAGTCTTCTACATCATCATGCGGTGCATCGACGGCCCCTCGCTGGGCGACCTCCTGGAACGCCATCAGAAGCTGTCGATCGGCGATGCCGCGCGTATCGCGCGCCAGGTCGCCGACGCGCTCGCGTACGCCCACAGCCACGACATCGTGCACCGCGACATCAAGCCCGACAACGTGCTGCTCGACAAGAGCGGCCACGTGCTCGTGACCGACTTCGGGATTGCGAAGGCCGCCCAGGCAGCACAGGCGGCCAGTCCGGGGAGCGCCCAGCTCACCAGCGAAGGGATGATCATCGGGACGCCGCAGTACATGAGTCCCGAGCAGGCCGCGGGCGACCAGCTGGACGGCCGGTCGGACATCTACTCGTTAGGCATCGTCCTCTACCAGATGCTCTCCGGGTCACCGCCGTTCGACGGTTCGTCGTCGGCGTCGATTCTCGCCAAGCAGCTCACGCAACCGCCGGCCCCGATTCGCCGCGAGCGCCCCGACGTCTCGGAAGAGATGGCCGTGGTGCTGGAGCGGATGCTCGAGAAGGATCGCAAGAAACGCTTTCAGATGGCCAGCGAGGTCAGCCGCGGGCTGGTCAACGCGTTGCCGACGGCGGCGCGCGATCGCGTGCGGGTCCCGTTCCGGCGCCGCCTCACGGCGATGTTCTACAAGTCGCTGCTCGGCCTGGGCGTGGCGGGCTGCCTGCTGTCGATCGCGTTCGTCGCCGGCGCCGCGGTCGTCGCCTACACGGTGTTCAGCAAGGCACCCAAGGTCGCGATCCGGCCCCCGGTTCCCGACAGCCTCACGCGTGCCATGCGCGCGCGCCGCGCGTTGGCTCCGGGTGACGTCGCGCTGTACGCCTATCAACCCGCCGGCCAGGAAGACACGACGCTGTTGCTGCTCACCCGCCACCGCACCGTCGTCCTCACGCCGCACGGCGTGCGTTCCTACTCGCGCGACAGCGTCCGCACCCAGATGGGCTTCGACCTGCGCGGGGGACTCATATTTCGGCTGGTGATCCGGGGAACCTACGCGCGAGCGCTCAGCGACACGGTGTTTCGCAATCTGTCGTTCCGGGACCTGATCCTGCTGAGTGGACAGCTCAACGAGCGTGAGGCGGGAGATTCGGCGGCAAAGAGTCGTCCGCGCGTGCGCGCGCGCACGCGCACACGACGGTCCTCCTAGCGGCGCCGGGTGGTGGGCTCCCGCGTCACGAGCCCGTACACGCTCGCGGCGTCGATGCGCGACACATCGCCCGGCGACGCAATGACGGCGCCGAAGCGATTCTCTCCTCCGATCGACACGCCGAGCGCGAACGCGCTGCGGCGCAGCCCCTTGTCCGTGTCCATCCTGGCGAGGATCTCGATGGGCCAGCGTGACGTGCCCGTGGTGCGCCAGCTGAGGCCAAAGGCGTACGACAGAACCGAATCGGTCGAGATGTGGGCGGCGGTCGAGAACGCGATGGCCGGAACCGGACCGGGGTGCCAGGTCAGGCCCGGAATGAAGTTGGAGCGCTGCCGCAGACCGCGCACGATCGGCTGGCCCAGGTTCGCCGCCACGAGGCCGACGGTGAGCTGCGGCAGGGCCGCATAGGTCACACCGAGATCCCAGCCGGTCGCGTGCGCACCGCTCCCGCCGTACCGCGCGATGGCGAAACCCGCCGCGAGCCCCCGCGCTCCACCCGCGAGTCCCAGGCGAAGTGTCGTGCCGCGCACGCCGTCGTCGAGGAAGTCACGCTGATAGCCCAGCGACAGACCACGCGAATTGAACCCGGCATTGATCTGCCGCAGCCTCCCACGCGAGCCGGGATCGCCGACGCCCAGTTCCGCGTATACCGATGCTTCCCGCGTCAGGCCGAGGCCGGCGGGATTCACCCAGATGGCGCGCGCATCACGGACGTCGGTCGGAAAGAGGTAGCCGGTCGCGAGGTTGGGGGCGACGGACTGCGCGACGGCCGGCCGGCCCAACGGCCCGACGGTGAACACAAGCCAACACCCAAGCGCGGCAGTCCGGGAGACTGTCACGGCAACAGGATGGTCGTTGAGCGGAGGATCCGAGTCGCCGGGATAACAGCAGATTGGTAGGGGAATTTGACCGTGATCGTCGAGCTATCCGTCCCTTCGCCGCCCAGGTACCGTCCGTCGACGCCGATAAAGTAGTGCGCCGTTCCTGTTCCCGATCCCGTGACCTCCACGGGCTGATTCAATTGGCTGCCGGAACCTGCGACACCGTATGTCGAGGTCACCTCGAGTCGCAGCGCGCGAATTCCCGCTCGGTCTTCCCACGTCGCCGCCCGAGAACGATGGATCGACTGCCGCTTTACGTCGATCACGACTCGATCATCGCTCGTGGTGGTGTCGGTCCACTCGGCACCGGCGATCAGCCCTGCTGCTGGGAGACGAGGGTAGAAGGTTTGCAGGAGGCCCAAGAGCTGCACAAACGGAGCCGCGCGCGTAGAGTCGGACACGAGCGTGAGCCTCGACACCCCGGCGGGGGTGAGCCTGCCATCGTAGACCAAGCCTCGCGCAGCCGACAGGTCGACTGTCGGCGGAACGGTCGTGCCGGAATCGAGAGCAATCGAATCAATGGTGAACGTCAGCCGGTACCCCAGGCTATCGGCGGGGCCGACGATGGTCGCCGCGAAAAACAATCGCGTTCCGCGAATGATGACTTGCGTCTGACCTTGGAGCTCTTGTTCTGCATGGAGTGTTTGATGCGCCATGTAGTGCAGCACACTCGGTCCCACGCGCAATCTTTGTGCGGCCGGCGGCGGCGCAGGAAGGGGCGGGGGCGGCGGGGGGGGCGGGGGGGCCGGGGGAGCACCGGGCGGGTTCGCGGGCGTAGGACCGGACGCCGGATTCTTTGGCGTGCAGCTGAGCGCGGTGAATGCCGCCGCCACGAGAAGCACACGACGCATCGCTATTCCTTGGTCTTGGTACGTCCGAAGATGGCGACCACCTCGGTCTCTTCGCTCGTGACCTTGAGCAATTTCCATCCCCGTTTCCGCATGTCGGTCCGCCACCCGATGAGCTTCTCCCACTCTCCGGCCGTGGCCCGGAAGACCCGGAGGTCGGCGACATTCTCCCAGTGGGGAGGATAGGGAACGGATTTCGCTGAGCCGGGCGGCTGTGTGGTCACAGAGGAGGAAGTGGTGAGACCATAAGCCGAGTTCTGTTTACTCGTTGGTACGAGCAGATGGTCATCTCTCTGGGATGGCTGTCGCCAGCCATCTCGTGCGGCCTACCCGCAGCTCGAACGACCCGGGCCGGGTCTCGCTGCTTATTTGGCCTTGCTCCGACCGGGGGTTGCCGTGCCGTGCCTGTTGCCAGGCACGCGGTGGGCTCTTACCCCACCGTTTCACCCTTACCCTTTGGATACAAGGGCGGTCTGTTCTCTGTGGCCCTGTTCCGTCGCCTTGCGGCGCCCAGGCGTTACCTGGCGGTCTGCCCTGTGGAGCTCGGACTTTCCTCGAATGGCCCCTCAAGCCAGCCACCCGCGACCATCGGCCCCACCACCTCCAAGGGAGGAAATTACCGGCCTCCCGGGCCAAGGGGCAAGGCTTACTTGGTGAAGCGCCGGATCACGCGACCCAAACTGTCGGTCGCCGCGCCATCGAGCCAAAACCCCGCATGGTCGCTGAATGCAGCGAATCGCAACCGCGGCCATTCGCTCTGCGCGAACAGCGCGCGGTCCGGCTCCAATCCCAACGCCGAGAGCGCGTACACGCCGCGCTCCCGATAGCGTCGCACCAGCGCGCGGCCTCCGCCGCGGCGCTCCTTGAGCCACAGCAGCACGGGCGCGTCGGGACTGGAGAAGCCGCGCAGCAACCCGAGCGTGAACCAGTCGGCTGGCGCATCGCTCGCGTGGAACGCGAAGCGCACATCGGGATGCAGCCGTCGCAGCTCGCTCCGCAACACGATGGCGCGCTCGGCGACCGCGGTTTCGAGCCCCTCGTAGTAACCGCCCAGCAAGCCGCGCTCGAGCAACGTGTCGTAGCGAACCACCGGTGGCAGTGCGGCGAGCCGTTCCACTTCGTCGCGGCCCAAACCCAGTGACGTCAATCCCACGCTATAGTCCGCGTCACAGAAGCCGCTGCCGCGGTACAACGTCATCGCGCTGTCGAGATCGAGCGCGACACCGCCGATCACTTCGGGCCGCGCGCCACCGAGCCGGCTCATGACGCGGTAGGAAGGCCGCAGCGCGCCGCGCCAGTACAGCGAATCGAGCCCACAGGCGACCGGTGTGAGCTTCCCATGCAGGTCCACTTCATCGGCACCCTGCGACGGGATCGCGGCCAACGAGACCGCGGGGAACCAGCGGATGCTCGTCGCCTGCAACCGGTCGGCGGCGATCTTCCAGAGCGTGCGCGTACTCGCGGTATCGAGGATCGCCTGCTCGGGAATCCGCGTCGCGAGCGCGTTGAGTGCGGCGACTTCCACGAATCCGAGCAACGAATCGAGTGCCGGGAGCGTGAAGCGGCTCCACAACACGCGCATACCCTGCCGGTTGATCCAACCGGGGGCCACGACAGGATCCGCGCGGGCGGCGGAGACCGGTTGCGGCAGCACGATCGCGGCGGCCCCCGCTGGTGGGGCGCGCGGGGGTGCGTGGACAGCGACCTGCGCCGGCCCGCCGGCAAGTTGCAGCAGGGCGGGACGGGTCGCGGCGCCGATGCCGGCCCACTCGGCGGGGCGGCGGGTCCAGCGGGCGAGCGCGACGAGAAAGTCGCGCGCGCGCCCCCCCGGGTCGGCATCGGCCGACGCCAACAGGCTGCGGCTGGCCACGACGATCAGGCCATCGTTCACCCGGCTCGCCGCGACGACCGCCGAGCTGCCGCCGCGCGCCAGGGTCTGGTTCTTGTCGCGGATCTGCAAGGGATAATTGCGACCGGCGGGGAATGCGGCGAAGCCCGCGTTGTCCAGCGCCGAATGGGGCAGTGGCGTCGCGTCGAGCAGCTGCGCCCGGCTAGGTCCAGATCCCCCTCCGATGGCGATGCCGGCGCCCTGCGACGCGAGCCACTGGTTGATGATCCAGCGGTCGAGTGCTCCCGCGTCTTCGGCGTACGCGAGCACCACGACGCCGTCACGGCGCACCCACTCGTTGAGAATCGCGAGATCGCCGATCGTGAGCGCGTCGGACAAACTCTCAGGCTGGCGGCCACCGAGGACGAGCACGGTGCGATAGCGGGTGAGATCCTCCCGGGTGAGATGCGGATAGAAGCGGCGATACTCCACGCGGTAGCCCGCCGCATGCCAGGGCGCGGCGGTGGTTTCGAGCGTCAGCGGATCGGCGAGTGTCAGGTCAACGACGAGAAGGCGATGCGCCTCCGTCTGGCACGCTGCAACGAGCAACAGCAGGAAGAGGTATAGGCTCCTCACCGTCGCGGCTCGACCAGACGGTTGTATTTGCGCAGCGCGGCACGCAGCCGGTCATGCGGGAGCGCGTACACCCGCAGGCCGTTGACCCCCGTCATCGTCTCGGCGGCCACCATGGCGTTGACGATCGCTTCCTCTGTTGCCTGGATGGTGGCGGCGAACAGGGGGTCGATGCGCTCGTTCGGCAACATCGTGACCGTCATGTTGGCATCGGGCTTCGCGGCGCCAGGATTGGCGGTCGAGAAGGCGACGAATATGTCGCCGGAGGGATTGCCCCCCGTCCCGCCGAGCCGGCCAACGCCGAGCGCTGCGCGTTTCGCGATCCGCTTGAGTTGGTGCGGCAGTAAGGGTGCATCGGTAGCCACAACGATGATGATCGAGCCTTTCTCGCCGTCCGCGCAGCGTCGTCCCCCTCCCCCTCCGCCTCGTGCGACACCGGGAATCGAATCATAGCAGGGGAGCAGATCGGAGATCTCCTGACCAACCGGAACGCCGGCGATGGAGAGCCGTGCGCGGGAGCCGTAGTTGCATTGGACCAGCACGCCGACGGTATACCCGCCACGGTCGGCGGGGAGCCGTCGTGAGGCCGTACCGATCCCGCCCTTGAACTGATTGCAGATCATGCCGGTCCCGCCGCCGACGTTGCCTTCGGCGACGGGCCCGCCCCGTGCACTGTCCAGCGCCGCGAATGCGTGCGCTTTCGTCACGTGAAAGCCGTTGATGTCGTTGAGCGCGCCATCCCACGTCTCGGCCACGATCGGCAGCGACCAGTCGAACTCGAATCCCTTGCGCACGAGCCATTCGATGACGGCGTCGCGCACCACTCCCACACTGTGCGTGTTCGTGATCATCACGGGGCCGGCGAGAAACCCCGACTCCTCGAGCCAGGTGGTGCCGGTCATCTCGCCGTTGCCGTTCAGCGTGAACCAGCCGCCGAACACCGGATCGCCGTTCGTCGCGCCGCGGGGAAAGATGGCCGTGACTCCGGTGCGCACGGGACCCTGCCCTACCACGAGCGGGCCCTGGCCTGTGATGATCGTGCTGTGCCCGACCGTCACGCCCGCCACGTCGGTGATTGCGTTGAGAGGACCGGGCGTGCCGTCGAAGGGGACGCCGAGGTCGCGGGCGCGGGGTCGCGCTTGGGCGCCGAGCGGCGCGCTCAGCAGGGACAGGAGTACCACGGTGCGGAGCATCACGTCGCCGCGGCGTAGGGGAGCAATGCTTGCCGCATATCGGCGGCGGTTTGCCAGCGCGCTTCGCGTGCTTTGGAAAGTGACTTCATCACGGTATCGCTGAGCGCCCGCGGCGTGTCACGCCGCAGCTTCCGGAGATCGGGCGGCGGCGCGTGCTGTTGCATGTCGAGCACCGCGGCGGCGCTCGCGGCGGCGAACGGCGGCCGGCCGGCGAGCGCCTCGAACAGCACGACGCCGAGGGAATAGATGTCGGTCCGGCCGTCGATATCGGGAGAGCCGCCCGCCTGCTCGGGGCTCATGTATTCCTCGGTGCCTACGACGAATCCGCTGCGCGTCACCCGGTCTTCGCCCGAGCTGGCGATCGCGCGCGCAATTCCGAAGTCCACGAGAATGGCGCCGCCGCCGTCCGCCGAGAGGACGATATTGTCGGGTTTGATGTCGCGGTGCGCGAGGCCGTGGTCATGCGCGTGGCCGAGCGCGTCGAGCACGTCCGTGGCGACGCGCACTGCGCGGTCGATCGGGAGCGTGCGCTCGCGCCGCATCACCTGGCGCAGGGTTTCTCCGGCGACGAAGGGCATCACGAACCAGAGCAGGTAATCCGCGGCCCACCGCCGTGATGACGTTGTAGCGGTCGCCCAGCGCCTGGCGCACCCGTCCGATCAGTTCGCGAGCCATCGCGGCAGAATAGGAGGCCCGCAGCCAGAAAAAGGAAGGGCGGCCCGCGCGGAGCCGCCCCTTCGTCGTTACGCGTCGCCTACGGAATGGCCGGCAACGCGCGCGTCCACTGGAGGTCGTCGAAGATGGCGAATGCCCCACCCTCGCCCGCGAACCGCACCGCGGCGATGCCGTCGCCCTGGACGCAGAGCCGCTGAGGGGCTCGCTGGGTCGTCGATTCGGTCCTGCCGATGACATTGCCGTTGGCGTCGAGGGCCTCGAGGAACGCCACGCCACCCGGGAAGAGGTTGTGAAATCCCGTCGGTGTCGCCGAAATGCACGCCCGGACGGCCGGTTTGACGAATGTCGCCGTGATGGTCCCGTATCCGTATTCACTGAAGTCCGAGGCGATCCCCAGGGGGCAGACGCTGATGTTGTTTTGACCGGACTGGGGTGCGAGTAAGCCGTAGTCGTTGGCATAGACCGCGGTACCCGGGCAGAGGCCGAGCGTATTGCTGCGGCTGAACGTGACGCCGAGCCGGGCGTAGACCGTGTTGACGACAGCTCCGGGCAAGATCGCGCCCAGATCCGGCGCTTGATCGAAATTCAGGTTGAGTTCGCTCGGCAGCGCCCAGGTAAAGCGGCTGAAGACGTCCGTACTCCCGCCGGCGCCGACATCAAACGCGGCGGTTGTCTTGGCGAAGAGCGGTCGCGGCATGAAGAGGGAGCCGAGTCGTGCCAGCAGGTTCCCCAACCGGGAGGGGGGGGGACGCGAGCCGAGGAGTTGATACGCCGGATCGCAGTGCAGGAACGGAGCGGGCACGTTATTCAGCGCGAAGAGCTGTGTTCCGGCGTGGAGCTGGAAAATCTGGAGCAAGTCCCGCGTCGCATGATCGAGATTCCCGACGTCCGCGCAGATCCCGACCGTGACGTTGGTGTTGAACTTCCCGCTTGCGTTGATCTCGGCCAGCGGCGGCTCCGTATGGAAATCGTAGCACGAATTGCCGATCGCCCCGATGCTTCCCGAGTACACCGGCTCGAGCAAGCCTGCAATGCAGGGGCGATCGTCCGCGGACTCGATGATGATCGTAACCGGTTGGTCCACCGCGCCTGCCGGGATGACGACCCCGGCCTGGCCATTTTCCGTGACGATGGTTGTGGTTGCCCCCGGCTGCGCGGTGCCTTCGCCGCAATCCGAATCGGAGCGCTCGCATTGTGAGCCGACTCCGATGAAGAACTTGATCGGGAGTGTGCGGTCGTCGAGCAGCGAGATGAACTCGTCTGTGTCGACGTTCTTGAGTTCCGAGCCATTATCGGCGACGTCCACATCGGCCACCCCGAGCTGTCGCGCACCGGCCTGAATGGCGATGCGGTACGTGCACGCGGGGTCGAGGTTGTCGTCGGGGGTATGCCAGTTGGCGTGATATTGACCGTCCTCGACTTGCACGTCGGAGCCCGCGAACCTGCGGATGACGTCGCCGGTGCAGAGATTACTGATCGTGATGGTCGGAGTCAGCTGCCGGGAGAACACCTGCCCGGCTGCCTGCTGCTGGTTCATGACCGGCGGGAGCCAGAAGAAAAACGCATTGCCACCGGCGTGGCCGCCATCCTGGATCAGATAGGACGGGCCTGCCGAGTAGCTGCGGTCGCCGTGACACGCCACGGCTCCAAGCACAACGACGACTACGAATCCTGGATACTTCATGTCCGCGTCGAGAAAGGGCTCAGTCGCAACATGGAAATAGATGAATAAATACCGCGCGGGGAAAAACCATCAGACGAGAGATGGATTGAGGACCGGACGTTGGAGCTACATCCAAGGAATGAGGTAAAGGAAGGGCGGCTCCAAAGAGCCGCCCTGAATTGTCCTACTGGATGCTGAACGGCAGAGCCCACCCGAAACGGCTGAAGCCATCCGTGCTGCCGCCGGCGCCCACATCAAACATCATGCGCCGGGTGCCCGCGTAGAGCGGGCGCGGACTGACGATACCCGCCAACGCTCGCGCCAAGTCCCCAAAGAGCGAGCCGCGCGATCCAAACGATGGTGAGTAGTGAGGGTCGCAACGCAGGAACGGGGCCTGGACGTCGGCGAGCGCGACGGCATTTCCCTCGCCAAGATCATCGATCCGGAAGAGCTGAATCCGATCGAGCGTCCCATGATCCAGGTTCATTGCGGCGGTCGGCGGGCAGATCCCGACGGTCGCGTTGAACCCTGCATTAAAGGTGCCGCCATTGTCGTTGACGTCAGCGAGCGGCGGGTCGGCGCGGAAGTCGTAACAGCCGTTATCGAGTGTCTTTGGCGTGCCGGGGAATTGGTCGGCCAACCGCGGAATGCATTCTTGGCCCTCATTAAATCGCTGGTCGACTGACTGGATGGTGATGGTGGTTTCACCATCGACCGCACCCGCGGGAATGAACACACCCGCGTTGCCGCTGTTGGTGACAATGAGCGTGTTCTCACCCGGCTTTGCCACCCCCTCCCCGCAGTCCGAGCCCCCGTCTCGGCTGCAGGTCGCTCCCACTCCGATGAAAAACGTGATCGGCAACGTCCGATCATCGAGCAGGGGAATAAATTCGTCGGTATCGACGTTCTTTAGCTGCCGACCACTGCTTACGACATCGACGTCCGCATAACCCAGCTCTGGAGAATTCAGTCTCGGCCCGACGTTTACCGTGATGCGATACGTGCACTCCGGGTAGAGGGCATCCTGGTCGGTGCGCCAGTTCGCATGGTAGGCCGCGTTGCTCACCGTGATGTCGGACCCGGAGAACGTGCGCAGCGTGCTGCCGGCATGGCAGTTGGCCGAGGCTGCGCCGGCAGGTCCTTGGTCGACGATTGTGATCACCGGGCGGAGTTTGCTCGAGAAGACTTGGCTTGATGGAGCGTGCTGGTTTACGGTCGGTGGGAGCCAAAAGAAAAACGAGTTACCATTGAGGTGCGTTGCGTCCTGGATTTCCGCCGACGGTCCTGGCGGTAACGCCCGATCTGCGCGACAGCCGACGATTCCGACAAGAACGAGAGACAGCAAGGCGATTCGATTCATAGGGCGACTCCCAGTTGGGGCCTAGTACAACCCCCAGCTGGGCGCGAATCTGGGACGGTTGCGACGGCCTGCTTGACTACGGTTTTCGCGGTGCGGAGTAAAAAGGGCGCCAAAATGGCGACCCGTCAAGAAGTGAGGTAGGTCACGGGTTTTGTGAGCTACGTCACGAATGGGGTCGAGCGAGCGCCTGGAAGCCCGGACGCTCCCGGAGGTCCCACCACCACCAGAAGACGTCGCCCCCTACCTGGAAAGAGTGCTCGGGGTTAGCGGCTACGTAGCGCTGTAGCAAACGGATAGCCTCATCTTGCTCGCCCAGGAGCGTACGGACGAACGCCTCCAGGGCGACCAGATCGTGCTCGGGATCGAGCTCTGGTGTCCCCCGCGAGCGCTCAATCACGGCATGCGCGCTGTCTTTCAGGCCGGCGCGGGCGATGGTGGCCGCGACCATCATCTGCTCGCGCAGATGGAAGACCGGCCGCCGGGGGGCCGGCACGAGGGAATCGATTCCCGCGAGCAGTCGCCAGGCACGAGGAACGTCCGGTTGCTCCCCGCGAGTCATCATGTAAAGCTGGCACTCCAGGAAGCGGAAATCCCGCGGAAAGCGACGCGTCCCCTCCTGGCACCAGTGCTGCGCCTGGCGCTGCTGGTCGAGATCGTACGACGTGAAAAACAACCGGTAGAGAATATCCGATGCATTACTGAGATACGCGTCCTCCTCGTACGCCCGCCGGGCCGCCAACGCGGCCCCCGGCAAATCCTTGGTCTGGTAATACAGGCTGCTCAACGTGGCATACGCGCCCGCCAGCGTCGGATCGATATTGGTCGCGCGCTCGAGATCGCCGCGCGCATCGTCGAGCAGCGCGCTCGCCTGTTGCGGATCGGACGGGCGAGCCAATTGCCAGCGCCGATAGCGCAGTGTGCCGCGCAATTCCAGGGCGGGTGGGTCTTGCGGTGCGAGGGTGAGCGCGCGGCCGGCGTGTGCAAGCCCTTCGTCTATCAGGGCCGCGTTGCGGGTGAGCCGGACGCGTCGTTCGACGAGCTGACCGCGCAGCACGATCGGGTCGACCCACCGCGGGTCGGCGCGCTCGGCTGCCGTCAGCAGGGAATCGACGCGGCCGAACAGCGCATTGGCGGCGTCCATCTTTCCCGCCGGCACCAGTGCTTCCCCATCCTTGCGGATCCGCTCGGCCTGCTGCACGAGCGTCCACGCGGCCGTGCTTCTCGTACCGGCCCGCTCCTCGCGCAGTCGCACTTCTTGCCCGAGCCGCTCGCGCAATACGCGTGCGACTTGAGTCGCGAGCGTATCGCGGATCACGAGAAGATTGCCGGCCGATGCTTCGAAGCTGGCGCGCGCCAGCAGATCGCCGCCGGTCGCCCCGTCCACCAGTCGCACCGTGACTCGGACGCGATCGCGCACCGGCTCGAGACTGCCTTCGACCAGTGTTCCGGCGCCAACCGCTCGCGCGATGCTGTCAGGCTGCAGATCGGAGTTACGGAAGGGCAGCACGCCGTTGCGTGAAATGACGTCGAGCGTGCGGACTTGCGACAACTGATCGATCAGTCCTTCGGTGAGTCCGTCGGCAAGATAGCCGAGCGTGCTGTCGGGACTCAGATCCTGGAAGTAGAGCACCGCGACGCGACGCAAATCGATGCCCGGTGCGGCGCTGCCTCCGTTTCCACGTGGTGCGAGCGCGATCGCCAGGGCCGCGGCCCCGACCAGGAGCGTGACGCCGATCGCCACGGGAATCGGACGGCGCCACGGCTTCCGCGAGTGGGTCCGCCGTGCCGCGGTGACCCGCGAGACCTGGCCGGTGCTCGCGTTGGTGAGTGCTTTGGCGAATTCTCCCGATGTTTGATACCGATCGGCGGGCACTTTTTCGAGCGCGCGCTCGATCACGACTTCGAGTTCGTCCGGAATCGCGTCGCGCACGATCTTGAGCCGCGGCACCGCGTCGAGCGAGTGCCGCGCCATGATCGCTTGCGCGGTCGGGCCGGTGAACGGCGGCTGGCCCGCGAGCGTCTCGTACAGCACGCACGCGAGACTGTAGATGTCGCTGCGGCGATCCACCTGTCCCGAGCCCGAGGCTTGCTCGGGCGGCATGTACGCGGGTGTCCCGATGGCGAGTCCGGTCTGCGTCAGCTTGTCGCCGCCCGCGGCGCTGACGGCGCGCGCGATGCCGAAATCGGCGACGATCGCATGACCGCCCGACAGCATGATGTTCTCGGGCTTGATGTCGCGATGCACGACGTCGTGGTCGTGCGCATACGCGAGCGCGTCGGCGACTTCGCGCGCGATCTGCAGCGCATCGTCCACCGGCAGCTGTGGCTCGCGGTCGAGCCGGTCGCGTAGGGATTCACCTTCGACGAACGGCATGACGTAGTAGAGCGTGCCGCCCGCATCGCCCGAATCGTAGACCGGCAGGATGTTGGGATGCTGCAGGCGCGCAGCGAGTCTGATCTCGCGCAGGAACCGTTCGCGGCCGAGCGCGATGGCGATCTCGGGCCGCAACGTCTTGAGCGCGACGAAGCGCTCGTGGCGCGTGTCGCGCGCGAGGTACACCAACGCCATCCCGCCGCGACCCAGCTCCCGATCGATCACGTAATGACCGGGGAGCGCGGCGTTCAATTCTGCAAACGGATTAGTCACGTGGATAACGATAGTTCTGGCGCACCTGCTCTGCGAGCGCCCGGGGTAGCCATTCCAGGTCGGCGACGGCCCAGGGCCGGTCGCTCGTGAGGAGCACGCGCCCGTCGCCCGACGCGACGAGGATCATCTGCACCCGAACCGAGTCGCGGCTCGTCGCAACCGGGTCGAGGCGGCCATAGATCGCGAGGCCGGCGCTCGTGCGGCGCGCGAGATCCATCGCCGCGAGCGCGGGGCTGGACTGCCCCTGCCACCGCTCCCGCACGACGTCCTGGGAGACGGCGGCCAGCGGCGGCAAGCTGTCGAGCTGCGCCGTCAGCCCCTGGGCAAGTCGCACGCGCCACGGTTCGAGGCCGGTCACGAAGATATCGAACGGCGCAACCGCGGCGAGCTGCGGGTCGGGCGTGTGCCGGTGCGCGTAGCGCACGAAGCTCACCGCACCCGCGATGGTGAGCATGACGACCAGCGATGACAGTCCGATGAGCAGGCGTCTTGAGGTCAATGGCGCCCTCCAGTGCGCGCGGGTAGCTTCGCATTCTGCTCACCCGTTCACAAGGAGTCTCTCGCGTGTCGGCGTTCATGCTCCTGCTACCGGTCACCATCCTCGCGCAGACGGGCTCGGACAGTGTCCGCCTCCATCAGCTGTTCGCGCAACGCTGGGAATACACGATGCGCGAGTTTCCAGAGTTCGCGACCTCGGTGGGCTATCCCGGCCAGAATGGGCGGTGGACCGACAACTCGCTCGAGGCGATTGCGCGGCGCAAGCGCGAGCTGAACGATCCCTTGAACGTCCTCCGCACCATCGATCGCGCGAAACTCGGCCCCACCGATCAGCTGAACTACGATCTGTTCCGCCGTAATCTGACCACCGCCATCGAGGAAAGCCGCTTCCCCGGTGAGTTGCTGGCGATCAACCAGCTCGACGGCGTGCAGCAGGATGTCCCCAGCACGATCGCGAAAATGCCGGCCGGTACGGTGCGGGACTATGAGGACATTCTGGCGCGGCTGCGGGCCGTGCCCGTCCTGGTCAACCAGACGATCGTGCTGCTCGAGCGCGGGCTCACGTCCGGAATCACCCCGCCACAGATCACGCTGCGCGACGTCCCGTCGCAAGCGCAGGACCTCGTGGTGGATGATCCCCTCACGAGTCCCTTGCTGAGCGCCTTTGCGCATTTTCCCGCGGGCGTGCTTCCCGCAGACCAGCAGCGGTTGCGCGCGGCGGCGCTCGCCGCGTATCGCGACTCGGTCGCACCGGCGTTTCGGAAGTTGAGCACCTTCCTGCGGGAGCGATACGTCCCGGGGGCGCGCACCACGACCGGGATCCGCGATCTCCCCAATGGGATCGCCTGGTACCAGGTCCGCGCACGGGCGTCCACCACGACCGACCTTACCCCCGAGCAGATTCACGCCATTGGCCTGGCGGAGGTGAAGCGCATTCGCGCCGCCATGGACAGCGTCATCACCGCGAGCGGATTCAAGGGCAGCTTCGCCGAATTCGTGCAGTTCCTGCGGACCGATCCGCGCTTCTATTGGACGAATGCCGACGACTTGATCCGCGCGTCCCGCGAGCTCATGAAGCGCATCGATCCCGAGCTCCCCAGGCTCTTTGGCACCCTGCCCCGCCTTCCGTATGGCGTCGCTCCCATTCCATCTTATTCAGAGCGCTCCCAGACCACTGCGTACTACCAGCCGGGCAGCCCGCTCGGACATCGCGCCGGGACGTATTTCGTCAACACCTACAATCTCCCGGCTCGTCCCAAGTGGGAGATGGAAGCGCTCTCGCTCCATGAAGCCGTGCCCGGTCACCACCTCCAGATCGCGCTGGCACAGGAGCTCGAGGGCGTGCCCGAGTTCCGCCGCTTCGGCGGCTATACCGCGTTTGTCGAGGGCTGGGGACTGTACAGCGAGAGCCTGGGGGGAGAGCTCGGCCTTTATGCCGATCCGTACAGCAAGTTCGGCCAGCTCACCTACGAAATGTGGCGTGCGATTCGCCTGGTCATCGACACCGGGATACACACGATGGGATGGACTCGCCAGCAGGCGATCGACTACTTCAAGGAAAACGCTGCCAAGACGGAACACGACATCACGGTGGAAGTCGATCGCTACATCGTCTGGCCGGGGCAGGCGCTCGCTTACAAGATCGGCGAGCTCAAGATCAAGGAGCTGCGCGTCTACGCGGCGCGGACCTTAGGCGACCGGTTCGACGTGCGCGCGTTCCACGACCAGGTGCTGGGCGCCGGGGCAGTGCCGCTCGATGTGCTTGACGCGCGCATCCACGCGTGGGTGGCAGCGGTGCAGTCGCGCTAGAATCGCGCCGGCATTTTTTGGCACAGGCGGCGTCGGAAATTCACCCGCCGTACTGGCTCGGCTTTATGCGGTCCCGATGATCGACCGTTGAACCGCCTGCGGTACCATGATGCGCATGGTCACGGTATGCACGGTTCTCCCGCCGCCTGAGCGCCCGCGCATCGACGCGGCGGGTGACGGCTGCTTCGACACTCTGCATGCCGATTCCCTGCGTGAGGCGCTGTACGTCGCGCGCCGCCGGCGCGTGGATGCCGTGATCATCTCCGTGCACCGCTGCCACGGCGAGGCGCTGCCCGGCGTCGCGCGCTTTGTGCGCGAGTTCCCCGCCATTCCCGCCGTCGCACTCGTCTCGCGGCACGATCGGGAGGCGACAGAGACGCTGCTGCGCCTGGGCGCGACCGGTGTGCGCAGCGCCATCGATTGCACCGAGCCCGACGGCTGGCGCCGCCTGCGCGATCTCGTGGGGCATCCCGCCTCGCCGGTTGCCGCCCGGATCCTCGCGCGCCTCGGTCCCGCGCTGGGCGATGCGTCGGAAGAAACGCGGCTGTTTTTCGAGGCCGTGGCGCGGCTCGCGCCGGCGCTGAGTACCGTCCGCGGGTTGGCGCGCCATCTGCGCGTGGGGCCCAGCACGTTGATGTCGCGCTTCCATCGTGCCGCGCTGCCCTCGCCGAAGAGTTATCTCGCGGGCATGCGGTTGCTGCACGCCGCGTTCCTCTTCCAGAACCCCGGCCTGTCGGTCTCGGACGTGGCGTACCGGATGGATTACTCGTCGCCGCAGAGTTTTGGCCGTCATCTGCGCGCGGTGCTCGGCGTTACGGCTGGAGAATTTCGCCTCCGTTTTCCGTTCGACGTGGCGCTGGCCCGCTACATCGATCTGCTCATCACCCCGTACCGGGAGGCCCTGCGCGCGCTCCACCCCTTCAACGCGGGGTCGTGGGACCAAGGCCCGAGCGTCGCAGCGGTCTCCCGGGCGGGGTGATCCCCCCTCTCCGGAACAGCCTGCCTGAGGGAAGCGAAGGGGAGAGGGGAACAGGGGGTGAGGCCTAGTCGGCGGCGGGCCGGACCTGGTGTTCGGTCGTGGCTTGATCGCGCCGCAGTACTGAGAAGCGGGCGATGCCGCCGCGCAGGCGCTCGGCGAGCTGCGCGAGCTGCTGCGATGTTGCCGTCAACTCGCCCATCGACGTGATCTGGGCTTCCGTGGCAGCCGCCGTGCTGTTGGCGCTGTCGGATGATGCTGTCGAGATGCTGGCGACTTGCTGTAGCGATTGTGCAAGGTCGGCGAGCCGCTGCGCCTGGCTGCGCGAGACCTCTGCGGTCGCGTTGACGAGGTCGCCCATCAACTGCACGCCTTGATGCAGCTCCTGCAGTGCGCCGTCTGCTTCCGCCGCGACGGCACCGATGTCGCGCACCTTGGCCTCGCCCGACTGCATCGCGCGCGCGGCCGCCTCGATGCCCGTGCGCAGGTCGCTCACCAGCTCCGCCACTTCGCGCGCCGACTTCCCTGCCTCGGCGGCGAGCGCGCGGACCTCGTCGGCGACGACGGCGAAGCCTTCGCCGCGCTCCTCGGCGCGCGCCGCTTCGATCGCCGCATTGAGTGCGAGCAGGTGCGTCTGCCGCGCGATCCGGGCGATCGTCTGCGCGAAGACCCCGATCCGTTCCGACATCCCGGAGAGCCCCGCGACCGTCGACGCCGTCGCGCGTACTTCTTCTCCCACTGCGCGCAGCGTCGCGCTCGCGCGCGCGACGCGTTCACGTCCCCGCTCGGCCGTGCTGACGAGCCGCGACGCATCGACCTGCATCAGCTCCGCCCGCACGCGCAGCGATTCCGCCTGATCCGCGGCTTTGGCGCTTTCACCGCGCGCGCCATCGGCCAGGCCGCGTTGATTGCCGAGGTCTCCGGCGAGCCGCTGCGATGTCTGCGTCAGGGATTCGGTGGTCGCGTGCAGCTCCTGCGCCGCCGCGGCCAGCTCCTCGGCAAACGCGGCGACCTCGTCCGCTTCGCGTTGCACCGACGAAATCGTCGTCCCGATCTCTTCGAGCATGCGGTTGAAGCTCTTCTCGAGGAAGCCGAGCTCGTCGGCCTCCGCGGCGGCCGCCCGCACGGCGAGGTAGCCTTGCTCCGCTTCGCCCATCACGCTGCGCGCGCGACGGATGCGCTGGATGAGCGTCGCGGGGATGCGCTTGAGCGCCATCGCGACGACGATGAACACGCCGGTCTCGAGATACGCCGTGGTGTCGAGACCGGACCCGCCGGGATAGAGCGCGCCGTGCAACCAGCTCGCGAGCAAATACGCGATCGACGCGACGAGCACGAGGAAGTCGCCGACGGCCTGACCCTGGTCGAACGCGTAGGGCAGTACGGCAATGAACAGCGCGGCGACCACGCCGCCGTGACCGAACCAGACGACGAGGACGTTGACGAGCAGGACGTCGAGCAACGGCAGCAGATAGATGAACCACCAGCGATACCAGCCGCGCTCATTGATGAGCCCGACGATGGCGTTGAGGATGGCGGCGCCGCCTGCCACCAGCACGATCGTGCCGAGCCGCGTGCTGCTGACGCCGCCCAGTCGCCCCAGCACACCGAGCACGAAGAGCGCCGCCGCAATCCACCACCGGCGGCGGTGACTGCGCTCGAACGTCTCGAGGTCCTTGAACCGCTGTTCCAGCGCGGTGGCGTCGTCGTGCCACCCGCGCGCCCGAGCCGCGAACGAGAGCCGGCGCGTAGGATCGGTCACGTGGGGAGTCCCAGGCCAAGATCCGCCGCGGTCAGAAACGCTTCGACGAGATATCCGTCCCGTTCGATCGCCGCGCGGCCGCCTTCGTCGCGATCCAGCACCGCCAGCACGCCGAGCACGTGCCCGCCTTCGCTCTCGACGGCGCTGATCGCCTCGCGTGCCGATCGTCCCGTGGTGAGCACGTCCTCGACGACGACGACCGCGAAGCCGGACGCGAAGCAGCCCTCAATGCGCTGGCCGGTCCCGTGGTCCTTCGGTTGTTTGCGCACGGTAAACGCGTCCAGCAGCTGGCCGCGCCGTTTTGCGGTCAGGGCGAGGGCGTACGCGATGGGATCGGCGCCGAGGGTGAGACCGCCGACGGCCCGGGGCGACCAGCCGCGCACCGCCAGGCGATCGAGCCCGAGCCCGCCGATAACGGCGAGCCCCTCGCCGGACATGGTGGTGCGGCGGGCGTCGACGTAGAACGAGGACCGGCGGCCGGACGCGAGGACGAAATCGCCGCGCTGGACCGAGCGCGTCAGGAGGAGATCCTTAAGCGTATCTCTGAGGTAGTAGTAGTCGCTACTACTATTCACTGCGCCGCTTGCCGACAATGTTTTTGAGGGCTCCGAGCAGCCCGCCGGCCTTGGCCCCGTCTTTCGCTTTCGCGAGTGCCGCTTCCAGATCGGCGGCAAATGCGCTGACCGTTGGCTGGCGCTCGCCGGGGTGCCGCGCCAGCCCCTTCATCACGGCCGCCTCGAGCGCGGGCGGGAACGTGCGATCGCTCACTTCGGAGAGCGGCGTCGCCTTGCCGCTCAAGAGTTGCTGAAACAGCTCGCGCGGGCTGCGGCCGTCGTGCGGATGGCGCCCCGTGAGCATGTAGTAGGTGATCTTCGCGAGGCTGTAGATGTCGGCGCGGCCGTCCACCAGCTCACCCGACAATGCTTCCGGCGCGACGTACTGGAGTGTCCCGACGAAAAAGCCGGTCTTGGTCAGGCGCTCTTCCAGCGGTTGCTCCGCGTCGCGCGCGATTCCGAAATCGAGCAGCTTCACGCTCCGCGTGCGCGGATCGTACATGATGTTCTCGGGTTTCAAGTCGCGATGAATGATGCCGGCCGCGTGCGCCGCGGCGAGCGCGTCGGCGAGCTGGCGCACCAGCGCGACGGTGTCCGCCGGAGCGAGCGGGCTCTCGCGGTGTAGGAAATCGGCGAGCGGCTCACCGGTGGCCCACTCGAGCGCGAGATAGTAGAGGCTGTCCGCTTCACCGAAGTCGTAGGTGCGAACCACACCCGGATGCACGACGCGGGACCCATATCCCGCTTCCCGCAGGAATCGTTTGACCACGACGGGGTCGCCCCTGAGGCGCTCGCGCAATACCTTGAACGCACAGGCGCCGCGCTCGGGATGTTCGGCGCGATAGACCTCCGCCGTCCCTCCTTCGCCGATACGCTCGAGGAGACGGTAGCCGGCGATGGACCTGCCGGCCAGGTTTTCAAGAGCCATGCGGTTAACTAACGTCCCGATTTGAGGCTCGGCAAGTGATGCGATGCGCGACACTCGTGGTGCTGGCGGTTCTGGTCGCGGGCTGCGGAGGGATGCAGCAAGCGGGAAGACCCGGGACCGCGCCGCGCCGTGGCAGCGCCGCGCCGCGCCTGTTCGACGCGTCGTCGGTCTACCGCTCGATGGGCGCACTCGTCGGTGGCGGGGCGTTGCCGTTCATCGCGTCGGTGCGCTATCTCGCCGGACCGACGCCCGACTCCACGCTCACGCTGTTCTCGGTCTCGCTCACGAACCAGACGCTCACGTTCCAGCGGCGTGGGTCGGAGTTCGTCGCGGAGTATCACGTGGAGGTGTCGTTTCGCACTGACAGCACGAGCCTGGTAGCCGTCCGGCAACTCGGGAGCGATGAGCAGGTGCGGGTGCGCAACTTCCAGGAGACGCTGCGGACAGACGAGAGCGTCATTTATCAACAGTTCTTGATGCTGCCGCCGGGCGTCTACTACGTCATCGCGATGGTGCGCGACCGCAATGGGCCCGCGTTCGCGCGGGCCGAGCGCGCCGACACTGCGCCCCGCTTCGCCGGGCCGGCGCTGACGAAACCGATCGCGGTCTACACGGCGGAAGGCCGCCCCGCGCGCACCGCCATTCCCAAGCTGGTCGTCAACCCGCGCGCGACCCTGCCGTACGGCCCCGATTCGATGCGCTTCTATGTTGAGCGGTACGGGGCGCCACCGGGGGCGGGGCCGATCGTTGCTCGTGTGGTGGATGGAGCCGGCCACGAGTTGTGGCGCGACTCGCTCCGGCTGGCTGGCGGTCCCGATGTGTCGTCGGCGACGATTGTCGTGGTGCCCGCGAATCTGCCCGTCGGCCAGGCCGAGCTGCAGACCTTGCCGCTGGCGGGCGGCGATACGACGCGCACGCGCTTCCTGGTGAGCTTCTCGAATCAGTGGGTCATTACGAACTTTGAAGAGATGATGAGCTTGCTCCGCTTTTTCCCACGCCAGGAGTGGGTGGATTCCCTCCGCCGGGCGCCGGCCGACCGGCGCCCGGACGTCTGGCGCGAGTTCTGGAAGGCCACCGATCCGGTCCCGATGACTCCCGAAAATGAAGCCATCGATGACTACTTCCGGCGGGTCCAGCAAGCCAACATCCGATTCGCGGATGAAGGAGGGCCGGGGTGGCAGACGGAGCGGGGGGAGGTCTTCATCACCCTCGGCGAGCCCGACGAGATGCTCGATCTCTCGAACGGGATCGATCGCAGCGGCATGCGGGTGTTGCGCTGGACCTACGCCTCGGAACGGCTCGTCCTGTACTTCCAGGATCAAACCGGGTTCAGCCGCTATCGGCTGACCCCGACGTCACGCGCCGAGTTCCAGCGCGTGCTGATGCGCGTGAGGCAAGCGCGACCGTGAGACGCCACAGCGCCTTTTGGATCGCGGCGCTCGCTGGGGATCTGCTGCTGGCGTCATCGAGCCGGGCCCAGACCCCCGCTCCACCGGATCATACCGCAACCTATCGCGCGGATTCGCTGCGCCTGTCCGGGCGTCCTTGGCATGCCGCCGAGACGCTGCTCGCCGCGGCGCGGCGCGACCCGAACCCCAACGCCTTTTTGATCGTCGAAGGCGCCAAGGCAGAAGTCCAGGCCAAGCGGTACGAGCATGCGCGCGCGTTGCTGGCCGGCCAGCCGTGGCTCCTCGATTATCTCGACGGTGAGGCGCTGGCCGTGCTCGCGCAGGCGGAGTTCGGCGTCGACCGTTTCGCCGAGGCGGCGGCGCATTTCCAGATGGCGCGCACCCGCGCGCCCGCCGCGCGTGTGCCGTTGCTGGCCGTTCGGGCGGGCCTCGCGTTCGACGCGGCGGGACAGGCCGACAGTGCGGCGGCCGCCTTCGCGGCGGCCCGGGCGGGCGGCAAGTTGGCGAGCATCGACACCTGGCTCCGCGTGCGGCAGGCACGCGTCACGCGCGACACGGCGGCTGCGAGCCAGCTCGTCGTCGACGTGGCGGCGCCGGCCGCGCGCGACGTGCCGGTCGCGCGGGCGCGCTCGCTGCTGCTGGCCGGCGATACGACGCGCGCGCTCGCAGCGTTTGCGAAGGCAGGGAAGGGGCTCGATGCGGCCCGTCTCGCGCTCGCAACGGGCGATTCGGCGCGTGCCCGCACGCTGCTGTACAGCTTGCTGACGCGTGATCCGCTCAGCGATGACGCCGCCGCCGGCGTTGGTCTGGCCCTCGGCCCGTTACCGCCGCACGCCCCCGACGAACACGTCGCCATGGCGCGCGCGCTGAATCGCCGCGCATCGGTGCGCGATGCCCGGATCCATGTCGAGCACGCGCTGCGCGCCGGCGACTCGACGGCGGCCACGCTTCTGCTCTATGGCGAGCTGCTCGTGTCGTCGGGACTGCTGCGGGACGCCGTGCGTGCGTACGCCGCGGCGGCGCGCGACTCTGCGGCCCGGCCACTCGCGCTGTACCGGCGCGGGCGCGTGCTGGTGCGGCTCGGTGATTCCACGGCGGTTGCCGCGCTCTCCGGATTCGCCGACCGCTACCCAACCGACAGCGCGGCCCCCGGAGCGCTGTACATCCTGGGCGATCTGCACGACAGCGGGGACGACTGGGGGCAGGCCGGCCGCTGGTACGGCGAGTTGATCAAGCGATATCCTGCTGACGCGCGGGCCTCGCTCGCGCGCTTCCGGCTCGCCGCCCGTGCCGAGGCCACCAGCAACCCCGATAGCGCCGCGTCACTCTATCAGTCGGAGATCGACGCAGCGGGCCCACAGCGCACCGCCGCACGATTCTGGCTCGGCAAGATGGCGGACGCTCGCGGTGATGCGGAGCAGGCCAGGCGCATCTGGTTGGCGCTGGCGCACGAGGATTCGCTTGGCTACTACGGGATGCGCGCTCGGCGCGAAACCGGCCTTCCACCACTGGCCTTTTCCGCACCAGTCGTGACCACGACCCCGCCGGCCTTCGTTTCCGCCGGTCTCGCGCGCATCGATACGCTGCTGCTCGCCGGGCTCGACACCGAAGCCCAGGCGGAAGTCCGCGTCGTGCTGGCGCGCCCCCCTGCCGATCTCGACGCGCTGCTCGCGTGGAGCGAGGGGCTGGGTTTGCGCGGCTACGGCTCGGCCGGTGTCCGGCTCGGCTGGCAGGCGGCCCTCCTCGCGCCCGGCGACACGCGCGTGTTGCGCGCGATTTTCCCCTGGCCCAATCGTGCGGCGGTCGAAGCCGAGGCGCAGGAGTTCGGCGTCGACGCGCTCCTCCTCGCGGCCCTGGTCCGTCAGGAGAGTGTGTTCGACGTCGAAGCGCTGTCGCCCGCGGGTGCGCGCGGCCTGGCGCAGCTGCTGCCGAGCACCGCTTCGCTGATGGCGCGTGGATTGGACGTCACGTTCTATCCGGAGTGGATTACCGTTCCCGACCTCAACCTGCATCTCGGCGCGGCGCATCTCGCGGAGCTGCTCAAGCGATTCGGGCGCGTGGACGCCGCGATCGCGGCGTACAATGCCGGCCCGTCGCCGGTGCGCCGCTGGCTCGACCGCGCGGGCGCGACCGATCCCGATCGGTTCATCGAGCTGATCCCCTATCCGGAAACCCGGGGTTACGTGCGCAGCCTGTTGCGCAATCGCGAGTTGTATCGCGCGTTGTACGAACCGTAGAAATCCCGCTTGACAGCTTTCCGGACCGCGGATCATTTCTACGCGGCCCGGCACCACGGCCGGGCAGGCATCCAACGTTGGGCGCCCAGTAACAGACTCTGCAGGAGGCGGATTGTGATCAAGGGAAAGGTGAAGTGGTTCAATGACGCCAAAGGGTACGGCTTCATTGAGCAGGAAGGCGGCGAAGACGTGTTCGTGCATTTCTCGGCGATTCAGATGGACGGCTTTAAGACGCTCGCCGAGGGTCAGGTGGTGGAGTTCGAAGTGCAGCAGGGGGACAAGGGGCTCCACGCCACGAACGTCGTGCGCGTCTAAAGCGCGCCCTTCACCCGATTCCGCCCCGCCCGATTTTTTGGGCGGGGTTTAGTTTTCCCGCCATGCCGCCGCGCCCCGCCCCGCCCATTCCCGCTACTGCCGCCGGGAAGAAATGCGTCTTCCTCGTGGACGGTTACGCGCTCATTTATCGTGCCTTCTTCGCCATGATCGCGCGGCCGCTCACCACCAAGAGCGGCGAGAACACATCGGCGGTCTGGGGCATCACCAACTTCCTGCTGCGCCTCTACGAGAACTACCGGCCCGAGTACATCGGCTGGGTGCACGACCGCGGCGTTTCCTTCCGCTCGGAGCAGTACCCGGAGTACAAGGCGACGCGCGAGAAGTTGGGCGAGGAGCTGCAGCAGGACTTCGACCGCTCGCTCGAGCGCGTCTGCCAAATCCTCGACGCCTTTCACATCCCCGTCATCGCGATCAATGGCTACGAAGCCGACGACGTGGTCGCGACCCTCGCCGAGCGCGCGGCGCACGACGGGTTGCAGGCGGTCATCGTGTCGGGCGACAAGGATTTCTATCAGCTGATCGGCGCTGGGATCGCGCTCCTCAACCCGGGGCGTGGCGGGCAGGCGGCGGTCGAGGAGCAATGGGTGGACGAGTCCAACGCGAGCGAGCGGCTCGGCGTGCCGCCCCAGCGCGTCGTGGATTATCTCGCGCTCGTCGGCGATAGCTCCGACAACATTCCGGGCGTGAAAGGCATTGGCGACAAGACCGCGGTCCAGCTCCTCGAGACCTACGGCGATCTCGATGCGATTCTCGCCCGGGCGGCCGACATCCCCGGCAAGCGTCCGCGCGAAGCGCTACTGCAGCAGGCGGACAACGCGCGGCTGTCCCGGCAGCTGGTGACGCTGCAGCGCGACGTCCCGGTGCAGCTGGATCTCGAGCAACTGCGCGTCCGCACCCCCGACACCGACACGCTCGCCGCGTTGTTCACCGAGCTCGAATTCCGGACGCTGATCCCGAAGCTCGACGATCTGGCTGCAGTGGGAATCGCCCCGCCGGTCGAGCCCGGGGCAAGCGCGCCTCCCGCGCCGGCCGCGGGCCCCCGGGCGGCACAACTCGCCGATCCGCGCATCGTTGACGATCCGGCCGATCTTCCCGCGCTGGTCCAGGAGTTACGCGCTGCGCCACTCGTCGCGCTGCAGACCGAGCCGGGGCTCACCGGCCTCGCGTTCGCGGTGGCCCCTGGACGCTCGTGGTATCTCTCCTTCGGTCACGAGCCGCGCGAAGGAGAATTCGACGCCACACCGCCCCGCAACCTTCCGCCGCTCTCGAGTGACGCGCTCGCACCGCTGCGCGCGGTGCTCGCCGATCCGACCGTGCGGAAGGCGGGGCACGACATCAAGGCCGCTTGGGTCGCGTTCTCGCGCGCCGGCGTGCCATTCGCGGGCGTCGCCTACGACTCGATGCTGGCGAGCTTCGTCCTCGATCCTGGGAATCGCTCGCACGCGATCAACGATTTGGCGCGGGAGCATCTCTCGGTCGAGCTCCCCACGACGGCGCAGTTGTTGGGGAAAGGGAAGGGCGGGGCAACGGAGCGAACGTTCCCCCAGGTCCCACCGGCGGACGCAGCACGCGTCTCTGCCGCGCAGGCGGAAATGGTCCTGCGGCTCGAGGCAACGTTCCGTGCCGATATCGAGGCGCATCACCTCGTGCGGCTACTCGACGAAATCGAGATTCCCCTCGTCCCGGTGCTCGTCGACATGGAGGCAACCGGGATCCTCGTCGATCGCGTGTTGCTCGGCGAGATGTCGCGGGGCTTCAATAAAGAGCTGACGCAGCTGGAGCTGGACATTTATCGCGCCGCCGGCGGCGAGTTCAACATCAACTCGACGCCGCAGCTCCGGACCGTCCTGTTCGAGCGCTTGAAGCTGCCCGTGCAGAAGCGCACCAAAACGGGCGCGTCGACCGACGTGGAAGTGCTCGAGCAGCTCGCGACCATGGGTCACGAAGTCCCCCGCCTCCTGATCGAATACCGCGAGCTCACGAAGCTCAAGTCCACCTACATCGACGCGCTCCCCGGGTACATCCAGGCGGACGGCCGCGTCCACACGAGCTTCAATCAGACTGGCGCGGCCACCGGCCGTCTCTCGTCCTCCGATCCCAATCTCCAGAACATTCCGGTGCGCACGCGCCGGGGCGGAGAGATCCGGCGCGCGTTCGTCGCGCCCCCCGAGCACCTGCTCCTGATCGCCGACTACTCGCAGGTCGAGCTGCGGCTGCTGGCGCATTTCTCGGACGATCCGGCGTTTGTCGCGGCATTTCAGCGCGGCGGCGACATCCACCGCCAGACGGCGGCGGTCATTTTCGGCGTGCCGGAGGAAAACGTGACGGGCGAGATGCGCGCGCGCGCCAAAACCATCAACTTTGCGACGATCTACGGTCAGGGCGCACTGGCGTTGTCCCGGCAGCTGGGCATCACGCTCGAAGAGGCGAAGGCCTTCATCAAGCATTACTTCGAGCGATTCTCCGGTGTGCGCGCCTGGCTCGACAAGACGATCGATGAGGCACGCCAGCGGGGGTTCGTGGAGACGCTGTTCGGCCGGCGCCGCTACATCCCCGAGCTCCGGGATCGCAACTTCAGTATCCGCTCCTTTGGCGAGCGTACGGCAACCAATTCCCCACTGCAGGGATCGGCGGCTGACCTCATCAAGATCGCGATGATCAGGATCCACGCGGCGCTCAAGCAGGCGAACCTGCGCACCCGCATGCTCCTGCAAGTGCATGACGAGCTGGTGTTTGAGACCCCTGAGCGTGAGCGGTCGGATGCCGCGGCCCTTGTAAAACGCGAGATGGAGGGAGTAGCGAATTTGCGGGTGCCGCTCGTCGTAACTATAGGCGCTGGAAAGAATTGGATCGACGCGAAGGGCTAAGCACGCCTCTTGCAGGAATGGGGGGCGTTGCCCACAATAGGGGCGTCGATCCGGGCTTTTCGGATCGACGCCCTTTCGCGCCCGGAGGGTAAGGCAGTGAAAGCACGTGGTTTCACCCTGATTGAGTTACTGATCGTGGTGGTGATCATCGGGTTGCTAGCAGTTATAGCGATCCCGAAGCTCTCCACCACGAAGCAGAAGGCGTACGTCGCGCAGATGAAGTCCGACCTCAAGAATCTGGCGACGGCGGAGGAAGCCTTCTTCTACGACAGCACGTACTACACGACGAGTTTGGCGGCGCTCAACAATTTCCGGGCATCGACCGGCGTGACGCTGAGCGTCACGGAAGCGACGCCTGGCGGCTGGTCGGCACAGGCCGTCCACGCGCAGACGACCCGGCAGTGCGTGCTGTATCAGGGGAACGCGGCGCCGGTCGCCCCGGCCACCGCCGAGGGCAAGATTACCTGCACGTAGCGCCGCCGTATCGGGAATTCCAACGCCGCCGTGAGGGGATGCGCTTCGCCCTCAACGGCGGCGTTTGGCTTCACCGTCACAAGATTCATGATGAGCCGATGGTCCACCTGGTGAGCTCAGATAAGGAACGGCTCCTCGAGCTGGGCCGCACCCTCGGCTTTCACGCCCGTTGGCTCCAATACAAGCCGCTCAAGGATCCGGACACGGGAATCCGCGTGGAAGCCTGGCACTGGGATGTGTGGGGGGACAAGCTGCGCCTGCTGGATCCTACGTAACCTCTTCGACATCGCGCCGGGGGGCTCGGACCCCCGGCCACCAATTCCACCGTCCCGCGATGTGCATGATCGCGGGCACGAGCACCATGCGGATCAGCGTGGCATCGAGCAGCACGGCGAGCGCCAGCCCGAACCCGATGAACTGGACGGCGAGCACGCGCGTGAACGCGAAGTTGCCGAACACGATGATCATGATCAGGGCCGCAAAGGTGATCGTTGAGGCCGTCGTGGACAGACCTTCCATGGTCGCATGATCGTTGCGCCCGGTCCTGTCGAACACCTCCTTCACGCGTGTCAACAAGAACACTTCATAATCCATGGACAGCCCGAACACCGTGGCGAAGACGAGGACCGGCACGACGACGAAGATCGCTTCGGTCGGTCCCTCGAGACCAAAGAAGCTGGCTCCATACCCGTGCTGGAACACGAGGACGGTGATCCCGAACGCCGCGCTGACGGATACGCAGTTGAGGACGACCGCTTTCAGTGGCACGAGCACCGAGCGGAACGCGATCAACAGCATGATCGCGGTGACGCCGAGGATCATCGCGACGATGCCGGGGAAGCGGGCGAGCAGATTCTCCTGCAGGTCCAGGCTCGAGGCGGCAAATCCTCCGACGACCACCTCGACGCCGCGCAGGCGTGTGCTCCGGGTGATCGTCTGGCGCACGTGACGCGCCAGGTCCATCATCCCGGTCAACGACACCGAGTCTGTGGCGATCACATCCATCAGCGTCGTTCGCCGATCGGCGCTCAGGTATGCATTGAAGAATTCGGGATAGCGCTCGCGGACCCCTTCCGGATCGCCGTAAAACATGGCCAGCTGCAGCGTGGACATGCCCGGCCGGAGCGTCACGACGCCGCGCACTTCGCGCACGCGCGGGTCCTTCGCGATCGAGTCGCTCAACGCCTTGAGTCCCGGGAGCCGGCGCCCCGACAACGCGGACTCGCCGGACGGGAGTTGTACGACGACCCGGAGCGGCTGGATCACGCCGCTCGCCCCCATCTCCCGCAGCGCCGCGAGCCCCTGTCCCGATTCGGCATCCGGCGGAAACCAGTTGCGCGCGGGAAGCCCGATCTTGATCTGCGTCAGCGGAAACGTCAGCAGGGCAGCGACGAGGCCGCCGCTGAGTATGACGCGCCACGGATGGTGCCCGAGCGAGCGCGCCCAGCGCTCCCACCCTTGCGGCGTATGAATGAACGCGAGCATCCGCGCGAGCCACCGGGGCCGGTCGATGTTGCGGCCGAGCATCGCGAGCGCCGCGGGCAAGAACGTCGTCGCGAGCAGAACCGCCACCGCGACGACGATCAGCCCGCCGACCCCCACCGAGCGCGTCTCGGTGAGCGGCGTCAGAATCAGCGCCGCGAACCCGACCACGACAGTCAGTCCCGAGGTCACCACCGCCGAGCCCGCGGTTTGGATCGTGCGGATCGCCGCATCGCCGGGTGACAGGCCGCGGTTCAGCTCTTCTCGGAAGCGGGTGACGATGAGCAGCGAGTAGTCGATCCCGACGCCGAGACCGACCATCGTGGTGATGTTGAGCACGAAGACGGACATCGTCTGGAACTGCGCGGCGACCGCGACGATGCCGAGGGCGATCGTGATCGCGAGCACCCCGACGATGATCGGCAGCGTGGCGGCGACCAGCGCACCAAACGCCAGCACCAGCACGGCGAGCGTCAGCGGCAGCGCGCGTCGCTCGGCATCCCGAGTATCTGCGGCACTGATCGTGCGCACGTCGTAATCGAGCGCCGGGTTCCCCGTGACCTTCACGTCGAACCCGTCCGCATTCGGCAGTTGCGCGAGCGCGCCCTGTACGGTCTCGCGCAGCTCGGGGACCACGGTCCGGCCGACGTCGCTGGTGCTGGCCGGCGTGAGGGCGGCAATGAGAAACGTGGTACGACGATCGGAGCTGACAAACGTCGACTCGCCGATGCTGCGGACCGAGATGACCTGACTGATGTACGGCTGCTGCGCCAGCGCCGCCGAGACGGTATCGAGGACGGCCGCGAATCGCGGGTTCGTGTAGCGCACGGGGCCGTGGACGACGATCGCCACGTATTCCGCAATGGGATTGGGGAACGACTCGCGGATGAGCTGCGAAGCCCGAGCGGATTCCGTTTGCTCGACGTTCATGCCGCGCACGGCGAGCACGCGTTGCACATGGGCGGCCTTCGGGACGAACAGGAGCGCGAGCACCGCCCACGCGCCGATGACCCACCCGCGCCAGCGGATGAGCTGCCTCGCGGGTAGCGCGATCACCTACGATCCAAGCACATGCGGGCCACAATCATAGGGACGTGCGAAGTGCAAAGCTAGCGGCGCGACCTAGGATCTTCGCATATTGCGCGTATGGTGGAACGTCGGCTCACGGGCATGATCGCCGCCGCGGTCGTCCTGATCGTCCTGTTCATTGTCTGGGACGCGTTTAAGCCCACGCCCCGTCGCAGCGCGGCGCGGGATCCCGATGCCGACGCGCCGCTCCGCATCGCCGAGCCACCGCCGGCACCGCCGTCCCCGCTCCCGCAACCGACCCCGCCGACGACGACCTCCCAGGGCACCACCGTCCCCGCCGGTCCGAACGGCCGGGAGCCCTCCTATATCGAGCTGCTGGCGCGCTCGGAGACCCGGCGCCGCATCCGATCGAGCGGTTCGAGCACCTATCTGGGCGAGATGCTCGAGACGGGCGGGGACTCCACGCTGCGCCGCTGGGAGAATCGCACGACCGCGCCGATCCACGTGTGGTTCGCCCCAACGCACGCCGCGAACTTCCAGCCGGCATTCATCGAGGCGATCAAGCGAGCCTTCGGCCTGTGGACCAACGCTGGTGTCCCGGTCCGGTTCGACTTCGAGGGCGACTCGACGAATGCGGAAGTCACGGTGAAGTGGCGCATCCAGTTCGAGATCGAGCGGACGGGGCAAACGGACGTCACCTGGGACGAGAACGGGCACATTCAAGGCGCGACGATCACGCTCGCCACGTTCGATCCCAAGGGGCGGCCGATGGACTCGGACGACATCCGCATCGTCGCGACGCACGAAGTCGGCCATCTGCTGGGGCTCGATCACTCCAAGGACTCGACCGACATCATGTTCCCGACCGCCAAGGTCCGAGACCTGTCGGACCGTGACGTGCGGACAGTGATGCTGCTGTATCAATTGACGCCGGGGAATTTGCGCTGAGCCCTCGCGGCATCACCTCGTTTTTGCAGCACGTCGCACCTCCGCAATCGCTGGCGCAGACGCTCGATACCCGTGTTCGCGAAGCCGAGCTGATTGAAAAGCTGGACGGCGGCGCGGTCCGCTGCTTTGCCTGCGGCCACCGCTGTCTCGTGAAGCCGGGCCGGCGCGGCATCTGCAAAGTCCGATTCAATAAGGAAGGGACGCTCTTCACGCCCGCGGGCTACGTCGCCGCGCTGCAGTGCGATCCCACCGAGAAGAAACCGTTCTTTCACTGTCTCCCCGGCAGCGACACGCTGACGTTCGGGATGCTCGGCTGCGACTTTCACTGCGGCTATTGCCAGAACTGGCTCACGTCGCAGGCGCTGCGCGACGACGCCGCCGGCGTCATGCCCAGCGACGTCACGCCCGACGCGCTCGTCGCCCTCGCCCGCCGGCAGGGGGCGCGCATGGTGGGCTCGTCGTACAACGAGCCGCTGATCACCGCCGAATGGGCGGTCGATGTATTCAAGGCGGCCCGGCCCGCCGGTCTGAAGACCGCGTTCATCTCGAACGGCAACGCCACGCCCGAAGTGCTGGACTACATCCGGCCCTGGACCGATTGCTACAAGATCGACCTGAAGGCGATGGACGATAAACGCTATCGCGAGCTGGGCGGCGTCCTGCAGCACGTCGTCGATGCCATCCGCATGGTCCACGAGCGGGGCTTCTGGCTCGAGATCGTGACCTTGATCGTGCCCGGCTTCAACGACGATGATGCGCAGCTGACGCGCGCAGCCGAGCTGATCGCGTCGGTGTCGCCCGAGATTCCGTGGCACGTCACGGCGTTCCACAAGGATTACAAGATGACCGACCCCGAAAACACGCCCGCCGCGACATTGCTCCGCGCCTGTGAAATCGGCGCGCGCGCGGGGCTGCGATTCGTCTACGCGGGAAATCTCCCGGGGCGCGTCGGCCGCTGGGAGCACACCTATTGCCCCGATTGCGGGGACCTGCTCATCGAACGCTACGGCTACGTCATCAAGCAGCAGCGCGTCGGATCCGACGGGCGCTGTCCCTCCTGCAGCCGGCGGATACCAGGCATTTGGTCGTAGCGCTCGTTCTCACGCTGCTGCAGGGTGCTGTTCCCCCCGCGTTCGATAGCGCGGTCCTGGGTGGGATTCAGCAAGGCGTCTACCCGGGCGCGGTGCTCGTCGTCGGCCGGCACGACACGATCCTGTTCGCCAAGGGCTACGGTCACCTGACATGGAGCCCGACAAGTCCGGCCGTCAGCGTCGACAGCACGTTCTGGGATGTCGCGTCGCTGACCAAAGTCGTGGCAACGACACCCGCGCTCATGTTGCTTCTCGAGCAGGGAAAAGTCTCCCTCGATAGCCCGGTGGTTCACTACCTCGCCGAGTTCAAGAGTCCCGGCACGTCGGGCATCACGGTCCGGCATCTCCTGACGCATACGTCGGGTCTGCGCGCGACGCTGCCGCTGCGCGAGGCGCCGGATAGTGCGGCGGCGTTGCGCATGGTGCTGACCACGGTGCCGGTCGCGCCGCCCGGGACGCGCATGGTGTACTCCGATCTCAACGCCATTCTCTTGGGGGAGATCGTCCGGCACGTGAGCGGTCAGACCCTCGATGCATTCGTGACGCGCGCGATCTACGCCCCCCTGGGCCTCGATCAGCAGATGCTGTTCCGGCCGCCGAAGCGTTTGGTGCCGCGGATCGCTCCGACGAACCTCTGGCGCGGGCATCCGATTGCCGGCGTCGTCAATGATCCAAGTGCCGGAATGCTCGGCGGCGTTTCTGGCAACGCCGGCGTCTTCGCCACGGCACGCGGGCTCGCCCGCTTTGCGCAATTCATGTTGAATGAAGGCGCGCTACCGGATCGCCCACGGCTGCTAAAAAAGGAAACGGTTCACCAGTTCACCCAGATTGCCGTGCCCGCGCGCCGTGGAGTCAGTGCGCGGACCCTCGGCTGGGAGGCGCTGCCGACCGGCGAGGAGACGTCGAGTGCCGGCACGATCTTCGGTCCGCACAGCTTTGGACACACCGGCTGGACCGGGACGTCACTTTGGATCGATCCCGACCGTGACCTGTTTGTGTTGTTGCTCACGAACCGCGCCTACGCCCCCAGAGTACGCGGCTCGTTTACCAAGCTGAAGGAAGTCCGCGGGCGCGTGGCCGATGCCGCAGCGCGCGCCATCGACGCCCTTGGCCGCTAATCCGAAACACCCCACGCTGATCTACGACGGCGAGTGTGGCATTTGTCAGCAGGCGGTGGCGCTGCTGCGGCGCTGGGACCGGGAACATGTTCTCCACTATATCCCGTTTCAGGACGCAGTCGCCGTAGCCAGGTTTGGAATCGCGCTCCCCGCTCTCGCTGCTGCCATGCATCTCGTCCTACCCGACGGCCGAGTATATCCAGGGGCGGATGCGATCCCGGAGCTGCTCCGGCTGTTTTCTGGTAAGCGCTGGTTGGCGCCGCTGTTTTGGATCCCCGGTGTGCTCCCACTCGCCCGGCGGATCTACGCCCAGCTTGCGATGCGGCGGCACTGTCTGGTGCGGAGTATTCCAGGTCGCTAGGTTCGCCAGGAGGAGGGAGCAGTGCTCAGTGCCGAAGCAGTGCGACAGGCTTTGCGCCAGGTGAAGGATCCCGAGCTCGACATGAACATCGTCGACCTCGGCCTGGTCTACGACGTCGAAGTGGACGACGGTCTGGTGCGCATCAACATGACGTTGACCTCGCCCGGCTGCCCGGCGGGGCCGATGATCACGAACGACATCTACAAAGTCGTTCGCGCCATCGACGGCGTGAAGGACGTGGACATCGATATCGTGTGGGAGCCGTACTGGACCCCCGAGCGCATCGATCCGAAAATCCGCGCGATGATGGGGTTCTAGCGCAGCGCTTCCAGCAAGGCGTCGCCCAGCACGTCGATCTGCCAACGTCGCAGCTCCCCGACCTGCTCGAGCGCGGCGCGGTCCGCGGGTCGGGCCCGCACCACCGCTTCCAGCGTCGTCCGGCCACACAACACGCCCGGCTCGAGTCCTAACTCCAACGCCACCCGGTTGCGCACGGCTTTGACTTTCTCCAGACGCGCATCGAACCCGGCGTCTTTGTGCGGCCGCGGGCGGCGCTCGAGGCGAGGCAGCTCGCCGTCGCTGAGTGCCTTGGCGCGCGCCACGGCGTCGAGCAACGCGTGGCCATGACGTCGCGCCAACGAGCCGGGCAGCTCCCGGATGTGGGAGAGATCGGCCCGGCTCGCGGGCAGCGTGCGACTGACCGCGACCAGCGAGTCGTTGCCGATGATTCGGAACGGCGCCTTGTCTTCCCGCTCAGCGACACTATCCCGCCAGCGATGCAACAGTTGTAGCGCCGCCAGACTGCGCGGGCCCAGTCCCTTCGCGCCTTTTAGCCTCAAATAGGTGTCTTCTTCTCCGGCCGCCGCGGGGCCGGTCCAGCGCAACGCCTCGAGCTGCTTGAACTCCTCTTGAGCCCACCCGAGGCGCCCTAACGCATGCAGCCGCTGCTCCAGGGCATCGCGCAGCGGCAACAAGTACTGCGTATCGGCGGCGGCGTACGCCAGCATCGGCGGGGTCAGGGGCCTGAGCGACCAGTCCGCCTTCTGGTGTTGCTTATCGAGCTTCACTCCGGCGTACTTCTCGAGCAGTGCGGCCAGGCCAATCGCCGGCTCGCCGGCAAGCTGCGCCGCGACCCGGGTGTCGAACAGGCGGACGGCGTGAAAGCCGTAGTCCCGGTCGAGCACGCGGAGGTCGTAGTCAGCGTCGTGGAAGACTTTTTCGAGGTGGGGGTCGGCGAGTAAGACCCCGACCGGGCCGAGGTCGGGGGCAGCGATGGCGACCGGATCGATGAGCGCGGTTTGTGTGGGGCTCGAGACCTGCATCAGGTAGATGCGATCGCGGTATCTATGGAAGCTCGCCGCTTCGGTATCGACGCCGACCCGCCCCCCGGACTCGCGGCGCACGGCAGCGATGAACGCCGTCAGGTCCTGCGGCGTGTCGACGTATTTCACTCCTGCTTCCCTAGCGCCTCCATCCCGGCGGCGATTTGCTCCAGCGCCTTCGCTAACGTCTTGTAGAATTCGGGATCGGGAGCCTGGGGGGCTCCGCCGAGCGGATCGCCCGCGCATTTGCGGGCGGCTCGCGCCGCATGACGGATGTAATCGGTGGTCACTTGCATGAATCGCTCCGCAGTGTTGGCCACAAAGATACGCACCGCGTTCGCGCCGTGCAGTCTGGGGACCTGGCCTGCGGCGCTCGAGGCGCACCCGGCGCTCGCGCGCGCGTTGGGACTGCAGGCACTGTGGCTGAAACGTGAAGATCTGACCGGCGGCAACAAAGTGCGCGGTCTCGAGTTTTTGCTCGCGGGTGTTCCGCCCCGGTCGGTTTTTGTGACCGTCGGTGCCACCGGGTCGAGTCACTGCCTCGCGACCGCGCGTTCCGCAAAGACTCAAGGCTACCGCACCGCCGTCGCCACATTTCCGCAGCCCGACACCGGCGTGAGTCGGGCCGTCGCGGCGTGCACCGCGGCCACGGCGAATCTGGTCGTCTCCGCATCCTCCCTCTTCACTTTGCCGTGGGCGGTGCTGCGCGCGTGGCGCGCGGCGCATCACCTCGGGCGAGGAGCGCCGCATTGGATTCCCGGTGGCGGCGCCGACCCGCGCGCAGTGCTCGGCCAGTTCCTCGCCGCGCTCGAGCTGGGCACGCAGCTCGATGCGCCGCCCGACACGATCGTCGTCCCGTTGGGCACCGGGGGAACAGCCGCAGGCATCGCACTCGGTGTCGCGTGGCTCGGGTGGTCCACCGCGGTCGTCGGGGTACGTGTCGCGCCGCGGATCGTCGCCAATCGGTGGCGTACGTTGCGGCTCGCGCGCAAAACAGCGGCGCTGATCCGTCGCGCAGGAATTGAGTTCAGCGTTCCGCGCTCCGCGCTCCGCATTCGCGTGGTGGACGCGATGGGGAAGGGTTATGGTCATCCGACCGAGGAGGGCGAGCGCGCCGGCGCGTTAGCGGCCGAGCATGGCGTGCGTCTCGATCCGACGTATGGGGCAAAGGCCTTCAGCGTTTTGCAACGTGCCGACGCGAACGTTCAACGAGTCGTTTTCTGGCATACCTTTGCCTGGCCATGATTGATCTCCCGGTACTCTTCATTCATGGGTTCCCGTTCGACAGCGCGATGTGGCGGCACCAAATCGCCGCGCTGTCGCGCTGGGAACGCGTTGTACCGGACGTCTGGGGCGCGGGCCTGGTGAATATTCCCGCTGGCGCTGGTCCGTACTCGATCGCCGATCAGGCGACCGGTCTTGTCCGTATGCTCGATGACCTGCAGGTCGACCAGGTAGTGGTGTGCGGTCAATCGATGGGCGGTTACATCACGTTCGAGTTGCTCCGCGCGTTCCCGACGCGCGTGCGCGCAGCGATTCTCTGCAGCACGAAAGCGACTGCGGACACCCCGGAGGCAAAACGCGCGCGCGACATCATGGCCGCAAAAGCCGAACGCGAGGGCCCCGGGGCGATCGCTGCGGAGCTTGTGCCCAAGCTGCTCGCGCGGGTCACGCTCGAACGTCAACCGGCGGTGGTGCGCGAGGTGACGACAATGATCGAGCGACAGCCGGTGTATGGAATGATCGTCACGCTGCGCGCGCTCCGAGACCGCCCCGATTCGACGCCCTTACTTGGACAAATTCGGATTCCGATTCTGGTGGTTGCGGGCGACGACGATCAGATTGCGCCGGCGGAAGGAATGGAGGAAATGGCTCGCGCTATTCCGGGTGCGCAGTTCACGGTCATCCCGGGATCGGGTCACCTGTCGCCGCTGGAACAACCGCAGCTGGTGAACGACGCCGTGAACGCCTTCCTGGCTCAACTCTGAGTTAGGAGCCTTTGCGCTGCGGCTTGCCGGGCGGGTTCTCGCTCTGGAAGATGTCGCGATTCTTCGCGATGTAGTCCTTCCACTGCGGCGGAGTGTCCTCTTCGGGGAAGATCGCCGTCACCGGGCACTCCGGCTCGCAGGCGCCGCAATCGATGCACTCGTCGGGATGGATGTACAGCATGTCCGGCCCTTCGTAGATGCAGTCCACCGGACAGACGTCCACGCAGGAGCGGTCTTTGACGTTGATGCACGGCTCGGCAATGATGTACGGCATTCCTTCTCCTGAGTACGTAACCGACGCGCAATGAAGCGGCGAATCGCAAACCTAGACTGACGCTTAGCTCAGTCAAGGGACCAAACGGTATCTCCGATACCCACTGGTATCTAGTTTAGCCTCGTGGATGCTTGCGCCAAAGGTCCCAGCCAGTATCCTAGATACCCGTGGGAATCATTCACCAGCGGCGCAAGGCTGAAACCCGGGCACTGCTCGTCTCGGCTGGGCTCGAGTTGTTCGCGGAGCGCGGCTTCGAGATCGCGACGCTTGATGAGGTCGCGCTCGCCGCTGGATTCACCAAGGGCGCGATCTATCGCCATTTCCCCTCCAAGGGTGCTTTCCTGCTCGCGCTCTTCGAGCAGTACGCTGCGGTGGCGCGTGCCGGCTCGGGCGCCCGTCAGGCTCCCTGGTTCATCCCGCTGACGGTACAGTTTGCCGCTCAGGCGACGCGCGATCCGCTGCTGCGTCGCCGGCTGGTGACGGTGCTGTCCGAGGCGCCGGATGGGGCATCGCCCGATGGGCAGCTGTTGAAAGCACTCGCGCGCGTGTTCAATGGCTGAGCGTCTCGTCGATCTGAGTCACGAAATCGAGCACGGCATGGTGACCTACCGCGGTCTCCCCTCGCCGACGATCAGCGATTGGCTCTCGCGCGACGCGTCGAAAGCACGGTACGCGCCGGGCACGACTTTCCAGATCGGGAAGATCGAGCTGCTTGCGAACACCGGGACCTACATCGATGCCCCGTTCCATCGCTACGAAGACGGCCGCGACGTCGCGGGGTACGCGCTGGAAGCAGTCGCCGATCTGACCGGTGTTGTCGTGCGCGCGAATGTCGGAGCGAAGCGTGCGATCGATGCCGCACGCTTCACGGGCGGCGACGTAAAAGGGAAGGCCGTCCTCGTGCACACCGGCTGGGACAAGCACTGGCGTTCTGAGACATACTCGAGCGGCCAGCATCCCTTCCTCACGAAAGACGCTGCCGAGTATCTCGCCAGGAGCGGCGCGATGCTGGTGGGCATCGATTCGCTGAACATCGACGACGACAAGGACGGCACCCGCCCCGCCCACACGATCCTGCTCGGCGCCGGCGTCGCGATCGTCGAACACCTGACCAACCTGGCGTCGCTCCCCGACTCGGGCTTCCGGTTCTTTGCCGTGCCGCCGCGCGTGAGAGGAATGGGGAGCTTCCCGGTGCGCGCATTCGCCCGGCTGGGTTCGTGACGGGCTCCGGAAGTGCCCTCGAGGCGTTTGAAATCGCAGTTCTCGCCGCCGTACTGATTTTCGGCAGCTACTTCCTCACCTGGCGCATGCTGATGGGTGTTCGGTGGCGGCGTCGGCCCACGCTCGCTTCCGATCCCATCCCGGATCATTGGCGCGAGATCGTCAGCCGTCGGGTCCCCGTCGCCGGACGTCTCACGGACGCAGAACGCGAGAAGCTGCTGCGTCTGGTTCAGGTGTTCCTGCGAGAAAAAATCATTGAAGGATGCGACGGGTTGGACGTCACCGAAGAAATGAAGGTCATGATCGCCGCGCAGGCGTGTGTGCTGCTGCTCCATCTGGATGCGGGGTGCTATCCGGGGCTGCGCACGGTGCTGGTGTATCCAGGGACGTACCGGCCGCGGAGTCCTACCTGGTTCAAGTACGATCTGGGCTCAACCGAGGCTCGACTGGGTGAGTCGTGGCGGCATGGTGTCGTGATTCTGTCGTGGGACTCGGTCGCCTCCCAGGCTGTAGATAGCCTGGATGGCCGGAACGTCACGTTGCACGAGTTCGCACACCAACTGGATCAGCAGGACGGTGTCGCCGACGGCACTCCCGCGCTGCAGTCGCCGTCCGCGGTGCGGCATTGGGCTGCGATCATCGCACGGCACTATGACGATCTCGTATCGGCCGCCGCCAGTGGACGGGACACCGTTCTCGATTACTACGGCGCCACGAACAAGGCCGAATTCTTTGCGGTCGCGACCGAGACGTTCTTCGAGCAGCCGATCCAGCTCCGGCGGCAGCAACCGGAGCTGTATGACGCGTTGCGAGAATTCTATCGACAAGATCCTGCGCAACGGTTGACTGTGCCGCCGACCCCCCCGACCCCCCCCACCCCCCCGACCGCCCCGACGCCGCCGGTCACGATGTCCCCGTGATCACGTCCCCGATGGTGCGGCGAGGGCCCGCACGACGTGCGTGAGCCCGTGCACGACGCGGGCCATGCGGTCGTAGTCGAGCTTGTCGGGCGTGTCCTGCGGTGTGTGGTAGAATGGGTTCCGGTACGGCGCGGTGTCGGTGATCATGATCGCGGGATAACCCACCCTCCAAAAAGACCAGTGGTCCGACCACCAGACGCCCGGGACCCACGCTGGAGCGGCCGCGCCTTGTGTCGGCAGCGTGGCATGCGCGCGAAACGCGCCGATCGCGCGATGCAGCAGTGAGCGCGATCTGAGATTCGACACGAACCCGATGAAGTCGCCCACATTCGGATACGCGAGGTTCAGCGGGAACGGGTAGCGCTGGCTGCCTTTGTCCATGTCGTAATAACCGATCGATTCGATCGACAGCATCGCCACGATTTGATCGTTGCGCGCGCGCGCGGCCGTCGCGTACTGGCGGCTGCCCATGTCGGCCGTCGGAAATGACGGCGGCTCTTCATTGGGGAAGAACACGAAGCGGATCGTGCGCGCCTGGTGCTCCTGGGCGAAGATCCGCGCGAGCTCGAGGACGCCCGCGACGCCGCTCGCATTGTCGTCCGCGCCCGGCGCATCCTCGGCGGTGTCGTAGTGTGCGCCGAGGATCACGACTTCGTGCGCATGGCCCGGCAGGCCGGAGAGCGTCGCTTCGATGTTGCGATAGCTGTGATCGCGGGCGGTGTACTCCTGCGACATCACGGTAAACCCGAGATCTTTCAGGCGGCGTTCGATGTACACCGCCGCGCGCTGGACGTTGGAATAGGTCTCGTCGCTGCGCACACCGATGTCGCCGGCCAGCGCCTGGACGTGGCGTTGGAGTCCCGCTCGGATCAGCTCCTGATTTGGCGTGAGCGGCGGTAACGGGCCGGCGAAAGCTGGCCCCGGCATCTTTACGGTGAAGAGCCAGATGGCAAGGAACAGCAGCGGCAGGATGGCCGCGAGCGCGATCATGCGTATGCGGCCCCCGCGCGTGTGAGGTATGAAGCTGATGCGCATTGACACAGTTTCGCCGCTGCGCTATATCACGGTCAATGAAGCGCACTTCTTCGCACCGGCATCATCACGGTCACTCGGAGCACGGGGGATAGCCGGAGGCGTGTAGAGTCTTGAGTCATCACCGACGCCGGCCCCCCCCAGGGCCGGCGTCGTGCTTTTGGGGCGGCGCCCGAGTGACCTGGGGGAGTCGGGTCGGCCAACATGGAGCCGATCGATGTCCACATTTGTCCCACGCGCTGTCCCGTTCCGGCTCGGCCTTCCCAAAGGCCGCATGGAGCAGGCCGTCCTGACGCTTCTCGCCGACGCGGGCATTCGCGTGCGCCCAAGCGCCCGCGGCTATCGGCCCGATGTGTCGTTGGCGGGCGCCGAAGCGAAGATGCTGAAGCCCCAGAACATCGTGGAGATGCTGGCCCTCGGCAGCCGCGACGTGGGCTTCGCCGGGGCGGACTGGGTGGCGGAGCTCGAGGGCAGCGCGGGCGGCGCGGACGTCGTCGAGTTGCTCGACACGGGGCTCGATCCGGTGCAGCTGGTCGCCGCCGCGCCGGTCGCGCTGCTCGAGGGCGGGCAACTGCCCAAGCGTCGCCTGATCGTTGCGTCGGAGTACGATCGACTGGCGCGGCGCTGGATCAGCGCGAGCGGCTTATGCGCCGAATTCGTTCGGTCCTACGGTGCGACCGAAGTGTTTCCGCCCGAGGACGCCGACGTGATCGTCGACAACACCGCAACCGGTGCGACGCTCGGGGCAAACGGCCTCGCGATTGTCGATGTGTTGATGCGCTCGTCCACGCGACTGTATGCCCACCGTGCGGCCCTCGATGATCCGGTGCGGCGACGCTTCATCGACGATCTGGTGTTGCTGATAAACTCCGTGCTCGAGGCGCGGCGCCGCGTGATGCTGGAGGTGAACGCCTCGGCGGCGTGTCTCGACGCGGTCGTGGCCGTCCTGCCGTCCATGCGACAAGCGACAGTATCACGGCTGTTTGGCGACACCGGATACGCAGTGAAGGCCGCGGTGCCGCGCGAGCTGCTGCCGCAAGTGATCCCGGCGGTGAAAGCGGCCGGCGGCACCGACGTTGTCGTCTCCACACTCTCGCAGATCGTGCCATGAGCGCGCGCCTCCTGCGTCTCGACAGCAACGAAGGCCCGCCACCACCGCGAGCCCTGCTCGCCGAGCTGGCGGCGCTGGACCCGGAGCTGCTTCGACGCTACTCCGATTCGTCGGTGCTCGAAGCGGCGCTCGCTGACCGGATCGACGTGACGCCTGACCGTGTGGTCGTCACGGCCGGTGCCGATGAAGCGCTCGATCGCATCTGCCGGGCGTATGCAGGTCCCGATCGCTCAGTGCTGCTCCCCGTGCCCACTTTCGACATGTTCGAGCGGTTCGCCGCACTCGCTGGGGCGCCGATTGTGCGAGTGCCGTGGCCCGAGAATGGGTTTCCGGTCGACGACGTCCTCGGCCGCCTCGACGCCCGCACAGGCGTCGTAGTCGTCGTGACCCCCAACAACCCCACGGGCGCGGTCGCATCGCGGCAGGACGTGCGCCGCATCGCAGCCGCAGCTCGGAACGCCGTGGTGCTGATCGATCACGCATACGTCGAGTACGCCGACGAGGATCTCACTCCCGCACTGCTCGATCTCGAGAACGTGATAGTCGTTCGAACGATGTCGAAGGCCTGGGGTCTGGCGGGGTGCCGCGTGGGCTACGCGATCGGCAGCCTGAGTGTGATCGCTGTAGTACGATCTGCGGGCGCGCCATATCCTGTGGCGGCTCCCTCACTCGCTCTGGCACTCGCACGATTGCGGGCTGGCGAAGCAACTCTGCGCGATCACGTCACGCGAGTTCGCGAAGAACGAGCGACGCTTCGTGATTTGCTGGTGTCACGTGGCGCCGCTGCACGCGCCTCACAGGCGAACTTCGTGCTTGCGGACTTCGGGGGGAGCGCGACTTTCGTCCGCGACGGACTCCGCGCGCGCGGAGTACTCGTTCGCGACTTCCCTGGTCGCGCGGGTCTCGAGACGAGTCTGAGAATCACGCTGCCCGGGGACCCCGCTGATTATGCGCGTCTGAGCGCTGCGCTCGAGTCGGTGCTCGGGCAGGAGGCTCCCGCGCTATGAAGCCTGACCGGACAGCCAACGCGGAACGTACCACGCGGGAGACGTCCATCCGCGCCGAGGTTACCGTCGACGGGTCGGGGCGGACCGAAATCCGCACCGGCGTCGGCTTTCTCGACCATTTGCTGGAGTCACTGGCCCGCCACGCCCGCCTGGATCTCACCGTCGAAGCGCGCGGCGATCTCCAAGTCGACGATCACCACACCGCGGAGGATTGCGCGTTGACGCTGGGCGAGGCGCTCGACCGCGCACTGGGCGAGCGGCGTGGCATTGCCCGCTTCGGGTGGGCCTATGCGCCGCTCGATGAATCACTCGCCCGGGCGGTGGTGGATCTTTCCGGTCGCGCGTACGCTGACGTGTCATTGGGTCTGCGCCGGGAATCGATTGGCGGTCTGTCCTGCGAGAATGTGCCGCACGTGTTGCGCTCGCTCGCGACGGCAGCGCGACTCACGCTGCACGTCGAGGTCATCAAGGGAGCCAACGACCACCATCGCGCGGAAGCGGCGTTCAAGGCCGTTGCCCTCGCCCTGCGGCAGGCCGTACAGATCACACCGTTCGACGACGTGCCATCCACCAAAGGGACGCTGGGGAAGCCGCGTGAGTGAGCTCGTGATTGTGGACTCGCGGGTTGCAAACCTCGCCTCGATCGCCGGCGCGTTCCGCCGTCTGAACGCGACGATCGCCGTCACCGCCGACCCCGACGTCGTGCGGACCGCGGCGCGCCTCGTCCTGCCGGGCGTCGGCGCGTTTGGCGCGGGCATGGCGGCGCTCCGCGCCCGGGGTCTCGATATCATCATTCGCGATGTCGCTCTCCGCGGAACGCCGCTGCTCGGCGTGTGTCTCGGGATGCAGATGCTCTGCGACGCGAGTGAGGAGGCGCCGGGAGTCCGAGGGCTCGGCGTTGTGGCGGGAACGTGTCGACGTCTGCCACCCTCCGTGCGAATCCCACACCTCGGCTGGAACAGCGTCACGGCTGAGCCGGGAGCGCGGTGTGTGACGAGCGGCGTCGCGGCCTTCGCCAACTCCTACGCGTTGTGCGAGAGTCCAGACGGATGGACACCGGCTTGGACAACGCACGGTGTTCCGTTCATTGCCGCGCTCGAACGCGGACCCACGGTCGCATGCCAGTTTCACCCGGAGCTGTCGGGCGCGTATGGCGCCGCGCTGCTGGAGCGCTGGCTGACGGGGCGGCCGGTCTCCGAGGGTATCCCCGGGAACGGATCGCCTGGTTTGTTTCGGCGCATCATTCCGTGCCTCGATGTGAAAGACGGCCGCGTTGTCAAAGGCATCCGCTTCCAGGATCTGCGCGACGCCGGCGACCCCGCTGAGCAGGCGGCGCGGTACGAAGCGCAGGGCGCCGACGAGATCGTGATCCTCGATGTTGCAGCCTCCGCCGAGGGGCGCGACACGCAGGTCGAGACGGTGCGGCGGGTCCGTGCGGCGATCCGGATTCCACTGACCGTGGGCGGCGGCGTTCGCAGCGTGGACGATGCGCGGCAGCTGCTCGCCGCCGGCGCCGACAAAGTGAGCGTCAACACGGCCGCGGTCCGTCGTCCTGAGCTACTGACCGAGTTGGCGCAGGCCTTTGGCCGCCAATGTGTCGTGCTCGCGATCGATGCGCGGCGCGCGGCGGAGAACTGGCAAGTGCTGGTGATCGGGGGCCGCGAGATCGCACGGCCCGACGCGGTGGCGTGGGCCCGTGAAGGTGAGAATCTTGGCGCGGGCGAGATCTTGCTCACGAGTTGGGATCGCGACGGCACGCGGGTGGGGCACGATCTCGACCTGCTACGCGCGGTGTCCGACGCGGTTCGGGTCCCAGTGATCGCTTCAGGCGGCGTCGGAACGCGGGCGCATGTCGCCGCGGCCTTCGCCGGAGGGGCCGACGCTGTCCTGGCGGCATCGGTCTTTCACGATGGCGACGACACGGTTGATGGCATCAAGGCGGACCTCGCGGTCCGGGGATTTCGGGTGCGGCAATGATCGTACCGAGCATCGACATCATGGGTGGACGCGCGGTGCAGCTGCGGCGCGGCAGCGAATTCGTCCTGGACGGCGGCGATCCCCGCGAACGGTTGAATGAGTTCTCCGTCGCAGGAGACGTGGCGGTCGTGGATTTGGACGCCGCGCTCGGCCAGGGTTCGAACGCCGCGTTGATCCGGGATCTGGTGCGTCGCGCGCCCTGTCGCGTCGGTGGAGGCATCCGCGATCTCGAAACAGCGCGTCGCTGGCTCGACGCCGGCGCTGTCCAGCTCATGATCGGGACCGCCGCCACACCGAAGTTCTGTGGCGCCTTGCCGCGCGAGCGCGTCATCGCGGCTGTGGACGCGAAACGCGGCAAGGTCGTGGTCGACGGGTGGCGCCGAAAGACAGGCGTCCCTGTGCTCGAGCAGGTCCGCGCGCTCGCGCCGGTCGTAGGCGGCTTCCTCTTCACACAGGTGGAGAAGGAAGGAGAGATGAGAGGGTTCGACTGCGCCGCGGTCGCAGCCGTGGTGCGCTCAGCCGAGGGAGCGCGCGTGACTGCCGCCGGTGGGATTACCACCTCGGAGGAGGTGGCCGAGCTCGATCGCCTCGGTGCGGATGCGCAGATCGGTATGGCGATCTACACGGGCAAGCTGTCGCTCGGCGACGCGGTCGCCGCGCCGCTCGTGAAGCCGTTGGCGGGCGACGTATGGCCGACCGTGGTCTGCGACGAGGCAGGCCATACGCTCGGCCTCGTCTGGAGCACGCGGGAATCGCTCGCGCGCGCAGTCGCCGAGCGGCGCGGGATCTATTGGTCGCGCTCACGCCAATCGCTCTGGGTGAAGGGCGAGACTTCGGGGAACTCCCAGCAGCTCGTGCGCGTGGACCTGGACTGCGACCGCGACGCGCTGCGTTTCACGGTACGCCAGGCGGGCGCCGGGTTCTGCCATCTGAATCGCCGCTCGTGCTGGCCCGCGGAGTTCGATCTGGCCGATCTGGAGCGGACGCTCGCTGACCGCGTCGCCAGACCCGTCCCCGGATCGGGAACCGCGCGCTTGCTGGCCGACCCCGAGTTGCTCGGGGCAAAGCTGCGCGAGGAAGCGGACGAGCTGGCCGAGGCGAGGTCATCTGAAGACGTCGTGCGTGAGACGGCCGACGTGTTCTACATGGCGCTCGTTGCTCTGGCGCGTAGCGGCGCGACATTGGCGGAAGTGCGTGCCGAGCTCGCGCGCCGGCACCGCGCGGTGAACCGCCGGCCGATGGCCAGGAAAACATGAGCGCGCGCCTGATACCGCATCGCTCCGTCACCGAGCTGATACGTCGGCGCGGCGGTGCCGTGACGCCGGAAGCGTTGGCGGTCGCGGCACCAATCGTCGACGCGGTGCGGGCGCGCGGCGAAGCCGCGCTGCGCGAGTACGCCGAGCGCTTCGGTGACGTCCCGGGGGGCGGACCGTTGTTCCTCGACCGGCGCGCCCTCGATCGCGTCCGCGCGGGCTTGCCGGCCGACGACCGCGCGCGCCTCGAGCGCGTTGCCGAACGGATTCGGCGATTCGCCGAGGCGCAGCGGCATGCGTTGAGCGTGGTGACCCTCACCGTCCCCGGCGGTGCGGCGGGTCACTGGATCGCGCCGCTGCAGCGTGCCGGATGCTATGCGCCCGGCGGGCGCTATCCACTGCCCTCGTCGGTGCTGATGACCGCGGTGACCGCGCGAGCCGCGGGCGTCCGGGAGATCTGGGTCGCGAGCCCCAAGCCCGGGCCGATGACGCTCGCTGCTGCTGCAATCGCCGGCGCGGATGGCGTGCTGGCGGCGGGCGGAGCGCACGCGATCGCCGCACTCGCCTTCGGTGCTGGTCCCGTCCCTCCGTGCGACGTGGTCGTCGGCCCCGGAAATCGCTACATCACGGCGGCGAAGCAGATCGTCGCGGGACGCGTGGCGATCGACATGCTCGCCGGTCCATCGGAGCTGGTTGTGTTCGCCGACGCCACCGCCTCCCCCGCGATCATCGCGGCCGATCTGCTTGCCCAAGCCGAGCATGATCCCGATGCAGTGCCGGTGCTGGTGACACTCGATCACACTCATCCCGATCGTGTTGAGACAGAGCTGGCGCGCCAGCTGGGCGATCTGCCGACCGCCGAGGTCGCGCGCATGGCGCTTGCGAACGGCGGTGTCGTGGTTGTCGCGACTGTCGATGAGGGCATCGCCGCATGCGACGCGCTCGCGCCTGAACACCTGGAACTTTGCCTCGGAGATGCGGCTGCCGTCGCGCCGCGCGTCGAGCATTTCGGCGCGCTCTTCATCGGTGCCGGGTCCGCGGAGGTGCTGG
>QHUZ01000071.1 GCA_003223395.1 Gemmatimonadota bacterium | reverse complement strand
CCGGAGGTGCAGGATGAGGACCCGCAGGGCGCGTTCTTCGACCGCATCGTGGATGATGAGGTGCTGCGTGCCATCGACCAGCTCCCGGTCGCGTTTCGCGAGACGCTGGTGCTGAGCGACGTCGAAGGGATGTCCTACCAGGAGATCGCCGGCATTCTCGGCATCCCCGTCGGTACGGTGAAGTCGCGGCTGTTCCGCGCGCGCCAGCTGCTGCAGGGCAAGCTCTACGATTACGCCGTCGAGATGGGATACATCAAAGGAAGTCCCGCATGAACTGTCGCGAGTGCGTCGAACATCTCTACGAATTCCTGGACCGGGAGCTCACCCCCGAGCTCGAGCGGGAGATCCGCGATCATTTGGAGGACTGCCCGCCATGCGGCGAGCAGTACGATTTCGAAGAGCTGTTCCTGAAGTTCTTGCGCGCGCGATGCCGCACGCAGGGAGCGCCGGCGGAGCTCAAGAAGCGCGTGCTGCGTGAGTTGTTCGGCGAGTGAGCTGGCTGACCCGGCGCGGCGCCGCAGCGGCGCTCGCGGTTGGCCTGGCGACGATCTGGGGATTCGGATGGCGGGGACTGGTGCTGCTCCTCGCCTTTTTTGTTTCCGGAAGTCTGCTAACTACGGCGGCGAAGGGCGGCGAAGGGGCGGCGCAGGGCGGCAAAGGCCGAAATGCGCGGCAGGTGATCGCCAATGGCGGCATCGCAGCGCTGGCGGCGCTCGCAGGAAACTGGGCGTGTTTCGCGGGGGCCGTCGCGGCCGCTAATGCGGACACTTGGGCCACCGAAATTGGAAGCCATTCGCCTACTCCACCGCGACTGATCACGAACTGGACGCGCGTCCCCGCCGGCACGGACGGGGGTATCACGGTGCTGGGAACGGCGGGTGGCATCGCCGGCGCCGGACTTGTTGCAGGGCTGTCCTACCTTCTGGGTCACCGTAGCGGCGTTGCCATCGCGGTGGCCGGAATCGTCGGCATGATGGTGGACTCGCTGCTCGGCGCGGCAGTGCAAGGGAAGGTCTGGTGGATGGACAACGACGCCGTGAATCTGGCAGCTACGCTGACCGGAGCCGCATGCGCGGTGCTCATCGCGTGAGCCGCGGATGGGATGTCGCCGTGGTCGGCGCCGGCCCGGCGGGGTCGGCGACAGCGCTGCTGCTCGCGCGGGCGGGGGCGCGTGTCCTGCTGCTCGATCGCGCGCGCTTTCCACGTGAGAAACCGTGCTCCGAGTATTTGAGCCCCGAATCGACGCGCGTGCTGGAGCGTCTCGGCCAGGATGTCCTCGCCGCCGTCGCTGCGGCTTCACCGGCGAGGCTCACCGGCATGAAAGTGGTCGCGCCGAGTGGGAGAAGCGTTGTGGGCCGCTTCGAGACGTTCAGCTTCGCGCTCCCACGCACGCGCTTCGACACGATTCTACGCGCCGCGGCTGAAGCCGCGGGCGCGGAGGTTCGCGAGGGTGTGAAGGTCGAGGAGCTCGTCTACGACGGCGGCGCGGTGGGTGGCGTGATCGCGCGGGACGCGGGACGGGGGACGAGGGACGCGTATCGTGCGCGGGTCGTCGTCGGCGCGGATGGATTGCGCTCCGTCGTGGCGCGGCGGCTCGGGATGGTGCACACCGCCGGGCCGCGCCGCATCGCGTTCACGGCGCACGTCGCCGACGTTCCGGGCGTCCACGATCTCGGCGAAATGCACGTCGGACGACCTGGGTACGTCGGCCTCGGCCCGATCGGTGACGGAGTGACGACGGTCGCGTTGGTCGTGCCGGTCGCCGAAGCAGAACGAGGTAGTCGCTTCTTCGCCGAGCTGGATCGCTTTCCCGCCGTGGCCGGTCGCTTCGATCCGCGCCGCGTGGTGCGCCGGGTGTTGGCCACCGGTCCGTTTGCGCGGTGGTCACGCCGCCCGGTCGCGAGCAGCGGCGGGGGGGGCGCCCTGCTCGTCGGCGACGCCGCCGACTTCTTCGATCCATTCACGGGCCAGGGGATCTACAGCGCGTTGCGCGGCGCCGAGCTCGCAGCCGCGGCGATTCTCAACACGCTGGCGACGGGCGCGAGCCTCGGGCAGTACGCCCGCGCCCGGCGGCTCGAGTTCACCGGCAAATGGCTGCTCGAGCGGTTGATCGGCATCGCGGTCGGATGGCCCGCGCTGGTCGAGCGCGTCGTGGGACGCATGCTCCGGCGCCCCGAGCTCGCCGATCTGCTCGTGCGTGCCACCGGTAACTGCATTCCCGCGCGCGCCGCGCTGACGCCGCGCGTCCTGGCAGGACTGGTCCTGTGACCGCACGCGGCGTTGAGCCGCCGCAGTTCCGTCAGCTGCTCGGCCGGTTCGCCACCGGCGTGACTGTCCTCACCAGCCGGTCGCCGGACGGCGAACCGATCGGGATGACCGCCAATTCACTCGCCTCGGTATCGCTCGAACCGCCGCTCGTCCTCGTCTCGGTCGAAAAGCGTCATGACATGCACACCGCGATGGAGAAGGGGAAGCATTTCGTCTTCAACATTCTGTCGTCCGAGCAGGAAGCGTTGTCTCGGGCGTTCGCGGCGTCCGAACCAGACCGTTTCCGCGGGGTCAGCTACCGGGAAAACCAGAGCGGGATTGCGCTCCTGGATGGCGTCGTGGCGCATATCGAGTGCGAGAAGCAGGCGGCAGTGCCGGGCGGCGATCACACGATCTTCATCGGCCTGGTGGTCGGCGGCGATGCGACCGACCGGCGGCCGCTTCTCTACTATAGAGGTGGATACGCGGGCCTGAGCCGGTGATGCGTACCGTCGATCGCATTCGCGTTCACGCCCCATTCGTCAGAGTATTTGCCGTCGCCAGCAGGGTGACGCGCTGGCCCGCGATCCTGCCCCACTACCGCTGGGTCCGCATCCTCGATGACGGCCTGGTCGAGATGGCGGCCTGGCGCCCCTTCGGCGCCATCAAGTATCCGACGTGGTGGGTGTCCGAAATGACCGTAGACCGCCCCGCGGGCGAAATCCGGTACCGGCACGTGCGGGGTATCACGCGGGACATGCAGGTCGTGTGGAGGTTGGTCGAGGACGGTGAAGGTTCTGCAGGAGGCGTCCAGGTGGAGATCGTGCATACGTGGGACGGGCCCCGTTGGCCCGTGATCGGACGCCTCGCCGCGAATCTCGTCATCGGTCCCGTGTTCATTCATGGCATCGCCTCCCGCACACTGGCCGGAATCAAACGCGCCGCCGAAGGAGCACGATGAAAAGTTTTCGTCGGGTCGTCATCACGGGTGTCGGGGCCGTCACGCCGATCGGGACCGCAGTCGATGGACTGTGGGCGGGGCTCCAGGCCCGCACGTCGGCGGTCCGGACGGTGACACGCTTCGATCCAACCCCATTCCGCAGCCGGATGGCCGCCGAGATTCCGGACTTCCGGCCGCAGGACCATCTCGATGCCAAGCGCGCCAAGCGCCTGGATCGATTCTCGCAGCTCGCCGTCACGAGCGCGGGTCTGGCGTTGACAGACGCAGCGATCGCACCACGCAAAGAAGATCCCGACCGCGCCGGAGCGATGATGGGGTCGGCGTTGGGCGGCGTGTCATTCGCGGAGTCTCAGGTACCGCGCTATCTCGCCGAGGGCCCGCGGGGGCTGGACCCGTCGCTGGCGCTGGCGGTGTTCTGCGGCGCCGCGAGCTGCAACATGGCGATCGAGTTCGGCTTCACCGGTCCGAATGCGACGAACGCGATGAGCTGTGCCTCTGGGACGATCGCCGTCGGCGAGGCCTTCCATGTCGTGCGCGACGGGCGAGCGGACATCATGCTCGCCGGCGGCGCCGAAGCCCCGCTCGCACCACTCACGTTCGCGGCGTTCAGCATCATCCGTGCGATGAGTACGCGCAACGACGATCCCGCGCGCGCCTCACGTCCCTTTGACGCGAGCCGCGACGGCTTCGTCATGGGCGAAGGCGCCGCCGTCCTCGTCCTCGAGGAGCGCAGCCGCGCGATCGCGCGCGGCGCCAGGATCTATGCCGAGATCGTCGGTCACGCCTACACCAACGACGCGTATCACATGACCGCGCCGCGGCCGGACGGCCGGCAAGCCGCGCGCGCCATCCAGCTCGCGCTCGCCGACGGCGATGTCGCAGCGACCGACGTCGGCTACATCAACGCGCACGCCTCGTCCACGCCACTCAACGATCCGACGGAGACGTCGGCGATCAAGCAGGTCTTCGGCGATCACGCCTATCGGCTGACGGTGAGCGGCACGAAGGGCTATTACGGCCACGCGCTCGGCGCGAGCGGCGCCATCGAGGCGGCGATCTGTGCGCTCGCCTTGTCCCGCGGCTGGCTCCCCCCCACGATCAACCTCGAACGCCCCGATCCACAATGCGACCTCGATTGCCTGCCTGGGGGGGGGCGGACCGCCTCTCCCGCCGCGGTCGTGTCAAACTCATTCGGTTTTGGGGGAATCAACGCCGCGCTGGTGTTGCGGCCTGACAGCGGCAGTCGGTAGATTGGCCCGGCTTTCAACCCGAGGTCACACGTGAACTACCGGACGCTCCGGGCTCCTGCAGCGGAATTCATCGGTACCGCGCTGTTCGTCCTCGTCGGGGCAGGCAGTGCTATCGCCAACCAGGGCGGCGCCGCCGGTCTGGCGATCGCGCTGGCCCACGGCATCGGACTCGCCGTCGTCGTCACGATCATGCTGCCCATCTCCGGTGGCCACATCAATCCGGCGGTGAGCTTCGCGTTGTGGCTCGGCAAACAGATCGACGCGTGGACGCTCGGTAAGTACGTCCTCGCGCAGCTGCTCGGCGCGATCGTGGCCGCGCTGCTCATCAAGGCAATCTTTCCCGTCTCGGCCGTGCGCATGTCGTCGTTGGGCACTCCGCAGGTCTCGGGGTCCATGAGCATGCTCGGTGCGATCGCGCTGGAAGCGCTCTTCACCTTCTTCCTCGTCAGTGCCGTCTATGGCACCTGCGTTTCACCGCAGAAAGAGCGCGTCGCGGGATTCGCGGTCGGTCTGGTCGTGTTGGTCTGCGCGCTGGGCGGTGGCGGCGCACTCACCGGCGCCGTGATGAATCCCGCCCGCGCCTTTGGTCCGGCGCTGATCGCGTGGGACTGGCACGCCCAGGCCGTGTACTGGTTTGGTCCGCTCATCGGTGCCGCAGCGGCGGCGGGATTGTGGCGGTACCTGCTGCTGCCGCCGAGTACGACGGATCTGCGGTGAGGGCCATCAGCTATCGGCCGTCGGCCGTCGGGTAACCGCCGACCGCTGATGGCCGATGGCAGATGGCTATAGCTGCTCCGCAAGCGTTGGGGCAAAGTACGTCAAGATGATATCCGCGCCCGCCCGTCGAATCGCCGTCACCGACTCCCACATCGCCCGTGACTCATCCAGCATTCCCCGCTCCGCGGCAGCTTTTATCATCGCGTACTCGCCGCTCACCTGATACGCGCCGAGCGGCGCACCGAAGCGGTCCCTGGCACGGCGGATGAGGTCCAGACACGGCCCTGCCGGCTTCACCATCACGATGTCGGCCCCTTCGTCGAGATCGAGCTGGATCTCTTTCATCGCCTCATCGCCGTTCGCGACCGCCATCTGATACGACTGGCGATCGCCGAACTGTGGTGTCGAGCCCGCGGCCTCGCGAAACGGCCCGTAGAACGCCGACGCGAACTTCGCGGCGTACGACATGATGGGAACGTGTGAGAATCCACCCGCGTCGAGCGCCTTCCGAATGCCGGCGACGCGGCCGTCCAGCATGTCGCTCGGAGCCACCAGATCCACACCGGCGCGCGCCTGCATCACCGCGATTTTACCCAGCAAGTACACGGACGAGTCGTTATCGACGTCGCCGTCCCGGATCACGCCGCAGTGTCCGTGATCGGTGTACTCGCACAAGCAGACGTCGCCGATGACGAGCAGATCCGGAACCGCCCGCTTCACCGCGCGGATCGCCTGCTGGACGATCCCCTGGTCGTCGTGGGCTTCCGATCCGGTGCCGTCTTTCGTCGCCGGAATGCCGAACAGGATGACGCCGCCCAGTCCCAGCGAGGCGGCGCGCTCCGCATCCTTCACCAGCTGATCGACGGACAGCTGCGCCACGCCGGGAAGAGTCGCGATGGGGCGGCGCACTCCCTCGCCGTGCACGACGAACTGCGGCCACACCAGCTGCGAAGGCACGACATGTGTCTCCGCGACGAGGCGGCGTAGGGCGGCGGTGCGCCGCAGCCGCCGCATGCGGCGAATCGGGAATTGAGCCGAGCTCATCGGGCGAGTAAGGTGCCCGCACCTTCAGCCAGGAGCAAGCGCGCCACGATTTCACCGGCAGCACCGCGGTGCTTCGGAACGAGATCCGTGGACGCCGTGAGCTGGGACGCACCGTCGCGCTCTGTGACGCGTCCGTAGAGTCGATTTCCGTCCACCCAGGCGGCCACCGGCGCCTGGCAGCCTCCGCCAAGCTCAGCGAGCAGCGTGCGCTCCTCGCCGACGGCGGCGGCGCTGACCGGATCATGCAGCCCCTGCAAGGCTTTTCGCGTCGTCTTGTCGTCGTCCCGAATCTCTAGGCCGAGGGCCCCCTGCCCCGGCGCCGGCATGACGTCAAGCGGGTCGATGACTGAGCCTTTGCCACCCAGACCCAGCCGCTCGAGCCCGGCGATCGCGAGTAGCGCCGCGTCCAAGCCGTCGTGAGTCTCCACTTTGCGGACGCGCGTCGGCACGTTCCCGCGCAGGGGAACGACCTCCAGATCCGGCCGCAGAAACCGGACCTGGGCGACGCGCCTGAGGCTCGACGTGCCGACGCGCGTACCCGGCGGGAGATCGGCCAATGACCGGCCGTTGACCAGAGCTTCTCGAGGATCATGGCGGACAGGAATTGCACCCAGTGTCAGACCAGGTGGCAGGCCCGTGGGAAGATCCTTGAGCGAGTGCACCGCGACGTCGATGCGGCCGCCGAGCAGCGCATCCTCGATTTCCTTGGTGAAAAACCCCTTCCCCTCGAGCTCGTGGAGCGGCCGGTCCACTTCCGCGTCGCCGCGCGTCTTGATGACCACGATCTCCGCCCGCACCCCCTGTGTGGCGAGGCGATCCCGCACCCACTCCGCTTGCCACCGCGCCAGCTGGCTGCCGCGCGTACCGAGCTTCATGCGAACCGCCTGGCCAGAGACTCCACGAGACCTGGAACGGTGTGCGGCTCGGCTTCGATGATTTCGCGCAAACCCAGCTCGCGCGCCGTGTCGGCCGTGACCGGACCGATCGTCGCCGTGACGAACCGGCCGGACGTGGCGGCGGGACGTCCCACCAGATCGACGAAACTGCGAACCGTCGATGACGACGTGAATGTGACCGCATCGATGCGGCCACGGCTGATGTCCTTCGCCAGCCCGCTGAGGTCGGCGTCCACCGGCACAGTCCGGTACACCGCGATGTTTTCCACCGTCGCCCCATGCTGACGCAGGCCGGTCGAGAGCGCCTCGCGCGCATCCTCGGCGCTGGGAATGAGCACGCTGGCGCCGCTGAGCGTCCCGCCGCTGCGCTGAACCAACGCATCCGCCAGCGCCTCCGCGACGAACTCGGCGGGAACGAGCGCCGGCACCACGCCGCGCACGGTGAGCGCGTCGGCGGTTGCGGTCCCTATGGCAGCGACGGAGGTCGACGAGAAAACACGCGGGGTTAGTCCCCACGCGACCAGGCGATCGAAGACGATTTGCACGGCGTTCTGGCTGGTAAAGACGACCCAGCGGTAGGCGGAAAGGCCGGTGAGCGCCGCGCGCAGTGCGCCGAGGTTGTCGAGCGGTTGAATGCGAATCACCGGGGCGATCACCGCTTCGGCGCCGTGGTCCTGCAGCGCCCGCACGAGGTCGCCCGCCTGTTCACGGGCTCGCGTGACCACAATGCGGCGCCCCTTGAGTGATCCGACAGCTGTCAATTCGCCTCCGCCCCCGCCCCCCCGGCGTTGCAATCTCACCATGGCACAACCCATTATCAACCAATGTTTCGCTCATTCCGCGCCGCTCTCGGGCGCTTCTGCGCGCGGCGCGCCGCCGCCGCACAACGCGACGCCCCACGCCGCGCGCTCGCCTGGCTCAGGCTCGGCTGCAAGCTCACGCCCGGATTCGGTGATACGTATCCCGCGCTCGTGCATCTCTCGCGCGCGCTCGACGATCGCTGGGGCGCGGTCGAGGCGGCGCGCGAAGCCAGCGTGCGCTTTCCCGATCATGCCGATGCCTGGATGCTGCTCGGGGAGGCGCTTCAGATGGTGTTCCGGCAGGACGAGGCGCTCGGCGCCTTCGAGCAGGCGCTAGCGCTCGAGGAGCGCGCCGATGCCGCGATGGCCGCGGGCACGCTGTATCAGCGCACCGCTCGTTTTCCCGAAGCTGCGGCCCGCTTCGCGCGCGCCTACGCCGCGGGCGGCGGCGCCACCGCGCTGTGGCATAACGCCCAGGCGCTCTACGATGCCGGCGATCATGGCGCGGCGGATGAAGCGCTCAATCTCTGGGCGACGCAGGTCCCGGACGGGCACAGCCGCCTCCCCGAGGCGCGGGCGGAGTTACGGGCGAAGGCTGCGGCGCGCGCGCAAGTACAGTGACAGCGCGTAGCCGCTGAGGATGACGCCGACCAGGATGTAGGCGGCGATCATGTAGTTGCCGTTTTCAGGCATGTCCGACTTCCCCCGCTGCTTCCAGCTGTTCGCGGAAATAACTCACCGCGTACCGTTGCACCACGAACCCCACGTACAGCAGGGTGAATACGCCCAGGGACAAGAGCCAGGTGCTCAGCATGCTCCACGGCAACTTGGGCCGGCCCGGTTGCAGCACGATCGGCATGGGATGGAGGGTCGGAAACATGTAGACGCTCAGATGAATGAACGGCACTTCGCACATCCCGCAGATGCCGAGCACCGCCGCGTAGCGCGCACGCATCGCGGGATCGGGGATGGCACTGCGGAGCAGCAAGTATCCGACGTAGAGCAGGAAGAGGAACAGGGTAAAGGTGAGTCGGGCGTCCCAGGTCCACCACGTGCCCCAGATCGGCTTGCCCCAGATCGGACCCGTCGTCAGGACGATCGCGCAGAACACCGTGCCGACCTCTGCCGATGACGCGGCGAACCGATCCAGCCGTGGGTCCTTCGTGAACAGATAGACGATGCTGGCGAGGCCGACGAGGATCATCGCCGTCTCAGCCCAGATCGCCGCCGGCACGTGCAGGTAAAAGATCTTCTGGGCCAGTCCCTGCGATTGTTCGATCGGCGTAAACGCGAGCGCGCGCACGTACACACCGGCGAGCAACGCCAGTCCGATGGCCGTGATCCAGCGCCCCACGCGCAGCATTCTCATTCGTTCACCGTGGCGGGAAACAGAAAGATCGCGAGCGTCACGAACACGATGTCATAGACGGCCAGCATGTTAAGCCAGCCTGCGATCTCGCTCAAGGGACGGCCCGCGAGCACGCGTCCGGTCGCGAGCACCGCCCAGCTGAGCGGTGGAATCATGAACGGCAACAACAGCACCGGCAGCAGCAGCTCCGCAAAGCGGGTGCGCACCGTCATCGCGCTGAAGAGCGTCCCCACCGCCACAAAGCCTATCGTCGCGAGCGCGATCAGCGCGCCGAGTGGCAGGAGATAGGACAGCACCGGAACGTTGAAGAACAACGCGAGCAACGGCACACCGATCAGCTCGATCGTCGCCACGAAGACGAGATTCGCGATCAGCTTCCCGACGTAGATGCTGCTGCGCTCGATAGGCGCGAGCAGCAGCCCATCCAGCGCCTGGTTCTCGAGCTCCAGCTGAAACGCACGGTTCAAGGCGAGGATCGCCGCAAAGGTGAAGGTTACCCATAGGATGCTCGGCGCGAGGTCAACGTTGGAAATCGCGGTGGGGTCGCGTCCAAAGTTGAACACGACGAGCACGAGCACGACGAAGACCGCGGCCGAGAGAATCGCCGTCCGCGAGCGGAACTCGACGAGCAGGTCTTTGGAAGCGACGGCCCAGGCGTGCCGCAGGAGGTCAGGCGATCGCATTGCGGTAGTCCTCGCTCACCTGTTCCGCGCCGCGCCCGGCGCGCGGGGCAAGATGCACGAATCGACCGGCGCGCATGAAGGCGATGTCCGTGGCGAGCCCCGTCCCTTCCTCTACGTTGTGCGTCACCAGAACGCTCGCGCGCCCGGCTGCCGCATGCTCGGCGAGCAGACGGCTGAGGGCTTCGGCGGCGACGCGATCGAGGCCGGTAAATGGCTCGTCGAGCAGGAGCACCGGAGGATCGTGGACCAGGGCACGGGCAATCGCGACACGCTGCACGAGTCCGCGCGACAACGCGCGCACGGGGCGGTCCACATGCGCTTCGAGCCCGAGCCGAGGCAGGAGATCACCCGGCACTTGCACGTCGTACAATGTCGCCCAGAAGCGCAGGTTCTCGCGCACCGTGAGCTGGCCGTAGAGCTGTGGTTGGTGCCCGATCCACCCGATCGCGCGGCGTCCACCGTCAACGGCGGCGCGCCCGTGTTGGGGCTGGATCAGACCGGCGAGAACTTTGAGGAGAGTGGTTTTGCCCGCGCCGTTCGGACCGAACACCGCGAGCGTTTGGCCTGGCTGGACGGTGAACGACACGTCGTCGAGAGCCCGGATCGCACCGAAGCGATGCCGCAGACCCTCAGCCAGCAGCATCGATCGCGGCGGCGAGCTCGCTCAATTCGTACGGTTTGACCAGGTAGCGGCTGTGGCCCAGGTCGAGCACGTTCATCAGCGGCTCCATGCTCACATACGCCGTCGTGACGACGACCGGGAGGGCAGGCCGAGTCTCGCGGATGCGCTGCAGCAATGCGATCCCGTCGGTGTCGGGCAACCGCATGTCCAGCACGAGGACGTCCGGCTCGAAGCTGTTGAGCTGACGCATGGCCTCCGCGCCGTTCGGCGCGTAGGCCATGGTGTATTTACCTTCAAAGTACCGCTTGTACGAGTATTGTAGCGCGGCTTCGTCTTCGACGAACAAGACCTTACGTGGCGCCATCGCGCCAATTTATCTCACGAAACGCCAGTCTCCAATTCGAAGAGGTCGTCCAACTTGGTCAGCACAAGCAGGAAGCGCAGCTCTTCGTTGGCGCCCCGCAGGCACACGGTCTGGCGGCGCTCCGCGGCCTTACGCTGGATCAGCATCAAGGCGCCGAGACCGGCGCTATCGACCGAGCGCGTGGCCGACAGATCGATCACCAGGCGGCCGGCCCCCTCAGCGAGCAGGTCCAGCACTTCCCCGGCAGCGCGGCGAAACGCGGTGCGGGACTCGAGATCGAGCCGCTCCGGAGCCGCCAACGTCTTCTCCATCGGGCGCGTCGACATCAGGGTGTTCTCCACGGGCATTGGTGACATAATTCCTCCGCTGCCTCCATATGCCACTCCAATGCCATACTCTCTAAGACGCGCCGCCTCAAGTGGTTGGCACAAATGCGTGAGGCCGCTCACGCTCGCCGGTTGCCGCATAGCGAGCGGCGCGGTGCAACTTGCTAGAGTCACCCTCTTCCTTAATATCTCGAATCATGGCGACTGACCGGATCGAAACGCTCCTCGACGAGCAGCGGCGCTTCCCGCCTCCCGAGTCCTTCCAAGCCCAGGCCCACGTCCGTGACACCACACCCTACGAGCGCGGGCGCCGGGACCCGGAAGGATATTGGGCGGACTGGGCGAAGCAACTGGAATGGAGCAAGCCGTGGGATCGCGTGCTGGAGTGGAAGCCGCCGCACGCCAAGTGGTTCCTCGGCGGCAAGCTCAACGCTTCGGTGAATTGCCTCGATCGCCATGTCCGCGCCGGCAAGAGCGGCCGCGTGGCGCTGATCTGGGAGGGGGAGCCGGCCGGCCAGGT
>QHUZ01000070.1 GCA_003223395.1 Gemmatimonadota bacterium | reverse complement strand
GATCTGCTGGCGAATGGCTTTTCCGAAGTTCCGATTCCTGAGGACGCGGTTCAACCGTACTACAACGCGCTCGTACTGGTCTACAACGCGACGGCGCTGCCCGCGCGGGACACCGTGGTGGATGTGTACCGTATCCACACGTTTCCCGCTCCGACTACGCGCAGCCTGATGTTGCAGCTCCGGGCGTCCGACGCGTGGGTGCAGGCGCTGGCGCGGCGCGAAATTCCTACGGGCGATCCTACCGTCGACACCCTCCTTGCGCGCTACGCGCTGTCGGTGGGAAGTGTCTTTACGCTTTCAAACGGCGATGTATTTCTCACGCTCGGCTCGGCGGGGCCACTCAACGTCAAGGCGCTCGGGACCCTGTTCGTGGGAATTGCCGGGGTCAAGTCCGCGGAGCCCAACGGTGCGATCGGCGATGGTGCCGACATTGTTGCATCTCTCAGTTCGGCAGTCTTGCTCACCTACAGTGTGGGATACGGTGACTGTCCCGCAGGCTGCATCGCGCGGCGTTTCTACCACTTCGCCGTGCACGATGACGGCACCGTCGAATACCTCGGCGCCTCTGGCGCTCCCCCACCTCAACCTGGCCAGCCCTGAAAAACAAAACGGGCCCCGACGAGGGGCCCGTTCGGTGTCATTCAGCATCGCTTACTGCACGCAGTTGCCGTGCGGATCGGGCTTCGGCTTGTCCACCACCACGCGGTGATCGAGGTTCGCCACGGCCGTCGCGACGTCGTACACGAACTGCGACACGTGCGCCAGCTTGTCGTAGTCGATGTACTCCGGCTCATCCGTCACCTGATGGTAGTCGCGGTGATTGCCCGTCGTGAAGAACGCGATCGGGATGCCGTAGCGCGCGTACATGTAGTGATCGCTGCGGCAGTAGTACTGCTCCGGATGCCCCGTGGCGTCGAACTGATAATCGAAGGTGAAGGGCTGCTTCCGAGCCTTGTTCACGGTCTCGATCAGATCGCCGAGCTCGGTGGAAAGGCGTCGCGTGCCGACGAGCTCCAGGTATCCCGGACCGCCGCCATTCTCGTCGTCGGCGCGGCCCCGGCCCACCATGTCCATGTTGAGCTGCGCCACGATCGAGTCGCGGGTGACCGTCGGATGGTCCGTGAAATACCGCGACCCAAATAGCCCCAGTTCTTCCCCCGTGTGCCACACGAAAATGATCGACCGCTTCGGCTTGGCCGATCCGCGCGCCCCGGCGAAGGCTTCCGCGATCTCCAGCACCGACGTCGTCCCCGAGCCGTCGTCATCCGCGCCGTTGTAGATCGAATCGCGGCGCGCGGGATGAAGCCGGTGCAGACTGTCGACGTTCACGCGAATCTGCTGCACCTGGTTCGGCGTCACGCGGTGATTGGGGGAGGCCAGCTTGAGCTTCCGCACGGCGTCGTTGAACGCGCGAATCGAATCGTGGTCCACCGGCGTCTGGTCGAAGCCGACGTGGTCGTTGTGCGCGCCGATCGCGACGTACTCCCCCTTCAACTTCGCATCGCTGCCCGGCAAAATCGCGACCACGTTGCGCGCCGGCGCGGGAATCTCGACGAACGACACCGCGCCGTGCACCGTCTTGCCGGCCGCGCCGACCTTCACGCTGTCGAGTGGTACGCCGAGCAGCGCCCGGGCACCGGCGGCACTCACGTACACGTAGACGGGCAGGCTGATCGTGTCCGTCGGCTCCGGCGCGTCGCGCAGGATCGTCTGCGCCTGACGGAAGAAGGTGATCGCCTGAGGCGGGAGCGTTTCCAGCGCCACCACCGCGATGCCGGCGGCGGCGCGGTAGCGGCCGAGAATCGCGGCACGATTCACTTGCTGGGGTGGCGGCACATTCGGGCCGTTGTGCGCCCCCAACACGATGAACTTTCCGGCGGCTTGGTCAGCGCTGATGATCGTGCTGTCCGGCCACACGCCGCCGTACGTCACCTGCGCGCCGTCGAACGGGCGCGTCGCGCGTCCTGGATCGCGCGGGACGAATTCGTCCCACGTACGGAACGCCGTTCCGTCGACCGAGAACGATGCGCTCGGATCGAGCTGCCGCTTGACCAGCGGGACGTTCTGGAAATAGCCGCCGGAGTCTCCCGCGGGCTGCAATCCCATGCGTTTGACCTCCGACGCGATGTACGCCGTGGCTTTGAGATTGTATTCGCTGCCGGCGAGACGGCCCATCATTGAATCGTCCGAGTAGAGATACAGACGAGTCATGAGGTCCGCCGGCGTAATCGCCGTTTGGGTGCGGGCGGGCGCGTGCTTCATGGGAAGCGCCGTTCCGGTCTGCGCCCTGGCTTGAGCTCCCGCCGTGAGCGCGACGCATGCAGCGAGGACTACGAACCGACCTGCTGCCTGCATGGGACTGTCTCCAAAAGAGAGAAGGAAGACATGCAATTTCGCCGATTGGTTGCGCACTGTCACGTCGGAGTCTCGTTAGGAACCGTCGTCCTGCGGCGCGGCCCCAGGGACCGCGCCAGGATCCCGAGCCCCGCCCCCTGACCTTCGCGGCGCGGCATCGCCCGATACAGCAGAATGATCACGACCCATGTCAGCCAGCTCGCCCGCTCGCTCCAGCTCAACGACCGCAGCAGGAACCAGGGCTGCGTCACCGCCGCCGTCCACGGCTGCCAATCGCCCTGCACCAATGCGAGCGGGCGCGCAAACACCCGATTGGTGTGGAAGCCCTGCGCGCCGGGAAGCGACACGTTCCACACACAGGTCACCCGACCCCAGCCATGATTGTCGCTCGCGCCCACGACCATCAAGTCGTGGCTGCCCGCGAGCGTGAGCACCTGGCGGCGCAGATCCGACGGGAATCCCAAAGCTTTCGGCGCGCAGTTCACGATCTCGAACCCGTCCACGCCGCCCAATACGAACGCGCCCAGATCGTCCCAGTGATAACGCCAGTACTCGGGGAGTGAGGCGATGCTGAGGCCGCCCTGGCGCTCGATCGCGGCGAAGATGCGGATCATCCGCGGCGTGCTCCCCTGAAAACTGTCGCGCGGCAAAGGCTCGACCGGCCCGATCGCCACCACGTGTTGTTGATGGACGCTCCATTCCACGCCCGGCAGCAGACTGATCGACGTGCCCCCGGGGACCGGAAGCGAGCCGTCGTACACGACATTGTGGTCGGTGACGTACGACGCTTCGTATCCCTGCCGCTCGTGCCAATCCGCGAGCTTCGCGAGCGTCCATCCGGGCCGGCCATCGTGTGACGCATTGGTGTGCGCATGATAGTCGAGCACCGTGCCCGCGCCGTCGTGGACGAGGCGCGGAACGGGACGCGGCAACAGCACGGCCGCGCCGGCGAGCAGAACGACCACCGCCGGGCCGAGCAACGCCGTCGCGATCACACGGCGCGGGCTCTGCGAGTCGCTCGACGCGCGGATCGCGCCCCAGGCGGCGAGCAGCAGCACCCAGACGGTGAACGCCCACACCGCTCGCGCCAGGCTGAAGAACGTGAGCGCGTCGAGCGTGTTGGAGAGGGGCGCGAACAGGACGTAGAGGACGGGTCGCTCGAGGTCGACGTCGCCCGGTGCAGAGCCGGTCACGGCGTCGACGAGCGGGGACAACGGGTGAATCGCAGTCGCGAGAAGCAGGACCACCAGCACGATCGCAACCGGGTGGCGGCGCAGCAGGTTCACTCGCAAATTCCCCGCATGTCGGGTCGGGTAGAAGCTAGCGCGCAGCGGCGATCCACGCGATGACGAATGCACTCCTCCCCTGGGTCTTCTTCGGTGGGCTCGCAGTGACGCTGGGAGGGCTGGCGCTGATCAACGCGACCCGCAACCGGAAGCGGCGCGCGGCGTACGCCGAATACTGTCTGATCCGCGGATTCATGTTCGAAGACAAACGTCCCAACGGCGAACGCCGTTACGCCGAGATGTTCGAGCCGTTCACCGCGGGACGCCGCCGCAGCTGGGGACACACGATCAGCGGGACCAAGAACCAGGCGCCGTTCACCGCGTTCGAATACCAGTGGATCACGGGTGGCGGCAAGAGCTCGTCGTCGCACTGGATTGGCGGAATCGTCTGGGAGCACGACAAGGACTCGTTCCCCAAGTTTGCGCTATCGCCGGAGGGGTGGTTGTCGCGGCTCGGCCAGGTCTTCGGCATGCAGGATATCGATTTCGACGAGTCTCCCGAATTCTCCCGGATGTACCAGCTGAAGGGTCCGAACGAGCCGCTGATCCGGCAATTGTTCACCACCGAGATCCGCCGCTTCTTCGAAGCGACGCCGAATCAGCACGTTGCCGGCGGCGGCCGATTCCTCTTCTGGTTCCGGACCGGTGTCTTGCCGCCTCCGGATGAGCTCGACGAATGGCTCGAGCAAGGCGACCACGTGCGCCGCCGGTTCTTCAAGCAATGACCAACGCGCCCACCCCGATCGGTGAGCTGCCGGTTCTCGTGCTCGGTCCGCTCCGCGGACGGGCGGCCGGCGAGTGGGAGCGCGGGCCTGCCGGAAAGTGGACGCCGGCGCAAATTGTCGAGCACCTGGCGCTGGGACTCACCCTCAGCGCCGAGACGTTTCTGGCACGGAAGAACCACGCGCCGATGACACGGCGCGCCCGCACTCCCGCCGAGAAGATCGCGAGGCTGTTCATCTTCGGATTCCGCTGGTTTCCGCCGGGCCGCAAGGCGCCGGAGCGCACGACGCCTCCGCCGCACATCGATCGCGCCGCTGCGGAGGCGCATTTTCTGGCTGGTGTCGAGGCGTGGGATCAAGTGGATCGCACGCTGTTGCCGGAGCGACGCAGCAATCTCTTCGTGAAGCATCCGCGGATGGGCGACCTAACCGTCGAGGAGTGGATGCGCTTTCATGTGATCCACGCGCGCCACCACGCCCGGCAGATTCGCGAACGCATCGGCCTGTGAGCCGGAAGCGGGAGAAGGAGAAGGTCGTCATTCGCGTGCCGAACCCGAAGGCGCCGGTGAAAGAGCGGTTGAAGACGCCCTCGCATAAAGTCCACCGTTCCAAAAAGGCGTATCAGAGGCGCGAGAAACACCCCCGCCGCGCCGAGGAGTAGGGGATTACCTATTTGACAACCCACGCGCGGCGCCGTAGATGTGCGCAGAGGCTTGTCACCGACCGTCGTTAAGGAGGGTCTCTCCAACCAAGGGGAGGTCTCACATGGTCAAGCGGTTCTTGAAGGCCGCTGCACCGCTGGCGACTCTCGTTTGCGCAGCCATGACGCCCGACCGCGGCAGCATGCCTGCAAAGTCCTACACCGCGGCCTACGCCGCCCTCACCAGCCGAATCCCTGCCTTCGCGCGCAAGTACGGACTGCGATGCTCCGCCTGCCACACCGCGTGGCCCGAGCTGAGCGCGTTTGGCCAGCGGTTCAAGGACAACGGGTACCAGCTCGGCAACGACCGCGACTCGCCCATCTGGCAGAACAACGCCTACTGGCCGATCGCGATGCGCACCACACCGCAGTACCGTGTCGAAAACACGACGAACCAGGTGACTGTCGCGTCGCCGGGCGGGAAGACGATCACGCAAGCCGGTTTCGATCTCTCCGGCGTGGACTTTCTGCTGCTCGGGACGCTGTACAAGGACATCACCTTCGGTCTCGTGCCGACGCTGGACGCGGATGGCACGACGGGCCTCGAGGCGGCATTCGTGCGCTTCGACAACCTCGGCAATTCGCCGTGGGCAAATCTGAAGGTCGGCAAGTTCGAGCTCGACAACCTGCTCTCTGAAAAGCGGTTCACCTGGTTGTCGTCCAACGGCGGGTTTCTCTATGCCTACCACTACCTGCCCGTCGGGAGCGCGAACAACTTCGGCTTCGGGGACAACCAGATCGGTGCGGAGTTCTCGGGCCACTCGATCAACAGCTACACGCGCTACAGCGTCGCGCTGTTGACCGGCGACGATGGTGAGCCGGGCTTGCCGGGCGGCAAGAGCGTGGACGCGATGTTCACGGCGAGCCGAGCCTTTGCGATAGGCAGCGGGTTGGGCCCGCAGCGGGTCGGTGTGTTCGGTTATCTGGGGCACCGCCCGACCGTTTTCGACAGTAGTGGCGGCGCGCCGATTCCCGGCACCGGCTCGGCGAACAAGTCGTTCGTCCGGTTCGGGGCGACCGCACAGTTGTGGGTCGGCAACCTGGAGATCATCCCGTTGGTCTCACACGCGTCCGACGACGCCGCGTTGGGGCCGGGCGCCGACAAGCCGGCCTGGAATACGGCGCTGCTCGAGGCGCACTACGTCGCCACGCCACGACTCCTGGTTCAGGGCCGCTACGAGGTGATGCGGATGTCGAAGCAGGGCGATCCTGCGATTCCCAGTACGCAGGGCAACGCCGACGCCTTCGCGCTCGGCGTCCGTGCGTATCCGTTCATGTTCAGCCGCGACGGTATGGCTCTCCACGCCGAATTCGCGATGACGAAAACAATCGGAACGGCGCCGTTGAGCGGGGATGGTTCCGGCGTCGATCCGGCGACGCCGACAACGGTCGTATGGAGCCGCAGCCTGCTGTTGGCCTTCGACTTCGCTTTCTGAGAGGAGCCCATAAATGAGACCGCAAACGCGATGGCTCACGCTGTCGGCCTGTGGCGCTGTGCTCCTGTGCGGTGGCGCGGTGCGGGTCGTGGCGCAGGAGGCGCACGTCGATCGACTGACCGGGCGTGCGGCGGCGGGGAAGCCCCTCTACACACGCTATTGCGCCGGCTGCCACGGCGACGAGGGTGACTCACGAGGCGAGAACACGCAATGGATCGATCCGAAGCCGCGCGATTTCACGCTGGCCACGTTCAAGTGCCGCTCGACGCCGTCCGGCACGCTGCCCACCGATCAAGACCTCTATAACTCGGTGACGCGTGGGTTCGTGACCACGAACATGCCGCCGTGGGTGGCGCTCACGCCGCACAACCGCATCGACTTGGTCGCGTATATCAAGACGTTTTCCGCGCGCTGGAGCACGGCAAAGCCGGGCACGCCGATCGCGATTCCTCCAGAGCCGGCGCCGACCGTGCAAGGCATCCTGCACGGGCGTGAGCTGTTTCAGCGCTTGGAGTGTTGGAAATGCCACGGCGCAGCCGGTCACGGCGACGGGCCCTCCGCAAAAACATTGACGGACAATAAGGACGACCCCATCCGTCCGTACGACTTCCAGACGGGTACCCGGTTCATGTGCGGCACTACGAACCAAGACCTGTATCGCATTTTCATGACGGGACTCGATGGCTCGCCGATGCCGTCATTTGCCGATCAGCTGCAACCGGCGCAGGCGTGGGATCTCGTGCATTTCCTGCGCACGTTGCAACCGCTTAAGACGCCGGAGGCGACGATCTGGCGGGCGTGGTTCACGACGCACGGCCGCGAGCTCAAGCCCATCGGCCAAGAAGGAGGAGGGCAATGATCGCGCGCGTTGTCGCAGGACTGGTGGTGGTGTCGGTCGCGGGTGCGACGGCCGGTCCGTCGCACCTGCCACCGCCGGCCGGCACGATCAGCGGGAAGGTGACGTATACCGGCACGCCGCCGAAAATGCGGCCGATCGACATGGCGAAGGAGCCGGCCTGTGTGACCGATCATCCGACGCCCGTGATGACGCAGGATGTGGTAACGGGCTCCGCCAACAGCGTTCGCTACGTCGTCGTGTACATCTCCGGCGGGGACCAGGGGGCACCGGCCGCGACTGATACGGTGCGTTACGACCAGAAAGGCTGTCTGTACATCCCGCACGTGGCGGTGATGCAGGTGCACCAGCCGCTCGAGATCTTCAATGATGACCCCCATTCGCACAACATTCATCCGCTCGCGCGAGTCAATCCCGAGTGGAACAAATCGCAGCCCAAGGGCGCGCCACCGATCCGCACGGCGTGGGACCAGCCCGAATTCATTCCGGTGAAGTGCAACGTGCATCCGTGGATGCACGGCTACTTCGCCGTTCTCGCGACGTCTCATTTCAGTATGACGGATTCGACCGGCGAGTTCAGCATCACGGGCCTGCCTCCCGGTACCTACACCGTGACGGCGTGGCACGAGAGGTTCGGAACGAAGAGCCAGGAGGTGACAGTCGCCGGCAGCGAGACGAAGACCGCCAACTTCGTTTTGACCGCGCGACCCTACTAGCCGATGGGGAGGCTGTTCGCCGTCGTCGTCACGCTGATCGCGCTGGCGTCGGCCACGATCTTCGCCCTCCACATCTGGTGGCTGCCGCCGGACATCTCTACCCACGGCGCTCGGATCGATCGTCAGCTGAACGAAACGATGGTCGTTGCCGGGGTGCTGTTCGTGCTCGGGCAACTCGCCCTCGCATTCTTTGTGTGGCGGTTCAGCACGCGCGAGGGCGGTCCTTCGCGGCCGAGCCGGGCCTTCCCCGGCGGACCGACACCGCTCGTGGTGCTGGCCACGGTGCTCGTCGGCGTCGAGATCCTGGTGCTGACGTTTGTGGGCTCGAAGGTGTGGGCGGACGTGTATCAGACGCCACCGGCACCGGGCGCATTGCAGATCGAGGTCGTAGGTGAGCAGTTCGCCTTCTATTTCCGCTACGCGGGCGCGGACGGGAAATTCGGTGCGATGCATCCCGAGCTGATGAACGACGCCACACAGAACTTCTTCGGGCTCGATCCTGCCAACGACACGACGGCGCGGGACGACATCGTGGTGGGGAGTCTGGTGATCCCCGTGAACCAGCCCGTGGTGCTGCGGCTGCATGCAAAAGACGTCAACCACTCGTTCTACGTGCCCGAGCTACGCATCCAGCAGGATTTCGTGCCCGGCATGGTGATCCCGCTGCACTTCACCGCGACCAAACCGGGGAAGTATGAGCTCGTGTGCACGCAATTGTGCGGCCTCGGCCACTACAACATGCGCGCGTACGTCGAAGTGAAGACCCGGCCGGAGTTCGATCAATGGCTCAAGGAAAGGGCGGCCGAGCTGTGACGCACGGTGCGGCCACTGGCCACGCGCCCGCCCAGAGCTTCCTGCGGCGCCACGTCTTCAGCGTCGATCACAAGGTCATCGGACGCCAGTACCTCGATCTGGCGCTGGTAGCGGTCGTCACCGGGATGGTGCTGTCCTGGATCATGCGGTTTCACCTCGGGTGGCCGGAGACTCCCGTCCCCGGATTAGGGAAGCTCGCGCCGACCGGGGCCGCCGGGGGCGTGATCACGCCCGAGTTCTACCTCGCGCTGATGACGATGCACGGCACCATCATGGTGTTTTTTGTGCTGACGACGGCTCCGTTCGCCGGCTTCGGCAATTTCTTTCTGCCGATCCATGTCGGCGCGGAAGACATGGCGTTTCCGCGCATCAATATGACGTCGTTCTGGGTGACGCTGGCGGCGTTTCTGGTACTGGTGAGCGCGTTCTTCGTCGGCGATGGTCCGCCGTTGTCCGGCTGGACGGCGTATGCGCCGCTGAGCGCCGTCGGCAAGGACGCCGGGCCGGGGCAGGGCGTAGGGCAGACGCTGTGGGCCGTGTCGATCGCGATGTTCTGCGTCGCGCAGCTGCTCGGCTCGCTCAACTTCATCGCTACGACCCTCGACTTGCGGACCCGAGGGATGTCGCTCGCGCGCCTGCCGTTCGCCACGTGGGCGTGGTTCATCACCTCTGTCATCGGGCTCGTCGCCTTCGCCGTCCTGATGCCGGCCTGCATCCTCCTGATCCTCGACCGCGTCGCCGGCACGAGCTTCTTCATTCCGGCGGGGCTCGTGATCAGCGATCGCTTACAGCCGCATGCGGGCGGCTCACCGCTGTTGTGGCAGCACCTGTTCTGGTTCTTTGGGCATCCCGAGGTGTACATCGCAATCCTCCCGGGGTTCGGGATCGTCTCGCAGATTCTTCCGGTCTTTGCCCGCAAACCGTTGCTGGGCCCGCGCGTGTTCATAGTCTGCCTGATCGCGATCGCGTTCCTCAGCTACACGGTGTGGGGGCATCACATGTTCCTGAGCGGGATGAACCCGGTGTCCGCAACGCTGTTTTCCGTGCCGACGCTCGTCATCACGATTCCGGCGACGATCATCTGTCTGCTCTGGATCGGCACGCTGTACGGCGCGCGCCTGCGGTTCACGACGGCCGCGCTGTTCGCGCTGGGGTTTGTGTCGGTGTTCGTGAGCGGCGGGATCAGCGGGTTCTTTCTCGCGCAGCCCTCGACCGACATCTATCTCCATGGCACCTACTTCGTCGTGGCGCATTTCCATTTTGTCATGGGCGTGGCCGCCATGTTCGGCATTTTCGCGGGCACCTACTTCTGGTTCCCCAAGATGTTCGGCCGCATGATGAACGAGACCCTCGGCAAGTGGCACTTCTGGCTGACATTCATCGGCGTGTACTGCGTGTTCATGCCGATGCACTACCTCGGGCTGGCGGGCAACGTGCGTCGCTACTCCGCGTTCACCGACGACTATCTCCAGCCGCTCATTCCGCTTCATCGGTTCATCACGATCGCAGCGTTGTTCACCGGTGCGGTCCAGTTGATTTTCCTGTTCAATCTGATCCGCAGCCGCTTGCGCGGGCCCGTGGCGCCCGCCAACCCGTGGGAAGCCACCACGCTCGAGTGGTCCACGTCCTCCCCGCCGCCTCACGACAATTTCGGCGGCCACCCACCTGTGGTTACCCACGGCCCCAACGAGTTCGGTGGCGTGGGTCCGCAGGACTATGTGATGCAGGCCGAGCCGCGATGAGTACCACCATGGTGCCGCCCGTGCTGACTCCCCGGTCCGTCGCGACAGCCGATCGCGGGCCGGAGCGGCGCGTCGCCGAGACCGGTGTGTGGATCGCCATCGGGACCATTTCGATGTCGTTCGCCGCGCTCACCAGCGCCCTGGTGGTGCGGCAGAGCAGCGGCGCTGATTGGCAGCACCTGCACCTGCCGGCGCTGTTGTATGTGAATACGCTGGTGCTGCTGTTCAGCAGCGTGACGCTCGAGTTGTCGCGGCGCCGCCTTGGATCCTTCGGCCTACACGCCACCCTGATGCTCGGAATTCTGTTTCTCGCCGGTCAGGGGTTGGCGTGGCGCCAGCTCGCCGCGCAGAACCTCCATCTGGCGACGGGTCCGAGCAGCGCATTCTTCTACGTATTCACCGTGCTGCACGCCTTGCACGTGCTGGGGGGTCTCGGCGGGCTCGGGCTTGTGGAGCGCCGGCTCGCCGCCGGCGTGTTGTCGCGCACGACGTTTAAAGCTGCGGCGCTGTATTGGCACTTCATGGCCATCCTCTGGCTCTATCTCCTTGCCCTGCTGACGATCCGTGGCTGAGCTCACAGCGGTTCGTGAGCCGTCACCGTTCGGCGTCACCTCGCGCAAGCTCGGCATCTGGATGTTCATCGTCGCCGACGCGGCGACGTTCGCGGCGCTGCTGTTCGCTTACGGCTATGAGCGCGTCGCCAATCCGGATTGGACACGCCCATTCTCATTCTGGCCGAGCATCACCAATGGAATCGTGATGACGGTGGTGCTGCTGACCAGCAGCCTGACCATCATCGCCGCGGTGCTCGCCGCGCAGGCAGGCCGGAAGACCTCGGCGCTGCGCTGGCTGGGCGCGACGATGCTGCTCGGCGCGCTGTTCGCGGCGCTGCACCTGCGGGAATGGATCGTCATGATCGGCGACGGCTGGCGGCCGTTCCGGAATCCCCTCGGAGGCACGCCGCTCGTCGGCGCCACGTTCTTCAGCATCACCGGGCTCCACCTCCTGCACGTGGTCACCGGCGTCGTCGTCATCGGGGTGATCGCGCTCGGCTACCGGCGCGGCAGGTTCGAGCCCGGACACCTGGAGACAGTCGGCTTGTACTGGCATTTCGTCGATCTGGTGTGGATGTTCGTCTTCCCGCTGGTCTACCTCATGAACATGCGCTGAGTCGCGGCATGAAACGCTACGTCATCGTTTGGCTTTGCTTGCTCACCATCGTCGCCCTCGAGGTGGCGGTGACGCTCAGTCACCCACCGGCGGGATGGCTGCTGGCGGGATTGCTCATGCTCGCGTTCATCGAGGCGGCGCTCGGGTTGCTGTACTTCATGCACCTCAAATACGAGCGCCGCAGTTTCATGTGGAGTGTGATCCTGGCGGTCGTGATCGCCATAGTCCTGATGGACCACTTCTGGCTCGATGCGTTTCGTCTGCTGCACCAACGGATCTCCGCGCCCTGAATTCCTCCGCCATGCACGCCACGATGACCGCGATGGTCATCCTTATGGTGCCGGCGTTCTTCATCTGCGCCGGGATCGCCATCGTGGCGTACCGTAGACGGAAACCGCCTTCAGCTCCTAGAACCTGAAGCCGGCTGCCAGATTCAGGTGATTGGCCGTGAAGTCACCGGCCTGGTAGCGCGTCTTGAGTTGTCGGAACTCGAACCCAAAGACGAGCGGTCCCGGCGGACGCCATTCGACGTGCCCCTCGCACACGAAGTTGCGGAACCGGCCGTTTGGCAGGACATCGGCATCCTTCGGGTCGTCGACTCCACAGCCGCCGCCGAGCATCCATCCCGTGCGGGGGCGGATATTCACCTGACCCCAACCGCCTTTCGTGCGGACCGGAGCGCCCGCAACGCCGGCGTTCTGTCCCACGCCGCCTCCTCCCAATCCCGCAATCGCCTGGCCGACGAACGCTTCGCCCAGGATCTCGGCAGGCCCCAGCTTGAGTCGCGTGTCGAACGTGACGGCGCGAGAGGTGAGCACCGAGTCGCCGCTCAGCGAGTCGAATCCGCGCAGCCAGCCGATGTGTCCACCGATCGCGACTTCACTGGGATCGTCCGTC
>QHUZ01000069.1 GCA_003223395.1 Gemmatimonadota bacterium | reverse complement strand
GTGAAGATCTTCGGCCCAGATCTCGAAACGATTCAGCGCATCGGCCAGGATATCGAACGCGTGCTCGCCCCGCTTCCCGGAAGCGCGAGTGTGTATGCCGAGCGGTCACTTGGCGGTCGCTATCTCGACATCCGGCCGGACGCCAATGCCCTGGCGCGCTACGGACTCACCACGGGCGATGCCCAGGAGGTGATCGGTATCGCGCTGGGAGGGGAAGAGATCACCACTACAGTGGAGGGGCGGGAACGCTATTCCGTGCAGGTGCGGTACGCGCGGGACTTTCGCGACAGCCCGGACGCCATCGGCAGGCTGCTCATCGGACGCGGCGACGGGCCGCAAGTGCCACTCGCGCAGGTAGCCAGCATCGAGTTCAGCGCAGGCCCTGCCATGATCCGCAGCGAGGGCGGGTATCTGTACGACCAGGTGTCGATCGACGTGCGGGGCCGCGATGTGGGTAGCTACGTGCGTGACGCGCAGGCGGTCGTGGCCCGCGAGGTCAATCTGCCGACTGGATACCGGCTGCAGTGGAGCGGTCAATACGAAGCGATCCAACGCGTGCGGTCACGGCTCGCGGTTGTCGTGCCGCTGACGTTGGGCATCATCGCATTGCTGCTCTACCTCACGTTTGGAACCGTTGCCGAGACGGCCATCGTGATGTTGTCACTGCCGTTCGCGCTCGTGGGTGGCGTGTGGATCATGTGGCTGTTGGGATACAACCTGTCGATCGCCGCTGCGGTCGGGTTTATCGCGCTCGCAGGCGTCGCCGCTGAAACGGGTGTCGTCATGCTGATTTATCTCGATCACGCTTGGCGAGACGTGGTGAAGGCTAATGCGCGGCCGACGCTCAGCGAGCTCGTTACCGCGATCGAACACGGAGCCGTCAACCGCGTTCGGCCCAAGCTTATGACGGTGCTCGCGATCATGCTCGGCCTGGTACCGGTGCTATGGAGTCACGGTCCCGGGGCCAGCGTAATGAAACGGATCGCAGCGCCGATGGTGGGTGGGATGGTGACATCAACGGTGCTCACGCTACTGGTGATTCCGGTGCTGTACTACCTGTGGCGCAGACGGAGCACAACGACGTGATACTCGAATCCACAATCACCTGCCCACACTGCGGGCATCAGCAGCTCGAGCGGATGCCGGTCAACGCCTGCGTCCATTTCTACGACTGTGTGGGATGCGGGCAAATGCTTCGGCCACGGCCCGGCGATTGTTGCGTGTTCTGCTCGTATGGCTCCGTCAAGTGCCCATCATGTCAATGACTCCTCACGACATGCACGACCACATGCATCACGGCGCGGTCACTGGTCTCGTTGATGAGCTGAACAAGAAGCTCCCGGGCATGATGACGCTCGTCGGCCTGGCGATCAGTGTGGCTTATCTCTACAGCGCCGCCGTAGTCTTCGGTCTTCGCGGCACCGTGTTCTTTTGGGAGACCGCGACGCTCATCGACATCATGCTGCTGGGCCACTGGATCGAGATGCGCTCGGTGATGGGCGCGTCACGGGCGCTCGAGGAGCTGGTGCGATTGCTTCCCGCCGAGGCGCACCGGCTGCGCCCCGACGGATCAACCGAGGACGTCCCTGTCACGGAGCTCCGGCAGGATGAGCTGGTGCTGGTCAAACCCGGCGACAGGATTCCCGCGGACGGTGCAATCACCGAGGGCCGGACGACCGTCAACCAGGCATTGCTGACGGGCGAGTCACAGCCCGTGGAGAAGAGTCCCGGAGACGCGGTGCTCGGCGGAGCGGTCAACGGGGAAGCGGCCATCACGCTTCGCATCACTCGAACCGGAGCTGAGACGTATCTCGCGCAGGTAATCGAGTTGGTACGCCGCGCCCAGCAGACCCGCTCGCGCACGCAAGACCTCGCTAATCGCGCGGCGATGTGGCTGACGGTGATCGCGATTGCCGCCGGCGCAACCACGCTGGTCGCCTGGCTCGCCGGTGGACGCAGCTTTGATTTCGCGCTCGAGCGGATGGTGACGGTCATGGTGATTACCTGTCCCCACGCGCTCGGCCTCGCGGTCCCCCTGGTCGTGGCCGTTTCGACCTCGATCTCGGCGCGGAACGGACTGCTGATCCGCGATCGCGCGGCCTTCGAGCGCGCACGCGCGCTCGACGCCGTCGTATTCGACAAGACGGGTACGCTCACCGAGGGACGATTCGGCGTGACGGACGTGATCTCCCTGGACGGCCGCAGTGAGACGGACATCCTCCGCATCGCAGCTGCACTCGAGAGCCGCTCCGAACACCCCATCGCGGATGGGATCGTGCGCGCCGCAACAGAACAGGGCATCAGTTATCCGGCGCCGGCCGAGGTCAGCGCGATCCCAGGGAAAGGTGCGCGGGGGATAGTGGAAAGCATGGAGGTTACCGTCGTCAGCCCGGGCTACCTGAAGGAGCGCAGCCAGACCATTGACGACGCCCGCGTGGCGCGCGTTGCGGAGCAGGGGAAGACGGTCGTCTACGTATTGGTGGACTCAAAAGTGGTTGGAGCCATTGCGCTCGCGGATATCATCCGTGCCGAGTCTCGCGAGGCGCTGCAGCGGTTGAAGCAGATGGGCATCCGGCCGATGATGCTCACCGGCGATTCTCAGCCAGTGGCGCGGTGGGTCGCGCAGGAGTTGGGACTCGACGAATACTTCGCGGAAGTGCTGCCGGATCAGAAGGCGGCCAAAATCCGGGAGGTCAAGGCGCGTGGCTTCACGGTCGCGATGGTAGGCGATGGCGTCAACGACGCACCGGCGCTGGTGGAAGCGGATGTGGGCATCGCGATCGGCGCGGGCACCGACGTCGCGATCGAGTCCGCTGATATCGTGCTCGTCCGGTCCGACCCGCGTGATGTACCGGCTATTGTCGGCTTAGCGCGCGCGACGTACCGCAAAATCGTACAGAATCTGTGGTGGGCTACGGGATACAATGCGGTGGCCGTCCCGCTCGCGGCGGGCGTGGCCTATCGAGCTACAGGCATTTTGCTTTCGCCTGCCCTTGGCGCGGTATTCATGTCGGTCTCGACTGTGATCGTCGCGGTGAATGCTCAGCTCCTGGGGCGACGGAAGGGATCGGCCTAGGCCGTGCAACGTGATTATCTATGGAGACGTCCCTTTGCGAATGCTGGACAAATCTGACTTCTACAGGAGGAACCACCCGATGACATGCAAATCCGGACTGGCACTGCTCGCGCTCGCGGCGGCGCCGCTTGTCGCGCAGCAGCCTCACAGGATGGGGCGGGATCAGCAGATGATGTCGCATATGATGCAGATGGAGCAGATGATGGCGCCAATGATGCGCGCCATGGCGTTCACACCCGACCATCTGCTTGCTCGCAAGGATTCTCTCAACCTCACGCCACAACAAATCACGCAACTAACGGCACTCCGGGACGCTGCGAAGACCGCCTACGATCCGGCCGCCGCAGCCGCCAAAACCCACATGGACGCGCTGGCCCAGGCGTTGAACGCTGCCAGTCCCGACACGTCGGCGGTAAAGGAGCACTTCCAGGAGGCGCACGCCGCCATGGGCAAGGCGCATTGGGCGATGCTCGCTGCGGCGGCGCAGGCTCGAGCAGTGCTCACGGACGAGCAGCGAACGCGGGTGGACCGTTGGGCAAGCAGGACGATGGATCACCCGATGGAACATTAGTGAAGAAGCAACTGGAGGGCGGAGGGGCGAGCATTCCGCTCGCCGCTCCGTTACTCCGTGCCCGAGTCGAGAGCCTTCGGCCTAAGCCGCCATCTGTCTGCATGACTCGGCGCAGCGGCGGCATTCGTCGATGCACTTGCGCATCGTCTCGTCGTTGCGGTCTACTCATGGCGTCGCGGGCCGAGCTGGAAATGGCCTCCATGAACGTCGCGCCATTGTAGCGCCACGATGCTATACTTCATCATGCCTGAACTCCGCCGGCGCACACTGCGAAGTGGCTTTGCGCTTGTCGCGGCACTGTCGTTGCTCGCTTCAGCGAGCGGCATCCCGATGTGCGTGAGCATCTGGTCACAAGCAGCGCCACACTGTCCCATGCATGGACCGGAGAAAGCGCATCAGCATCATGCGGACGCGCATTCAATTGTTGCATCTCTTGCATCGTTGTCGGGCGACGGCTGTCATCCCGATTCAGCCGCGCCAGATTGCGCGAGTGGCGGGTCATGTCCGACCGGCGGCCCTGTCGCCCGGATGGCTGCACCCGGCGTGGTCTTTCTGACGCCGCCCGCACCGGCCGTGCCGCTCGCTAGCAACGCGGTATTCCGGTCACATCTCGCTCCACCGCTTTCCCCACCGCCCCTAGCCTAGTTCCACAGGCACAGGTGTAAGCGTGCGCCGCAAGTGCGACGCCGTATGGAACTTTGGCTTTGGGGGTCTCGACTATGCGAAACATCATCACCGGTTCGATCGCCGTAGCTTTGGCGCTACTCGCCACGGCGGCTAGACCTGTCATTGCACAGATGGATATGCAGCAGCCTATGCAGATGCACGCGGGCCCGCTTGGAATCCCAGAAACGCGGATGGGATCAGGTACCTCGTGGCTTCCGGACTCGTCCCCCATGCACGCCGCCCATTACATGCTGGGAAAATGGACCCTCATGCTACACGGGCTGGGGTTTCTCCAATACGATTGGCAGGGAGGGGCGCGCGGCAGTAACCAAGTGGGATTCACCAACTGGGCGATGGGAATGGCAACTCGACAGGTGAGCGGCGGCCATCTGCAAGTCCGAGCCATGCTCAGCGCGGAGCCGTGGACGATCGGAAGCCGGGGCTATCCTCTTCTGGTGCAAACCGGCGAGACGTATAAAGGTGCGCCGCTGCACGATCGCCAGCACCCGCACGATCTCTTCATGGAGCTCGCGGCGCTGTACGAGCGAAGCATCGCGCGCACCGTCGGAGTGTCACTCTACCTCGCACCAGTCGGCGAGCCCGCCGTTGGCCCCGTCGCTTTCCCGCACCGTCCATCTGCCGCTGCCGACCCGCTCGCGCCGCTGTCGCACCATTGGCAAGACGGCGCGCACATCACATTTGGAGTCCTGACCGCTGGAGTCTTCACCCACTCGGCGAAGCTCGAAGCGTCCTGGTTCAATGGCCGTGAGCCGGACGAGAATCGGACGAACTTTGACTACAGCGGCCGACGTCTGGACTCCTACAGCGCCCGTATCAGCGTGAATCCCGGACCGCGGGTGAGTGTCGCTGCCTGGTACGCGTACCTGAAGAGTCCTGAGGAGCTGAGGCCGGCCGAATCCCTCCATCGCATCGGCGCTAGTGTGCTGACGACCCAGTCGGTAGGGCAGGCCGGCACGTGGTCGACGGCGCTCATCTATGGCGCGAATGACCACATCGGTGCCGCATCCCTGTCGAGCAGCTTCGTGCTGGAAAGCAATCTCGATTTGGGAATGAACGGGTTCTTCGGTCGCGCCGAGTACATGCGCAAGAGTGCCGAGGAGCTGGTGATCCCGTCGGTGCCCCCGTCGACAAAATATGATGTCGCCTCCCTGGTACTCGGGTACGTCCGCAACGTTGGTCGTGTAGCGGGCCTAGAGGGTGGTTTGGGGGTTCGCGGCTCGCTCAACTTCCTTCCCAGCAGCGTCGAGGGAGCGTACGGCAGCCGCACGCCGGGGGGAGTGGCCGTGTATCTGCGACTCAGGCCCGCGACCACAGGCGGAATGAAAATGGACGCGATGCCGGGCACGCCCGAGCACCACCATGAATAGCCCCTGGGTGACAGAGCGTCTCGCGTTGACTGCGCTCGATTATCCAATCCCGCAGCGTGCAAACCGACTGGACTTCATGCTCGGCGCGTTGACGCTCGTTGCGCTGACGCTGCTCGCGCTGACCGGGATCGTGCTGACGCAGTACTACAACCCGGCGCCGCTCTCGGCGCACGAGTCGATCCGCTACATCATCACGGCCCAACCGTTCGTGGCGTTCGTCCGGGACGTCCACGTCTGGAGCGCTTCCGCGGCGCTGGTACTGGTGTTCACGCACGTTGCGGCGGTGTTCTGGCGCCGTGGGTACCGCAGCCCGTGGGTTACCGGGCTCGCGACGTTGGCGATCGCGCTTTCGCTGATTGGTGGCGCGTTGCTGTTGCGCCGACCTGGCGTGACGCAGACAGGTCTGGTTGACAGACACGATTCACCAAAAACGAGGTCACCATGACTTTTCGCAACCCGAGTTCCTTGATCCGGGACTCTACGAGGCGCAGTGGGTTACGCCTGGGCCGGCCAGTCGGGACATGATCATAGTGCGGAGCGGTCTCCGACCCAGGACCCTTGTGGTCACACGCGGACTCGCGGCGCTCGTTGCAGCCGCACGCGACTTGCTGAAAAAGGGCGCGCACAGGAGGCGGGGATGACGGCTAGCGTGGATAGAGTCGCATTACTTCGGCGGGGGATCGCGCTCGAAGCCGTGACTGTTGGCTATAACGCCTTCGAGGGGCTTGTCGCGATCGGGGCCGGTGTCACCGCTGGGTCCGTGGCCCTGACGGTATTTGGAATCGATTCGGTGATCGAGGTGACGAGCGGAGCACTTTTGTGGTGGCGGCTTCGGGCTGAACTAGGCTTGGCGCCTTTGGGGCCGACCGTGGAGCGCCGTGCGGCGCGGGGGGCGGGGTTTCTGCTGCTCGCGCTCGGAATGTACATCGTTACGGACTCCGTCCGCGTCCTGGTGACGGGTAGCCGCCCCGACTCGAGTCTGATCGGCATTGTCCTCACGGCCATCTCCCTGATCGTGATGCCGCTCCTCGCCCGAGGAAAGCTTCGGGTTGCGGCCAGCCTTGGGAGCCGGGCCGTGCGGGCGGATGCACACGAGACCATCGTCTGCGCTTGGCTCTCCGGGACGACGCTTCTCGGTCTAGGCTTGAACGCGGTCCTCGGCTGGTGGTGGGCCGACCCCGTCGCTGCGTTGGCGATGCTGCCGCTGATCGTGCGTGAGGGACTGGAGGCATGGCGAGGCGAAAACGAGGACACCTGACTTCCCACGACGTTTCTAAGCATTTTATTCCAGTTTTTCACCGGGATTTTCCCTTTTTTCCAAAATTGCCGGGCCCTCTACCGGCGACTCTACCGAATTCTCTCCCGGACTTTTGACCGGACTTTTATCCGGACTTTTGGCGCGGGCAGGTGGTCAAGCGTTCCGTGATCAACGTGCTGTTCAAAGCGCCGTGCCGAGCCATACTAAGGTCCCGTTGTGCCGATCCACTCATCGGAGCGTTAGGTGACTCAGCGAGTATTCCCCCAATTGCGCATGACCAGCTGGAAGCGCACACGAGCCTTTTATGTGGAGGGCCTCGGCTTCGCGGTGGACTGGGAGCACCGATTCGAGCCTGGCTTTCCCGTGTTTGCGCAGGTGACTCGCGATGGGCTGTCGCTATTTCTCACCGAGCACAGTGGCGACTGTGACGTCGGCGGCGCGGCCTACCTGGTGGTTGACGACGTCGATGCGCTCTATCGCGAGATCAGTGCCCGCGGCATCAAGCCCTCGGAGCTGCCCGGCGACACCGAGTGGCATGCCCGAGAAATGACCGTAACTGATCCTGATGGAAACAAGCTCCGGTTCAGCACAGCGGCGAGTGAGTAACGAACCGAACGCTGACTTAACGTCCCCACCGCGTCGCGACCACTTGGCGACCTAATTCGAACGCATCTGCTAGAGAGATTACCGCCGTATCCGGATGGCGTGCCGTCCAAGTCGCCGCGCGCTCCCGATCCGGGAAGAAGAAGATGTAGTGGCAGAAACTCGCCATGGCCTTGAGCGCGTCCGCTTGGAAAGTTTGTGCGGTCGGCAACAAGAACGACATCACAGTATCCTGGGGCTCGACGCGCTCGACTCCCTCCCGCCCGACGCGCAGACGAATAAGACTGGAGTCTCCAGGGACGGGCGATTCCACGTCGGCCGTTTGGCGCAGGATGACGGGGATGAAGAGACTGTCCCATGCACACCAGGTGTACAGTCGCCGTCCCCCTACATCGAACTGGTGAGGCATCGGGCGGACGGCGAGACCACCAAAGCCGATGATTCGCCCGTCTCTGTCTGTATAGGTGAGGGACCGGAGATTTGGATGGGCTAGCAGTTCATTTGCTTCGTATGTCGTGAGGTCCAGCGCTTCCGCGAGTCCGGGTGTCGATACGGGTTCGCCTCTAGAAAGCTGACGATAGATCTCGAGCCCCAAGTACCGTTCTTCTTCCGTCATTGTTGGAAGGCGGACCAGGAGATCGCTCGTGAGTGTTCCTAATGTCATTGAGTCGTTCCGATGGTGAACAGGTTGGATCATTCAGCGCAGCAAGAAAGCTTGGCCGGGTCCTTGAACCTCGAGATGGCAACGATTTTCAGCGCCTCAGCCATTGTGGGAAAAACGTGCACCATGTCGATAAAGTCATGAAGTGTGGCCCGGAAACGCATTGCCATCGCCGCCTCGTGGATGACCTCCCCTGCGTTGTGGCCTACCATCGCGACGCCGAGCACTTCGTTTGAGTCGGCGTCCGCCGTCATCTTGATCATGCCGCGGGTGTCACGAATGGCTGCCGCCCGGGGAACGAGTGACATCGGTACGCTATTGCACCAGCACCGACGTCCGGCAGCCACTACCTCGGCCTCCGGCATGCCCACCACGGCGACCTCGGGATCGACAAAAATCGTGCGCGGCACGACGCGGTGATCGACCTCGCGCGTTGGCTCGGCCGAGAGCGCGTTGCGAGCGACAATCCCTCCTTGCCGGCTTCCTACCGGCGTGGCCCGTTCGCTCCCGTGCTGACTGCCGATCACGTCGCCGGCGGCGAAGATGTGTGACACGTTGGTGCGGAGGTACGTGTCCACGACGATCTCACCGCGATCGTTCAACATCACGCCCGCTCGCTCGGTCGCGATGTTGTCGGTGTTCGGGCGGCGACCAGTCGCTACCAGAAGTCGCTCGGCTCGATATTGCCGCTCGCGCCCAGCTACGAGAGCAGTCGCAATCACCTCTGAACCCTCCTCTCGTACACCCTTCGCCGTCGCGTTGAAAACGATCTGAATTCCTTCCTGTGCGAAGATCGCGGCGATGGTTCGGCCAACCTCGGGTTCGTACCCATGCGCCAGCAACTGCGTGTTGCGCTCGAGAATCGTGACGGTCGTCCCGAAGCGGCTAAACATCTGTCCCAGTTCCAAGGCGATGTACCCGCCCCCCACGATCAAGAGTGACTGCGGGAGCTCGCGCAATTGCATCGGCTCATCAACGGTTAACAGATCGCTCGTCAGAAATGGGACACGATCCAGTCCGTCGATGTCCGGCAACACCGGTCGTGAGCCGGTAGCGATCAACACCTTTTCACCGGCGAGCTGCTTGCCGTCCACCTCCACGGTGTGCGAGTCTAAGAATCGGACGTGGCCCTTCGCAACACGGATGTGATCACCGACCAGGCTCTCGTACTTCTTCTTGCGGTAGTCGTGGACGACTGCGTCTTTCTGCTCGACGAGGGCCGCGAAATTCAGATCCATCTCAGCCGAGGTGAGACCGGGATAGCGCGGGTTCCGAGCATCGTGGATGATTTTCGCCGCGCCAATGAGGTTCTTGGATGGCAGGCATCCTCGATTGACGCAGGTGCCCCCGATCGGCCGTTCCTCGGTCATCACTGCGCTCTTTTGCAGCTCCTGCGCCGTTAGCGCGGCCGCGAACGCCGTCGAGCCGGAACCGAGAATGACGAGATCAAAGCGATCCGGCATGGTCTACGGCTTCCCCCTGGTCGTGTCCGGCAGAACCGTGGCCCCGAAGCCAGTAAGTCTGGTGAGATGTGCGGCGATCTCGGCAGGCTTCACCTGCCGGGGGTCGAAGCGCACGACACCGAGACTGTCGCTCAATGTGACCGTAGCGCTATACACGCCCGTGAGTTGCTTCAAAGCCAGTCGCGCGGTCGCGGGACAGCTCCCGCACGTCATCTTCGAGATGTGAAGCCGAACGGTCGCCGTGTCCGGTGACTGCAGGGCGACCTGCGCAAGAACCAACGCGACCTTCAATGACGACAACATGGTGAGCCTCCTAACCCAGGACGAATTTCGACCACCAGGGAAACGTGAGGAGTGGGATCGAGATGATGGTCGCAATCCACAGCGCCCACTTCATCCGACGACGCGCAACCGGCGAGGCACACAAGGTACCGGGGTCGCACGCAAGCTTCTCCTCGCGGCGCAGTACCAGAAAGCCGAAGCCGAGGGAGAGGGCGGTCCCGGCCACGAAGTAGGGCCGCAACGGCTCGAACGTCGCCGCGAGCCCGGCGCCGCTCAGGCCGAGCGCGACAGCGACCAGCGGTCCGGCGCAGCAGAGCGTCGACGCCACCGCGGCAGCGACACCGCCCGTGGCGGCGAGTACCGTCTTAGTGACTGACGTCGGCATGATCTTCCAGGACCTCCAGAATAGGGCACTCCGCCGTGGGTCGCCGAACCGCGCACGCGGCGGCAAGCCGCTCCAGCGTGCGCTTCATCCGCTGAAGATCGTGGATCCTCTGTTGAACAACCTCGATCTTCTTTCTGGTTTTCCGCTCCACCGTATCGCAGGCGCTGCCGTGACGGACCCGGAGCCCGAGCAATTCTTGGATCTCACTCAGCGAGAAGCCGAGATCCTGCGCGTGCCTGATGAAACGGAGCCGCGCCACGGCGTCGTCGGCGTACTGGCGGTAGCCGGCCGGCGTGCGCCGGGCTGCGGGAAACAGTCCCCGGCGCTCGTAATAGCGGATCGTCTGGACGTTGACGTCGACCGCCGCAGCGACCTGTCCGATGGTGAAGCTCATGGGTTCCCCGTCGAGGCTCGTATCAGGATACACCTTATACCTAGGTACAGGGTCAAGGGTGCGCCGTATAAGCGTTAGCGGGGAGGACCAACTTTCTTGTGCCTGGTCAGCCCGCGAAGCGACCTGTTCGTCCGATCACGGCGACCCTTTCCGAGCCGCAGATGCGAGGGGTCGCCGTTTGTCTTTCTGCTGCCGTCCTCCCCACCTGAGCCCCCACGGAGGTCAGGCCTGGATGCGACGCTGCGCATCAGCTGTCACCTGCCCGCGACCGATGTTCCGGGGGGGTCATCGCATAGTCGAGCATTGCCCGCTCGGCAGTCGGGAGGTCTACAGATCGGTGGTCCGCCGCCAGGTCCGACACGAATTGCCCGGCGGCAGTCGTCGAGCGCCCCGCGAGTGACAGCAGCTCACCGTTTTTCGTTGTCTCTGGCACTTGACAATACTCCTCGCGAGGAGTAATTATCTGCGATGCAAGTGCCCACACCTGCCGCCGCAATGGCGATTCGCGATTCGCTCGAAGAAGAGGTGCTGATCGCGCTCGTCCGGGCCGCATGGCTGGCGGCCGAACGATCCAATGCGGTCACCGCCGCCGCCGGGCTCTCGCCGTCGCAATACAACGTCCTGCGCATCCTTCGCGCGGCGGGGCGGGGCGGACTCTCCTGCACCGAGATCGGCACGCGCATGGTGACGCGCGATTCCGATCTCACGCGCCTCATGTCGGGTCTGGCGCACGCAGGACTCGTCGTGCGCGGCACCGATTCCGCCGATCGCCGTCGCAGCACCAATCGGATCACCGCCGCGGGCAGGGCCCTGCTGCGTCGCCTCGATGGCGACGTAGCCGACGCCGCGAAGCAGACCCTGGGGCCTCTCGGTCGTCCTCGACTCACCGCGCTCCGCGACCTGCTGGTCGCTTTCGCACCACCCCAAACCTCGGATCTCACGTGACCTATCGCTCTCGCTTCTCCGCATTGCTGTTGCCGTTCGCGCTCCTGGCCTCCACGCCTCACGTGGAGCACTCTTTGGAGGTTGTCATGTCTCCCGCTGAACAAGAGCTACGCTCCTTGTTGGCCACCTATGAAACGTCCCTGAACGCCGGCGACGCCGCTCGGATCGAGCAGCTCTACGCCGAGGACGGCGTGTTCATGCCCGCCGGCTTCCCGACGGCGTCCGGCCGGTCGGCGGTCCGGGGCGCGTACGACGCGGTGTTTGCGAACATCCGGATCGCGATCCACTTCACCGTCGACGAGCTGACGGTGAAGGGCGATGTCGCGTACGCGCGGACCCACTCGGCGGGCACGGCCACCGTGGTGGCCACCGGAGCGAGCGGGCCCGAGGCGAACCGGGAGCTCTTCATCTTTTCTCGCGGCGCGAATGGCTGGAAGATCGCTCGCTACATGTTCAACAAAGCATCATGACCAAAAGAATTCGCGTCGGCATCATCGGCGCCAATCCGGATCGCGGCTGGGCGGCGCAGGCGCACATCCCGGCCTTACAGTCGCTCCCGGATGACTTCGAGATCACGGCGCTGTCCACTAGCCGGCGCGAATCCGCCGCTGCCGCCAGCAAGCGCTTCGGAGTGCCTCTCGCGTTCGACAATCACGAAGACCTGGTGAACCGCGCGGACGTGGACGTCGTCGCTATCACCGTAAAGGTGCCGTATCACTTCGAGCTGGCGACCGCGGCGCTCACCGCGGGCAAGGCCGTCTATTGTGAATGGCCGCTCGGCAACGGCCTACGGGAGGCGGAGAAACTGGCTGCACTGGCGAAGAAGAAAGGCGTCCTCGCCGTGGCGGGGCTGCAGGCGCGCGCCGCACCGCCGGTGCTGTACGTGCGTGACCTGATCCGCCAAGGGTATGTCGGTGAGGTTCTGTCCACCACGCTGATCGGCTCGGGAATGGGGTGGGGATCCACGGTGCCGCTGTACAACGCGTACCTCAACGACCGGAAAAACGGCGCGACGCTGCTCTCGATCGCGCTCGGCCACGCCGCGGACGCGCTGTGCTACTGCCTTGGCGAGGTCCGAGAGCTCTCGGCCACGATGACCATGCGCCGCAAGTCATTCACGATCGCGGGTACGGAAGAGAGCAGGCCGATGAAGGCGGACGATCAAGTGTCCGTTACCGGACTGCTCGAGGGTGGCGCTGCGCTCTCGATTCACTACCGCGGCGGGCGTTCGCGCGGCACGAACCTGCTCTGCCAACGTCGCCCAGGCGTACGCGCATTTCGCGCGCGACCATCGCGAGGGAACGCATCTCTCTGCCACGTTCGACGACGCGGTCACGCGCCATCGGATGTTGGACGCGATCGAGAAGGCGGCGGCAACCGGACAGCGTCAAACGCCCGACTGATCCGGCGGGAGCATTCACACTGGCTGGAGATGTTTGCCGTAATGTTTGCCGGTCCATAATTGCCGATAGCTGCCAATCCGGCCCTTTGGTGCGCGTGAGTGCCGATAAAACAACGGCCCCGCATGGGGGCCGTTGCATTCAAATCCCGCGGTCCCGACTCGACCCCCGCCAAAAGCGGGGGCCTTGTCGTGTCGGCGTCTTTTCGACCGGCGCTCGTTGCGCTCGTGCCTTACTCGTCAAATCCCGCCGTCCCGACTGAGGTAAGTAGAGAGAGCGCCGAGGTTCGTGGTTCGAACCCGCGGCTTGGCGAGGAGGTTGCCGTTGAGCGCGCCGAACACGCTCGTCACGATCGCGAGCGCAGGATGGCGACGGCACCGACCCCGAGCCTCGCACCGCAAGCTCGCCGAGCCTGCGTCGGCTCATGTGTCAAGGAACTCCAATGCCTTTTTCACGAACGCCTCGTGGTACTGGAAGACACCCCCATGCCCGGCATCCTCATAGAGGACGAGCTCGGCGTTTGGAAGGCGGCGCGCCACGTCAACCGAGTTGCTGCTAGGCACCATCTTGTCCCGCTCACCATTCGCCACCAGAACCGGGTGATGAACGCGCGACAGATCGGCCGGACGCTGACGCCCCCAGGCGTGTATGGCCTTCAATTGGGCGCGGAACGCCGCGATCGCAACCGGTTTGTCGCGATTCTCGGTGCGCTCTTTCAGTCGCGCCAGAAATTTGCGCGCCTGATTGCGACCGTTGGGAGTCTCGGTGAAGAAGAGATAGTACTCCGGGTGCCTGAAGGTCAGCGCGCCCTTCACCATGTCGCGAATGGTCACCGACGTCACCTTGTCGATCCCCGTACCCCCGGCTGGCCCGGTGCCCGCGAGGATGATCCTTCGGACCAGTTGCGGCTCTTCTTGCGCGATCACCTGCGAGATGAAACCGCCCAGGGAGAAGCCAAACAAGTCGACCTGAGCAAAACCGAGGGCGCGGATGAAGGCCACTGCGTCCCGCGCCATCGCCTCCACTGACGTGGGAGTCTTACCTTCCGACGCGCCAATGCCCCGATTGTCGAAGACGATGACGCGGCGTCTCGTCGCGATGCCGTCAACGACCCGAGGATCCCACCTGTCGAGTTCCGCTGCCAGATGGTTGAGGAAGATTACCGGCACTCCGGTGTCGGGCCCGAGCTGCCGGTAGACCAATTTCGTCCCGCCGACATCGACGACTTTTGTCGGCGCATTCCTCCACGCGATGCTCGATCCAGGATGCGACTGTTGGCGCGTGCTCATATTGGCCTCCAAGAGTGTTGTACGTCGCCATATGATGGACATCATATTCTGATGCAAAAAAAGAACCTTAGGTGCCAGTGGCGTCGAAGTGCTTCACGGACGCTGCGCGCAAGGCCTCGGAGAGCGTGGGGTCGTCGATCGCGCGGGCCAGCACCAGCGCGCCGACCATCGTGGCCACGGTCACGAGCGCGTGGTCGTAGGCTCCCGGCTCTCCCTGGTCGGGCGAATGCCGGGCGACGACATCGATCACTTCCTTGATTCGGCGCGTCGCGGCTCGGCGCACCCTCGAGGCCTGGCGCGGCGTCTCCGAGCCGAGCGCGGCCACCGGGCAGCCGGTCTCTGCGTCCTCGACGTGCTCTTTCGAGAGGTAGGCGCGGATCATCGCCCGAAGCGCCTCCTGCGGCGGCGCGTCCGCGGCGACGCGCGTCAGTGTGGCCACACTTTCAGCTCCTGCGCGGTCGGCCGCTTCCGCCAGCATCGCCTCGCGTGAGGCAAAATGGGCGTAGAAGCCGCCATGGGTCAGGCCGACCTTTTTCATGATGTCGGCGACGCCAGTGCCGTCGTACCCGCTTCGCCGAATGGCGCGCGCGGCGGCCCCGACGATCCGTTCGTGGGTGATTTCCTTGCGGCTTGGGGCGGTCCGCCCAGCGGTGACAGCACTCATATGATGAGCATCATATATCAATGGGACGCGGAGCGCAAGGGGGCCGTGCGTTAAGATTCATCCGAGACGGGGTCAACGACATAACGTAGACCCACAGATCACCGAGTGCGCGTCGCGAGAAAGCTGTGCGTCACGCCACCGGCGACATACGTGCCAATCACGTCTCCGCGCGCATTGATGCCGAAGGCACGCGTGGCGGTTGCGCCCGGGACGTCGATCGTCGTGATACCTTCCGTCGTCATCACGTAGCCGTGAACGCCCGACGCGTTGCGGTAGACACCGACCACGTCCCCGCGTGGATTGATGTCCCACGCCGTCGTCAAGTTGCTGCCCGGGACCAGGAATGGCGTGAGGACGCCGTCGTCGATGATGAACGCCTCGGTGCGATTGTTCGCCACGGTGTTCGTGTAGAGCCCGACGATCCGTCGTCCGTCAGGTGTGGCGCCGTTGTTCATGGAGGCAAACTCGTCGGTCTCGGTGGATCCGTCCCGCCCCATGCGGACGCCCCTCATGCTGGCCATCTGATCGTGGTCGTGCCGGCACCCCAGAATGGTGCCGTCAGGCAGTATCCGCTGTGGGAATTCGTACAGGTGACCCGGGAAGTGTACCGTCGCGAACTGGCCGTCTTCTGTGCGACGGAAGCCGTGCGCAGCAGTCGCCTCCTCGCCGTTGTTCCAGTGATCGCCGACCACGGCGCCGTCCGGGCCGATACCGCGGACTTCCGTATTGTCTGCGCCCGGGTAATCCACCGTCTCGAACACACCGTCCTGGAGAATGAATCCGTGCAAGCCGCTCGCGACACGGTAAGTGCCCGAGATGACACCCCCCGCATCGATACCCTGTGCGCTCGTGGACAGGGCACCCGGCACATCGATCGTCGTGATCGTGAAGCTCGGTTGCCCGCGCGCGGCATTGGGCTGTAGCGAGAGCTGTGGTTCCACGGCCAGGGGTTCCCAGCCGGACCGCGCGGCGACCGAACTGGGCTCGCTCGGCGTTGGAAGGTCACAAGCGAGCCATACCAGCGGGATGATGACCGCAACTGCGAAGCGCTGCCGTAGCATTCGACACCTCCGTCCAAGAGAATAGGTAGCGTCTGCGCTCCCGACCGCTCGAGCGCCCCTATTAGAACACGCGGAATCCGGAGACAAACGGGGCCACCGGCGTCGGCTTGCTGCCGCCCTCTCTCGCTCGTATCTCCTTATCCCATGCCTAACTCGGCCCGCGACCCGGCTTCGTGGCCCCGGGTCAAAGCGCTGTTTTTGGAAGCGCTCGAGCAGCCCGATCCCGAGAGAACCGCTTTCGTGCGGCGATCGTGCGGCGCGGATACCGAGTTGCGGGATGAGATCCTGTCCCTCCTTGCGAGTGAAAAGGCGGCCTCGGGCTTCGGCGAAACGCCCGCGGCGGGCCTGCTCGGCATGGGAGCGCCAACGGATCGTTCCGGCTCGCGGCTCCAACCGGGAACGCGACTTGGCGTCTATGAGGTGAGCGGGTTCCTGTCAAGTCGGGGAAACTGACGGCAAGCCGTTCATTGTGATGGCGCTGGTCGCTGGGCAGTCCCTGAACGACGTGGTGCACACGCGCCTGCCCACACTGGATCAGGCGCTCGACTACGGCGTGCAAATCGCCGACGCCCTGGACCACGCGCATCGACAGGGAATAGTCCATCGCGACCTCAAGAGCTCGAACGTCGTCCTCGACACGAGCGGTCGACCGATCGTGCTGGATTTCGGGCTCGCCAAGCGGCTACCAGAGGGAGACGCGGCTGCGCCGGCCGACTCGACCGTCACGGGGCAGGGGGCACTGGCCGGGACGCTCAGTCACATGGCGCCGGAGGTGCTGTTGGGCGGCCCGGCGGACGTCCGCAGCGACGTTTGGTCTCTGGGCGTGCTCCTATACGAGCTCACTACCGGCACCTTGCCCTTCACGGGCCGGACGCCGTTCGAGACCAGCTCGGCGATTCTCAATGAGCCGCTCCACCCCATGCCCAGAGCCGTACCGCTGGCCGTGCGACTGGTGATCGAGCGCTGCCTGGTCAAAGATCCCGACTCCCGTTACCAGCGCGCCGCAGACGTGCGCGCCGCCCTTGACGCGATCCGGCGCCGGCACGCGTGGCCGCTCGTGGGACGACTCCTTGTCAGGGCACGGCGGCGCACGCTCTACGTGAGTGCAGCGGCCGCCGTCCTGGTGGTTTTGGCGGCGAGCGTCGGCCCGGGCGCGTGGCGGCGACTGGCGGGCGCGCCGAACGCGAGGATTGCGACGCTCGCGATCATGCCGCTCGAGAACGCGACGGATGACTCCGCTTTCAACTACTATGCGGCGGGACTCACCGAGGGACTCATCGCGCAGCTCGGCGAGGCGACCGGTGTCCGCGTGATCTCGCCGACGTCCGCCGCTCACGTCGCGCACACCACGGACACGCTCGCGCAGGTCGCCCAGCGCCTCGGTGCCGATGCGGTCGTGTCCGGGCGATTGCGGCGCGCCGGAGACCGCGTGGCGGTGGATGCACGGCTCATCGAGCGCGCGGGCGGCCGCGTGCTATGGTCCGACACGTTCGAGCGAACGGCCGATCAGACACTCGCGCTGCAGGCCGATGTGGTCCGTGCGCTCGCCGCCGCGGTCCGTCTCGCGGTTCGGCCCGGCGCGGCCGACCGACTCGCCATGGTGCGCGCCGTCAGTCCCCAGGCGTACGAGGCTTACCTGAAGGGCCGGTACGAATGGAATCGACGCACGCAGGCCTCGCTGCAACGTGCGCTGGCGCATTTTAAGGCCGCGATCGCCCTCGATCCCACGTACGCGCCGGCGTATGCCGCGCTCGCGGACTGCTATAACCAGTTCGGCACCGTGCTCGTTGGCACTGGCTCACCCCGCGAGTACAGACCTCTCGCGGCGGCCGCCGCGATCCGCGCGCTTCAGATTGATCCGTATTCCGCGGAAGCGCACGCGGCACTCGGATACGCGCAACATTATGACTTGCGCTGGGCCGACGCAGAGCGGGAACTCCGCCGGGCGATCGAGCTCAACCCGAGCTATGCCATGGCGCACGTCTGGTATGCGAACCTGCTCATGTCACGCCGGCGCATGGACGAAGCTCTCGCTGAGGTGCAGCTGGCGCGCGCGCTCGATCCCTTCTCGCTGATCGTCAACGCGAACGTCGGCTGGGTCCTCGCCTACGCGGGCCGGCCGGAAGAGGCCATCGGGCACTTGCGATGGACCTTGGGGCTGGACTCCACCTACGTGCAGGCGCGAGTGCGTCTCGTGGGAGCCCTCATGGCCGCGCGACGCTACGTCGAGGCCCACGACGAGGCGGAGCGGCTGGTCCGTCTAACCCGTCGGGCGCCCGCGATGGTGATGGCCCTGGCGAGTGCGGACGTAAAGCTCGGGCGGCGCGCGGCGGCGCGCGCGCTGCTTGACGAGTTGGTGAAGCGGGGACGGACGAACTACGTCCCGCCGGCCCCGATCGCGCAGGTGTTCGCCGAGCTGGGCGACCGAGAAAAGGCAGTAGCCTGGATGACTCGCGCCTTTGAGGAGCGCTCCAACGCGATCGCGTATCTCGCCGTCGATCCGGGCAATGCCATGATGCGGGATGATCCCCGCTTTCAGAAGTTACTCGCGCGGGCCGGACTTCCCTAACGGGAGGGTGATGGCGACCGCGTCCGACGTAACGGGCCTGCTGCTCCGCTGGTCGCGGGGCGATGCGCAAGCGCTCGAGCAGCTCCTCCCGTTGGTCTATGATCAGTGCCGCCGTATCGCCGACCGGCAGCTGCGCCGGGAACGCGCCGACCATACCCTCAGCCCGACGGCACTGGTTCACGAGCTCTACCTGCAGCTGATCGATCAGCGGCGGGCCACGTGGAGCAACCGTGCGCAGTTCTTCGGGGTGGCCGCGCAGCTCATGCGCCGCATCCTAGTCGACTATGCCCGCAGTCGCCTGGCACAACGGCGCCGCGGCTCGGCCGTTCACGTCTCTCTCGAGCTCGCCGCGGAAGCGCCCGACCGCTCACGCAGCGCTGAAGTATTGGCCCTGAACGATGCCCTGGACCGCTTGGCCGAGCTCGATCCCGAGCAGCAACGTATTGTCGAGCTGCGCTTCTTTGCGGGTCTGACGGTCGAAGAGATCGCCCATGTGCTCGGGCGCTCGCCGCGCACCGTGAAACGGGAATGGCAGCTCGCGAAAGCGTGGTTGTTTCGTGAGCTCCATCAGACATGATGGATGACGGTCGCACTATCGCCGTCGCTGCTGCACGTCTCGGCCCGCGGACGTCTGTCTTAGTCCATTCAGTCCAAACGACACAAGCAGTAGATGAACGCTTGGCGCACTCCTGCAGGGGTGACGTGCTCCTCACGTTCACTGGCCATCAGCTGGAAGGGGGTGCCGAATTCGGCGTGCAACGCCTCCGGGGAGTACCGAGCGACCTCAAGCCCGCTGCAACGTGTTGGGCCGTCGTCCGCGAAGGTCGCCACGAGGACGAACCCGCCGACGCGAACAGCCTGCCGCACCTGCGCGACATAGCGGGTTCGGTCGGCCGGCGCTGTGAGAAAGTGGAACGCAGCACGGTCATGCCAGACGGAATATCCGGCCGTCGGAAGCGACGCATTCAGAACATCGGCCTCGACCCATCGTACGATATCAGCCCGCGTGCCGAGACGACGACGGGCTATGGCGAGTGCGGCGGCCGAGAGATCGAGGACCGTGAGATCGTGATAGCCAGCGTCCAGCAAGTCATCGATCAGAGTTGAGGCACCGCCGCCGACATCGATAATGGCGCCGCCGGGAGGTGGGCTCAGGCGACGAATCAGGTCCAGCGAGCGCCGGGCGTGGGGCTGATACCAGCTGACCTGCGTCGGGAGCTTGTTGCGGTAAATGCCTTCCCAGTGAGACTTCGGGTCCATTCTCCTCAGTCCCCGCCTGGCTTGAGCGCGGTCATCATAACTGCCTTTACGCCGTAGGCTTCGGCCGAGTCTTGGGTGGAGGGTTTCCGAAACCGGAAGCCGGGCACCACCGCCGATTTCACTCGCTTGAACCCCGCGTGGTCGAACAGCGTGAACATCTCTCCCTCCGGGAGAGCGCCGCCGATTCAGCTGGCCCAGAGCTTGGGATCATTGACGATCGACTGGGACAGCTGTTTGGCGCTGACGATGTCGGCGATGGACACGCGGCCACCAGGCTTCAGCACACGGAACAGCTCGCCGATCACCCGGCGCTTGCGGAACGACAGATTGATGACGCCGTTGGAAATCACGACGTCAACGCTCGCGTCAGGCAGCGGAATGTCTTCCATCGTACCCGAGCGGCATTCCATGGCGCCCCCCGCGAGCGCGGCGTGCGCCTCGGCCTTTGCGCACATGTGGGGGTTGAGATCCACGCCGAGCACGCGGCCTTTTGACCCGACCTGCCAGCGCGCGATGATGCTGTCCAGTCCCGCGCCACTGCCGAGATCGAGGACCGTTTC
>QHUZ01000068.1 GCA_003223395.1 Gemmatimonadota bacterium | reverse complement strand
TTTCTGGAAGAGCGCGAAGTGGGTGCGCGGCTTCGAGTTGTTGGAAGAGGACTTGCCCGGCTTCTGGGAGCAGAACGGCTACCATATGCACGGCGATCCGTGGACAGAGGAGCGATACGGGGGTCGTGGGCTGAGCCAGCACGAGATCAACAAGTTTCGGAACGCGAGCAAGAAACACGGAGTCGGGAGCTAGGAGTCTGGAGTCAGGGCGCGTGCAAACGCTCCAACCGGCGTAGGAATGGTGCTGTGGTTGCCACAGCACACGTCAGATTGAGCAATGGCCACGACCGCACCCAGTCGAGCATCCGGACCCGTACGCGGGTACCGCGATCTGCTCGTGTGGCAGGATTCGATGGACCTCGTCGTGGCGATCTACCGCGTCACCGCAACGTTCCCCAAGGAAGAGCGCTACTCGCTGGTTGATCAGTTACGGCGCGCAGCCGTCTCGGTGCCTTCCAATGTCGCGGAGGGACACGGGCGATCGCGGACGGGAGACTATTTGCGCCACCTCTCGGTGTCGGTCGGATCTCTAAATGAGGTGGAGACCCAGGTCCAGATCGCGCGTCGGCTGGAATACATAACCGAAGAAGATCAGAGACAGCTTTTGGACTCTTGCAACGCTATCGCCAAGATGCTTGGTGGATTGATCCGATCCCTGCGCAGGCGGCTGGAGTCTCGAGCCGGCAGTTCAGAGAATCAGCCCCGACTCCTGACTCCTGACTCCTGACTCCCGAGCAGCTCATAGAACCGCCGAAACACCTCAATCCCGTCCCACAGCTGCTTCAAGTCCAGCTTCTCGTTCGGCGCATGCAGCCGATCGTCGGGGAGTCCGATGCCGGTGAGAATCACGGGCGCCCCGGCCGATGCCAGCGCCGGCACGACCGGGATCGACCCGCCTGCGCGCGCCGCCACGGTCGCACGTCCCGTGACGTCCTTGAAGGCCTGACCCAGGAGCTGGAATGCCGGGTGATCGACTTTGATCTGCGCCGGATCGGCGCCGTGGAGAAACCGCACGCTCGCGGTCACATGCTTTGGCGCAAACCGTTTCACTGCGGCGGCGAGCTGTCGCTCGACGCTCGCCAGCTTCTGGTTGGGCACGAGCCGCATGCTCACCTTGGCAGTCGCTTCCGCCGGAATGACCGTCTTCGCGCCTTCGCCCGTGAAGCCGCCGAGGATGCCGTGGATCTCGAATGTGGGCAGCGCCCAGAGGCGCTCGAGCACCGAGTACTTCTTCAAGCCCACCAGCGCCTTCGCCTGCACGCGTTTCTGCAGGAAGTCCTTCTCGTTGAACGGCAGCTTCTTCCACGCGGCAAGCTCCGCCTTGGAGGGCCGCTGCACCGGCGCATAGACGCCCGGGATGTTGATCTTCCCGTCCTCGCTCTTCAGCCGGGTGAGCAGCCGGCACAGCTCCTCGTGCGCGTTCGGGGCGGCGCCGCCGTACTCCCCCGAGTGGAGATCGGTCTTGGAGGTCCGCACCGTGATCTCCGCGTAGCACAGACCGCGGAGCGTCGTGTACACCGCCGGCCATCCCGGCGCGACATATGACATGTCGGCAACGAGCGCGACATCGGCGCGAACACGCTGCGGCTCGCGTTTCAGCAGGTCGAACAAGACCTTCGAGCCGTACTCCTCTTCGCCTTCGATCAGGAACCGGAAGTTGACGGGCGGGCGCGGCGACGCGGCGATCGCCTTGAGCAGACAGAAGACTTGCCCTTTGTCGTCAGCGGCGCCGCGCGCGTAGATCTTGCCGTCGCTGAGCGCCGGCTCGAACGGCGGCCGCGTCCATTCATGCAGCGGATCGGGCGGCTGCACGTCGTAGTGTCCGTAGATGAGCAACGTCGGCGCGCCGGGGACGTCGGGACCTTTGCCGGAGACGACGGGATGCGTGTCGCTGCCGAGGAACTCGACATCGCGACAGCCCAGCCGCCGCAATTCGGCGCCGACCCATTCAGCGGCCGCGCGGCAATCCTGGTTGTGTGCCGGCAATGTCGAAACGGACGGAATGCGGAGAAACTCGGTCAGCTCGCGGAGCAATCGCTCTTGATCCATGGCGGCAGAAATGTAGACACAGGGGTCGCAGCTAGCCAGCGATTGACGCCCGGGTAGATTTGAGCGCCATGCGGACGACCGCGTCCTACGACCTGTTTCCAGACGCTCGCAGCGAACGAGCGCTCGCGCGCGCGCGCTGGCTGGCGCGCGAAGGACGGACGCGGGACGCACGGTCAGCCTACGACGAGCTGCTGGCCGCGAAACCCGACCTGAAGGCGTGTTGGGCCGAGTATTTCGAGTTGCTGCGCAGCTCGGGCCAGGCCGACGAGGCGTTGCAACTGGCGGATCGCGCGCGCGCGACCTTCGGGGAAACGGGCTTCTCCCTCACGCTGCGTGCTGCCGCCCTCACCGAGCTGGGACGCTACCCCGAGGCGCTGACCGAGCTGGACCGCGCGGTGGAGGTGGATCCCGACTTGGCCCTCGTCTGGCACGAGCTCGGCTACGCGGCCTACAAGCTCGGCGACCGCAATCGGGCGTTGCTCGCGCTCGATCGTGCGTTTGCGCTCGAGCCCCACACCGACACGCTCAAGCTCCGGGGTCAGGTGCTTCGCGAGGCCGGGCGTTACCAGGCGGCGGAAGTCGCCTTCGAGGGAGCCGCTCAGGCAGCCGAGCATCCCGAGCAGCACGCCGATGCCGAGCGCGAGATCGCCACGACACGGCGTTATGGGTTATATGCCCCGCGGCGTCCCGAAGACCTGACCGTCGCTGAACGCTGGTTTGCCGACACGGGCAGCATCGTCCTGGCGTCTACGCCGGGACCCGTCGCGCCGAGTGACGAGACAATCGTTGCCACCTTCGCCGAGGTTGCGGCCAACTCCGACTGGCATTTCGGGCAGGTGATCCTGCTCGGCCCGGAGTTTCCCGCCTGCACCGATCTCGCCTATCGGATGGGCGCACCCCTGGTGACGCCCGCGGCGTTCGATCCTGCCGTGTGCCCGCTCATCGTGACGTTGCGACCGCTCGTTGCGGACAAGACGTGGACGGGCATCGTCGGCAGGTTGGCGAACGAGTCGATCGGCCTTGTGCTGGCGCTCGAGCATCCCGCCGAGGCACACCCGCCGGTGACTGCAGACGTGATCGGCGTGTTGACCGACGCCGGGAAGCGTCGGGAGCGTGCGCCCAATCCCGTCCAGGCAGTCATCGAAGCGCGGCATCCCGGCGCGCGGCTGGCAGGCCGTCGGCTCCGCCCCTCCTGATACACGAGACCTATGACCGCGAGTGAACAGCCGCCGCGCGCGAGTCGTGCGCCGATGTCGGGGCGCGCGATCGTGCAAAACCAGTTCGATCGCGCGGCCGACCTGATCAACCTCGAAGGCTACATGCGGAAGATTCTGTCTTCCCCGTTTCGCGAGGTGCAGGTCGAGGTGCCGGTGCGCATGGACGACGGGAGGATCGAGGTCTTCACCGGCTACCGCATTCAGCACAATGGCGCGCGTGGCCCCTGCAAGGGCGGGATCCGCTACCACCCGGAAGCCGATCACGACGAGGTCCTGGGCCTCGCGACGATCATGACGTGGAAGACCGCCCTCATGGATATTCCGTTCGGCGGCGCCAAGGGCGGCGTGACGGTCGATCCCAAGAAGCTCTCCAAGCTCGAGCTCGAGCGGCTGACGCGCCGGTTCACGCAGCGCATCGCGATCGTCCTCGGCCCCTACCGTGACATCCCCGCCCCCGACGTCAACACCAACGCCCAGGTGATGGCCTGGATTCTCGACGAGTACTCGAGCCGCCAGGGCTACACGCCCGCCGTGGTCACTGGGAAGCCGGTCTCCCTCGGCGGCTCACTGGGTCGCGAAGAGGCGACGGGACGCGGCGTGATGTATGTGATGCAGGAGTACTCGCGCGATTTCGGGGTTCCGCTCAAGGGTGGACGTGTCGTCATCCAGGGCTTTGGGAACGTCGGCAGCCATCTCGCACGCCTGCTGCATAGCGAGGCAGGCGCGCTCGTGATCGCCGTGAGCGACGTGTCCGGCGGCATCTACCACGACAAGGGGCTGGATATTCCCGGCCTGCTGGCGCATAGCGCGCAGGGAAAGCCGGTTTCAGAGTGGCAGGACGGCAAGCGCATTACGAATGAAGAGCTCTGGACTATCCCCTGCGAATGGCTGGTGCCCGCCGCACTGGGCGGTGTGATCACCAAAGAGACAAATGCGACAACCATCGATTGCAAGGTTGTGGTCGAAGGCGCGAACGAGCCGACGACGCCGACGGCCGATCGCATTCTCGAGGAGCGCGGCATTGCGGTGATTCCCGACTTCCTCGCCAATGCCGGAGGCGTGACCGTAAGCTATTACGAGTGGGCGCAGAACCTCCAGCAGTACCGATGGACGCACGAGCAGGTCAATCGCGAGCTCAAGGCCACGATCACGAAGGCGTATGTGTCGGTGCGGGATCTGGCGAAGGAGAGGAAAGTCACGTTCAGGACCGCGGCGTACGGAATCGCGCTACAGCGGGTGGCCGATGCTGAACGCCTAAGGGGAAACTAGTCCTCGACTTTCATGCCGGGGCGTGAGTAGAGCGCCTGGTAGGGGTCACCGGGCTGCGTGTAGACTCTGATCTGAATCGCCCGAATCGTCTCGGCGATATCCGCATTGTTCTGCAGATAAATCTCATCGAACAGATTCAAATTCATCCGATACAGCCGCTCGGCGATGATCACCGCGTTGTTGAGCGGCGCCTGGGCGAACCACCGCCAGTCGTACGTCTCGAGGGACTGACCGACCGGGCCACGGAATTGATCGCGCGCCCAGCCGAACAGGGTGTTCCGCACCTGCTCGAGACGCTCGCCGCTCAGCGGCTCCGCATACGCCGAATCGAGCCGCCGCGCCAGCTCGGCGTAGAACACGTCCAGCGTTCGCTCGTCGCGCCACCGCGCGGCGGCACGCCGGGCATCCACGGTGTCGTGCCGCGACCGGAAGAATGCCGCCGCACCGCGATATCCGACGAAGCTGGCGAAGCTCTCGTTGAACGGGGTCTGGCTCTTCACATACAGCGTGTTGTGTGCCAGCTCGTGAATGACCGTGGCGACGAGCTCCATCGTGTCGCGACTCATCGCGGTGGAAAAGAGGGGATCGCTCAAGTACCCGAGCGTGGAGAACGCGCCCGACGGCCGCAGGAAGACATCGAGTCCCTGCGCATCGTGCTGCTGGGCCTCCCGCCGTGCCCGGTTCGCGTTGAAGAATCCCTTATATGGCACGACGCCGACGATCGGGTAGCTCCAGGTGACTTCGCGCAGCTTGTCGCGGCGACTCGCCGAGAGGACGAGCAAGAGCGTGTCGCGGCCGACGTCCACGTACGACGTGTACGTCTTGCCTACCGCCAGGCCGAGGGAATCGGCCGCGTAGGCGCGTGCCGCGAGCACGAGGGCGAGTCGCTGGCGCAGCGCTGCTGGTGTGGTCGTGTCGGCGATCAGCTTGGCAATTTCGCGGCGGCGCAGCAGCAGCCGCGCCTCTTCGATTCCCGCCCGCGTGATGTAGCGCGCATCCGTACTGACGATCAGCAGCAGCGCGGCACCCGCCGCCGCCCCTAGCGCCGCGATCAGGAGGATGCGCTGCAACAGGCGGCCCCAGCGCGGCCGCGCGCGCTCGGTCAGGGCGTCCATCGCAGCCCGACACGGTGCGTTCCCCCGCCCAGCGCGTCATACGCCTGAAACGCGTAATCCATCGCGAGCCGGCCCAGCACGATCCCGGCGCCAAACGTCATGCGCGACGCGTCGGTGACGGTCGCGCGCGTCGCGTAGCCCACGCGACCGACCAGCCCGACCCCGCCCGTCACGATGCCGCCCTCGATCCCCTGGACCAGCACCGCGCTCCGGTTCCGCGTCCACATCCCCTCCAGCGTCGTCAGCAGCCGGTACGTGCCTTGCGGGTCGGTATAGTTGAGCGTCAGACCGGCACGCGTGCGCCGCGGCAACAGCGCGCCGTTGCCCATATCGCCGCCCAGGTTCTGGACGCTCACGCCGATGGCCATGATGTCGAAGACGGCGATCGCCATCCCGACGTCACCGGCCCAGGCGTCGCTCACTTCCGAGCCGATCTGCTGGCGATCGTACTTGGCCGTGACGCCGAGCGCCGCAAAGCCGTGGCGGTAGACCAGTGACGTCGTGGCGAGCGCCTCGTACGGATGGAACGACGCGCCGGTGGGCATGCCACGCCGGCCTCCGGTCGCCGGGTCGGGGACGATCTCGGGCTCTGAGCCGTAGTCGAGCGTCTGCGCGCCGAAGCCCCACGTCCAGCGGCGGACGCGCAACGCCAGCGCCGCGGTCGAAACCGCGCTGCCCGCCAGGTAGGGCTCGTAGGACCCCTCGAGACTGAGATGGCGAATCGTGGCGATGCCGGCGGGGTTGGCGAACATCGCACCGGCGTCGCCGACGAGCGCCGCGCCGGCGCCGCCGAGTCCGGCCGCGCGCGTGGAGCCGGGGAGGACGGTGAGGATGGAGCCTTCGGTTTGACCGGCCAGACGGCCGAACAGCCCGACGGCCAACAGCGCCAGCGCGACGAGCAACGCAGTCGGCCGTCCGGCCGTCGGACCGTCCGACCGTCTCACTGCAGTCGAATCACATTCAACCGTGGCAGCGTCGCCGGGTCGATCGGCCCGCCGTTGGGCGCGGTGAAGCTGAGCGTGAACCCCGGATCACCGGGCGGCTGCGTCGCCAGATGGTAAATCCCCGATCCCGCGCGCAGGGTGCCGCTCAAATGCACCAAGCGTCCGGGGCTGATCGTCGGCACCAGGGGATAGAAGTTCTTGAATGTGTTCGGACGCTGCGTGTGCAACGATGAATAGACCGAGTGCAGGTTCCACGAGTCGTACTGCAGCTCCGCGGGAGCGCCGCCCCGATCGGTCACGTAGTTCGCCAGCGTCCAGCGGCTTACCACCGTGGTGAACGGATCGCCCGTGACGCTCGCGATGTTCTGCGCCCCCGTTTGGGCAGTCCCCACCAGGGAACGGGTCACGGTATTCCAGTCCAGCATGGTACTCCCGGCCGTGTACCGATCGACGACGTATCGCACGAAGAGCCAGGCCGCCCCGCGCTCGGCCAGCGACGCGATCCCCGCCGCCGGCAACAGGAAATGTCTGCTGGTGGAATCGAGGTACTCGGACGCGTCGAGCAGATCGCCGATCTGAAAGGAGCATTCTGTCGTGCCGATCGTGCAGTCCGTGACCTGCCCGTCGGGCGCCAGCGCGTAACTCCGCCCGCCCAGCTCCTCGGCGTAGTGCGACAACCCTTCATTCAACCACAGCACCTCGCCAGTGCTGCCGCGCGCGAGCACGTGCTGGTTGAAACTGATCATGTGCTGAAACTCATGAATGAACGTCACCGGCACGGATAATTGCACCTGTGCGGCGGAGTGTGCGCAGCTCAGCTTGCCGAGGGGATCGGCGACGATCGAATAAAAGACTTCGCCCTTGTTGGAGCGCGAATCGTTGCGATACGCCGGGTCGAGGTCGGCACCGAAAAAGAATCCCGCCACGAACGAGCCCCCGGACGCGTTGCACGCGCTTGCAGTCACCAGCTTGTTCACCGTGTTCGTCATCAGCACGAGCACGACCGTGTTCGAATCGATGTCCGATTCGCGTCCGAAGGCGGCCGTGTCGATCGCATAGAGCCGCTGATCGAAGGTATTGGCGATGGCGTCGAGTGCGGCGGAATCGAGGCCACCGGCGGGCGCCAGCGTGTCCACGTAAATGGCGACCCTCGTCTTGACGGCGCGCACCCGCGCGCCCACCCGGTCAAAACGCGTGCAATCGGTCTTGGCGCACACCTGAAACGTCCGGAGCGCGTTCATTCCGGGTGGGCCGGCAGTCGCCGACGCCTGGGGCCCCGCACCCACGTCTGATTTTGGAGCAAATCCCCACGAGCGCCGCTCATCCCCCAGCCGGAGATAGGTGTGAAAGCGCTCCGCAGGAGTCAGGTCGGCCAATTGCTCCGGCGCGGGCGCGGAGGGCGCCGGCAAGATCGTATCGCCACCCAACCGAAACGCGGCCGTCTGACCTGGAACGCCGGACGTCAGCTGGGGAACGAGGAGGTACTCGGCAGCCAGTGCGGCCGTCGCGGGAAAGACCATGCATCCGGAGTCGGTCGCCGGATCGATCGACACGTACTGATTGACGGTCAGGTTCACGACCGCATCCGCCGCCGTACAGGGCCGGATGTGCGGCCCCGTGCTGTTGTTACATGCTGCTACCACCAGCAAACACAGTGGCCCCGCCTCCGCCCACCCCATCCTTCCCACGAGCCTGCAGAGCCGTACCAGGCGTGTCCCCAACGTGCGCCCCCCCCTTCCCCTGTTCCACCGTTACCTGACCGGTGCGCCGTAGCACCCAATGGAAACAGATCGGTCCGGCCAGCTGGTGCACACCAATCATCGCCACGACGAGCGCTTCCAGCGAAATATTCCATTCCGGGAACGCCCGCCGCAGCACCGCAGCGAATGTAAGCGCCAACCCACTCTGCGAGATGAAGCCCAGCCACCCATATCTCACCCAGTCAGCGCCAACCGCCGAATGACGGCCTGCCCACCGGAGACCGCCCCAGAGACCCACCGCCCGCAGGCCCACGAGGAGCAGCACCCATGGCCACAGCTCATCGAGCGCCCCGGTCTGGAGGCTGCTCCCGGCGAGCGCAAAAAATACGACATAGACGGGAATCGCGCATCGTTTGAGTTCGTCTCTGACACGCTCGCTCTCACGGGGCGCCGTATTGCGGAGCGCGCAGCCCCCAGCGAGCGCCATCAGCACCGCATCGAGGCCCAGGAGCCGGACCGCCTGCGCGATGACGAGGGCCGCCACGACCAGAACCCAGGCAAGCTGACCGTGGATGACGCGGAGATACTGAGCGACCGCAAGGCCCAATGTGATCCCGGCCACAATCGATCCCAGAAGAATTAGCAGGGTGTGAGTGGCAACGCCTGGTGCCACGGTTCCCCTGCTTCCGAGTGGTAGCGCGAGGGCGAGGACGACCGTCACGAGCAATACCGCAGCGAGGTCCTGCACCACGGTCACGTCCAGCGTCGTGCGAGACATGGGACCGGACGCATCGACGTCGGTGCTCACCGCCCACGTCAGCGTGGGGGAGCTGACGGCCGCCATCGCGCCGAGCACGAGTGCAACGACGAGGGCATCGCGGAACGGCTGGTGCGCGGTCAGGGGAAACCACGGGCTGACCGTGAGCACGACGAATGCCACCGCGAGGAACGGAACGATCATTGCCCCGGCCGCGATGCGCAGGACGGTCTGCCGCCGCTCGCCGCGCAGCGCGTCGAGCGTCAGCTCGCTCCCCACGGCGAAGGCGATGAGGGCCAGCGCACCTGTCGACACCGGGGACAGAACCTGTAGCTGATCGGCGCGGATCAGCCGGAGCCACGCGGGACCCGCGACGTAACCGGCGACGAGATATCCGACGATGCGCGGAATTCGGAATCGTTGCGCGACCGTCCCCGCGACAAACGCCAAGAGCGTGACGCAGCCGAGGGCGAGCGTCGCCTGCGCTTCGAGCGGCCCACCGAGCGAGCGGACGAGCCGCTGCAGCAACGCCATGACGGCGAACGTGACGACCAGCATCAGCCATTGCATGACCGCGCAAAATACGGCAGATTCCGCGGTGGAACCATGCCGTTCGTTCACCTCCACACGCATAGCGAGTACTCTCTCCTCGACGGTGCCAATCGGATCCCCGATCTGCTCGATCGGGTCCAGGCGCTGGGTATGGATTCACTCGCCATCACCGACCACGGCAACCTCCACGGCGCGTGGTCGTTCTACGCCGAAGCGAAAGCGCGGAAAATCCGGCCGATCCTGGGCTTTGAGGCCTACCTCGCGTTCGGCAGCCGGCACGCACGCGAGAAGCCCGCGGCCGACGCCCCACTGGGGGCGCCGTACTCGCACCTCGTGCTGCTCGCGAAAAATCGCATCGGCTACCAAAACCTGATCCGGCTCTCGTCCATTGGATTCCTCGAGGGCTATTACCGCCGGCCGCGCATCGATAAGGAAGTACTGGAGCGGCATCGCGAGGGGCTGATCGGGCTCGCCGCCTGTCTCTCCGGGGAAATCGCGCTGTATCTGCGCCAGGGTAATTACGCGGCCGCGAAGGCGAGCGCCGAGTGGTTCGCCCGGACGTTCGGACCCAACGGCTTCTGGCTGGAAGTGCAGAATCACGGCATCGCCGAAGAAAACACCGTCGCCGAGGGGATGTTTCGCCTCGCCACGGACCTCGGACTTCCCGTGGCGGCCACCAACGACGCGCACTACCTGAAGAAGGACGACGCCGAGGCGCACGACGTGCTGCTCGCGATCGGCACCGGCAAAGACCTCGACGATCCGAAGCGCTTTCGCTTTTTCGGACAGGAGAGCTACGTCAAGTCCGAGAAGGAGATGTCGACGCTGTTCAACCGCGCCGACGTACTCGCGGAGACGGCGCGCGTCGCCGAGCTGTGCGAATTCGATTTCGAGAAGCGGTATTTCCTGCCCCAGTATCCGCGCCCCGCGGAGTTCGCGTCGGACCAGGATCTGCTCGTCCATCTGGCCCGCAAGGGCGCGCTGGAGCGCTATGGCGATCCGCTGTCGGATGAGGTCGAGAGACGGCTGGATTACGAACTCGACGTCATCACGCGCACCGGATACGCCGGCTATTTCCTCATCGTCTATGACCTCGTCAAGGCGGCGCGCGACCGCGGCATCCCCGTCGGTCCGGGGCGCGGCTCCGCCGCGGGCTCGCTGATCGCCTACGCGCTCCACATCACGAACGTCGATCCGCTCAGGTTCGATCTGCTGTTCGAGCGCTTTTTGAATCCTGAGCGCATCTCGATGCCGGATATCGATCTCGATTTCTGTTTCGAGCGTCGTGGCGAGATCCTCGAGTACGCCCGCGAGCGCTACGGGCGCGAGTCGGTCGGCCAGATCATTACGTTCGGGACCCTGAAGGCGCGCGCCGCGTTCCGGGACGTCGCCCGCACGCTCCGCGTCGAGATGGGGGATGTCGAACGCCTCACCAAACTGATTCCGTCAGGGCCGGCATTCAGCGTCACGCTGGCCGAGGCGGGCGAGAAGGTTCCGGAGGTGAAGCAGGCCGCGGCGCATGATGAGCGTATTAGGAAGGTGCTGGATTTAGGAGCAAGGATCGAGGGACTCGCACGGCATGCCTCGGTTCACGCCGCCGGCGTCGTAATAGCACCGGGACCACTCACCGATTACGTCCCGGTGTGCACAGCACCCGACTCCAAGACGGACGCCGACGCCATCATCACGCAGTACGACATGGTCGGTCTCGAGCATGTCGGCATGCTCAAGATCGATCTGCTCGGCCTGAAGACGCTGACCGTGCTGCATGACGCCGCGAAGATGGTGGCCGAGCGTCACGGCGTCACGATCGATCTCGAACGGCCGGACCTGGACGACCCGAAGGTCTACGAGCTGCTGCGGGCGGGCCGCACGGCGGGCATCTTCCAGTTTGAATCGCCGCTGGCCACCGACTGCCTGCGCAGCATGAAATGCGACCGCTTCGACGATCTCGTCGCCACCAACGCGCTGCTCCGCCCCGGTCCGCTCGATACCGGGATGTACCTCGTCTTCATCAACCGCAAGCTGGGCCGCGAGAAGGTTCGCTATCCGCACCCGGCGCTCGAGGAGATCCTCGCGCCGACCTACGGCGTGATCGTGTACCAGGAGCAGGTGATGCGCATCGCGAGCGCGCTGGCTGGCTACTCGCTCGCCGAAGCCGACGTGCTGCGCAAGGCGGTGGGGAAAAAGATCAAGGAGCTGATTCAGGAAGAG
>QHUZ01000008.1 GCA_003223395.1 Gemmatimonadota bacterium | reverse complement strand
CGGTCAGACGGTGACGTTCAAGACGGGCCGCGACCTGTGGTGGTCGGAGCTGATGGCGCGCGCGCCGCGGGAATGCGCTGCCGAAGCTATGGATGCGGAAGATCCGCTGTACATCCTGTACACGTCCGGCACGACCGGCAAGCCAAAAGGCATTCTCCACACGACCGGTGGCTACCTGACGCAGGTGTATGCCACGACCAAGTGGGTGTTCGATCTGAAGGACTCCGACGTGTTCTGGTGCACTGCGGATGTCGGCTGGGTCACGGGCCATTCCTACGTCGTATACGGTCCGCTGGCGCTCGGCGTTACGGAGGTGATGTACGAAGGCGCACCCGACCATCCGGGGAAGGACCGCTTCTGGGAGATCTGTGAGAGGCACGGCGTCACCGTCTTCTACACGGCGCCGACGGCGATCCGCGCGTTCATGAAGTGGGGCACCGAGCTGCCTGCGCGTCACGACCTCTCCAAGCTGCGCCTGCTCGGCTCGGTCGGCGAACCGATCAATCCCGAAGCGTGGATGTGGTATCAGGAGCACATCGGTGGCGGCCGCTGCCCGATCGTCGATACGTGGTGGCAGACCGAGACCGGCGGCATCATGATCACGCCGCTGCCCGGCGTGATCGCCACCAAGCCCGGCTCCACGACGGTGCCGTTCCCCGGTATCGAGGCCGTGTTACTCGACGGCGAAGGCAAGGAAGTGAAAGTCGGTGGCGGTTATCTCGCCATTCCCAAACCGTGGCCCGGCATGCTCCGCACGATCTGGGGCGACGACGAGCGCTACCGCGAGGTCTACTGGGGCAAGTGGAAGAACATGTATTTCCCCGGCGACGGCGCGAAGCGGGACACGGACGGCTACTTCTGGATTCTTGGTCGCGTAGACGACGTGCTGAACGTCGCGGGCCATCGCATCGGCACGATGGAGGTCGAGAGCGCGCTCGTGGACCACTCGGCCGTCGCCGAGGCGGCGGTCGTAGGTCGCGCGCACGACCTGAAGGGCCAGGCGCTCGCGGCGTTCGTCACGTTGAAGGAAGGCCGGCAGGGGACCGACGCGCTGCGCGAGGAGCTGAAGAATCACGTCTCGAAGAAGATCGGCGCGCTCGCGAAACCCGACGACATTCTCTTCTCCGCAGACCTGCCGAAGACGCGCAGCGGGAAGATCATGCGCCGGCTGCTCAAGGACATCGCTGAAGGCCGGGCGCTCGGCGATACGACTACGCTGGCGGACCCCGCAGTGGTTGCGAAGCTCCGCGATCAATACGAGTCGCTGGAGACCTGAGCGAGAACAGCGACACGATCCAGATCAGCGTGATGATGACCGCCGACCCGACGCACCAGCGGCAGAGTGCGTGAATGAGAAACAGCTCGACGTAAGTCAGGTACGCCGTGAAGAGCGCACCGATCGATGACAACACGAGCACCAGCCGGTCCCAGCCTGGTTGGGCCAGCGCCGCGGGTCGCAGCGACCCGAGCGCAACAATCAGCACGGCGAGATATCCCACCACGCCGTAAAACGCGACTGGAAATCCGAGAAACGCCGCCCAGGAGCTGGTCTGCACCGTCTCGCAGCCGCCCGAGGCGCCACACTTGATCGGCCCGCCGAAGCCGAGCGCGTGCAGCCAGAGGTAGAGCGCGACGAACAGGCCGACGAGCGCGAGGAGCGCGATCGCCTGGCGGGAACGCATTAACGACGCGCGGGACGGGCCGCCGGCTTAGCCGACGTGTGCGCGATGATGCTGTCGACGAGCGACTTGAAGTCGTCGGAATTCGGCAGGCGCCGGAGATTCGGAAACAGTTTCTTCCCGTTGGCAAAAAACGTCGGCGTGCCATCCACGACGCGTTGATCGCCCTCTTGCCGGCTGTACTCGATGCGCCCCGCGTATCGGCCGGCCTCCATGCAGGCGTCGTACGCCTTGAGATCGACCCCCGCGGCCTGCGCCAGGTCGCGGAACAGGCTCGACGGATCCTTCCCCGTTTGCGCCCACTGGTGATGGCTGAACAGCTGCTCCTGCATCGCGAAGTAGCGGCCCTGTGCGCCGGCACATTGCGCGGCGTGCGCTGCGAAGCGGGAATACTTGTGGATCGGCAGAGGATAATCGCGGAACCGCCAGCGCGCCTTCCCGGTGTTGATCAGCTGTTCCGTGATCGTCGGCATCTGGATGGTGGCGAACGTCGCGCACACGGGACATTCGAAGTCCAGGTACTCGACGATCTCGACCGGGGCGTTCTCCTGACCGAGCGTGTAGCCCCGAAAGCTGTCGTCTACGACCGTGGGTGGGGCGCCCGCGGCGGCGGCAGGCGCACTCGCGCCGCCCGTCTTGAGCAGGGCAAACACGCCGATGCCCAGCACCACCGCGAGTACACCCACCATCATGTAGAAGCGATTCATGCCAGCGTATCACCTCGCCAAGGCTCGTCGTCGTCCGGGTCGTCGAGCGACAGGTCGCCACCGCCCAGCGCCTCTTCCACGATGCGGCGGCTCTCGGCGACGTCCGGCGTGTCGTATGTGCTGCGAACTTCGTAGTGAAACAGCTCACTGCGCGCATTGCCCAGCAGCTTCTGGAGCTCCGGTGCGGCATCGAGTAGCCGGCCCGTCCGGTCCAGCTCCTGTATACGCTCGGCCAAAGCGCGCAGCAGCGCGACCAAGCGTTGCGCCCGCTCAGGTCCGTAAACTTCTTCGCTCATTGCTTCCTCCCGGAGCGCGGGAACCCGCGCCCCTGCTGTGGCATTATACCACACAACCAATTATCTTGCGGCGCCGAATTCTCACGAGGTCCTCAGCCGAAAGGAAATCCCCTGCATGGCCAAAAAGCGTGGTGAGCCACGGAAGTACGCGATTCCCACGAGCTTCGAACAGGCGCGCGATGAGCTGTTCTCCCACATCCTCCGCTGCGGAGTGCTGGAAGCGAGCTTGGAGCATCAGAAGGAATGGTTCGACGATACGTTGCTGTACCTTGCGGACCGGTTCACCGACCTGACCGAGACCGAGCTGAACGAGCTCCGCGTGCTGGGCGAGCGCTATTGCCGCCCCGTCGTAGCCCGGACCACTCCCGTCGGCGCGAACGCGTGACGGCAGCCGTCTCCGGCAGGAGGGCGCCCGTTGATCGGGCGCCCTTTTGTTTTAGGACCACCAGGGCGGGAACCAGCGCCAGCGCCAGCCGGCGGCGACACGCACGCCGCCCGCGAAGCCCAGCTCCACGTACAGACCGTGGCGCCGGCCCGGCGCGACTTCGCATCCGAGCAACACGGCGAGGAATCCCTGCCCTGGAGCGTGGCGCCGCGCCGTGACCGCGCCTCCCAGGCCGGCGTACAAGCCGGGTCCGTTGCGGGCGGCGGGATTCACGAGCAGCTGCAGTGTGAGCTGGGCGTGCGCGGCCGCCCGGCCGTCGAGGGTTCCCCCGGCGAGCGCCAGCGCCACGCGGCTGTCTCCGCTGGGCCGGCGGGCCAGACCCAACTCCGCACCGGCGAATGTTCGATGGGCGATGACGGTCGCGGCGCCGAGACTCAGCTCGGTCGCGGTGAGCTGCTGTGACTGCGAAGCCAGGACCGACACCAGGAACAACAGGCTAGGCAATGGCGACGTCGTAACTGATCGCGATGTCGGGTGCGAGCGACGCGACGACGGAGCAATACTTCTCGAGCGACAAGTCGACCGCGCGCCGCACCTTCACGTCGTCGGCCCCCTCCCCGCGCACGGCGAAGTGAAATGCAATCGCGGTGTAGCGCCGCGGCTCGGTCTCGCGGCGGGTGCCGCGCATCGTGATCTCGAGCGACTCGAGCGCGATGCGTTGCTTCTGCAGAATGATCACGACGTCCGACGCGGTGCACGTCGCGGCAGCGACGAGCAGCAGCTCGACCGGCGAAGTCGCGGTGGTGGAGTCGCCGTCCACGAGAATGGGCGGCCGTCCGGTACCGCTTCCCTCGAACTGCAGCTTGCCCACCCAGCGCGTCGTCACCTCGGCAGTCCGCGCCATCCTAGTTGCCTCGTCGCGTCGTGAGTCCGATGAACAGGCGGTGCCGGCGCAGCCGGTCCATGCCGTGATACTCGAGGAGCCAGTTGAACGTCGAGCGGTAGTGCAGTTCAAAGCCGAATACCGTATTGACCCAAAGATCAGGGCACCGCGGGTCGGTCCCGCATCCATCGCGGCCTGCCACGCCGACGCCGGCTCCGATGTACGGCGTCGCAACCTCTTCATCGTCGGTGAACCGCCACAACGCTTCGAAATTCCCGACATAGGTATTGGGCCCGTTGAACACACCGACCTCGACCGACGGGCGGAGCCGCAGTCGATTCGAGAACAGATCGCCGAGATCGAGCGTCGAGCCCAGGACGAGCTGGCCGGAGCGGCGGAAATCCACGCCCCCGCGCACCCCGAAGCCGAAGAGTCCGATGCGCGTGCCGCCGTGCTTGCCGTTCTTCGGCGGCTGGAACTGCTGCGCGCGCGCGTCGGCCACGGCGAACAGGCTGCACAGCAGGGGCACCATGAGGACGATTCGCATTCCGGCTCCGCCTCCGTCACTCTGTCCGTTGCGCAATGGAGCGGGCCGCCCGCGCCGAACGGCGCGCCGCCGTGCGCCCGTAATCCCAGATAGCGTACACTGCAATGGCCACGGTGGCCCACGCGAGATGTCGAGTGTAGGTCCAATCGGTGATTGCCGCCACCAGCGTGAGCAGCTGCATGATGGTCACTGCCTTCCCCCCGGCCCGGGCCGGCAGCGCCACGGGCCTGCGCAGCAACCACGTGCCCAGGAACGCCAGCACGGCAAGGATGTCCCGCAACAACACTCCAACCAGCTCGTACCAGGTGAGGAGGCCGCGCCGCGCGATCGTCACGAACGCCACTGCCATGAAGACCTTGTCGGCGATTGGATCGAGGATCGCCCCCGCCCGGGACGGGCCCACGCGCCGCGCCAGGAAGCCGTCAGCCATGTCGCTCGCGGCCGCGGCAGCGACGATGGCGAGCTGCCAGCCGGGCGAGCGGACCAGTGGAAACAGGACGGCGAGCGGAAATCGTAGCGCCGTCACGATGTCCGCGGCCGTCACCCAGCGTTTCACTTGCCCGGCATTATCACGCGTCGTACCTTCACCCCCGTGGACGTCAAGCTGCTCAAACAAGCGGCCATCTTCCAGGATCTCGACGAGGGCGAGCTGGCCCGGGTCACGGAAGTGTGCCGGGAACAAAAGTTCACCATCGGCCAGTACGTCTTCAAGGAAGGGGAGCCCGGCAACCGGCTCTTCCTGATCTCAGAAGGCGAGGTCCGGATCTCGCGGACGATTCCAGGGTCCGGTGAAGAGGCGCTGGCGGTATTGAAGCCGGGATCATGCTTCGGGGAGATGTCGATTTTCGATCGTTCCGAGCGCTCGACCGACGCGATCGCGAATACCGCGTGCACCCTGATCACGATCTCCCGTTCCGACTTCGAGCTCCTCCTCGACTTCAACCGGGACGTCGCCTACAAGATTCTGTGGTCGGTCGTGCGGCTTCTGTCCGCCCGGCTGCGCGTGACGAACGACAATCTGCGGTCGTTCCTCGCGATGTCCATGTTCTAACGGAGACCTCGTGAATTCATTGGCCCCGTACGCCGCGTTTTTCATGCGGCTGGCTGTGGGTGGCGTGTTCTTGAGCCGCGGCCTCGATCGGATCCAGGGCGGCATCCCGAACCTGTCGTTGGGGTCCCTCTTGGTGCTGCTCGTGATCGCGATCGAGACGGTCGGGGCGGTGTGTGTGCTGCTCGGCATGTGGACCCGCACGTGGGCCACGGCGATGGCCGTGTACATGGCGGTGACCATCATCGCCATCAAACTGCCGCATCACGCCAACTTCGAGCTCGAGGCCCTGCTGCTCGCGGGCGCGGTCACGCTGATGGCGCTGGGCGACGGGCCGTTGTCGATCGGCATCCGATTCAAGAAGACGGCCTAGTGCAGGATTCTTAAGACTCCGGCATCGGCGCTGGCCCGGAGAAAACTCTCCGGGTCGGTCGCGGGAATCGCCGCGCCTGTCTGCTTGCGCCACCGCTTGGCGCTCGCTTCCATGTACTCTTCCAGCGACCCAGCGACCCACTCGGCGGCATCGTCTTTCATCTGCCGCACGATCTCTTCCCACGTCCCGACGTAGGTCGCGCCCGACACCGTGCTCACGCGGTGCACCTCGAAACCCTTGTTCTTCATGCCTTGCAGCTCGGTGAGCAGCGTGCCGAACAGCTCCAGCTGGCGAGGATCGCGGATCTGGCCGTCCGGCGTCATCGCCTCGATCTCCGCGAGCAGGAGGTCTTCGGGGGCGGCGTCACCCGCGAGCTCGTTGAGGCGCGCGTTCCAGGGGACGAGCTCGGGATCTTCGTCGGGGAGGCGGTACACGTTCTTCTTCAGCTCGACGAGCCGCCAGATCGCCAGCGCGTCGTAGTGCTCCTCGGGACCCGTGCGCTCGAGATGAAACAATGCCGCCTCATACTCGCCGCGGTCGTACAGCAGATTCGCGAGATAGATGCGGGCTTCGCCGAGGCTCGGATCGAGCTCGAGCGCGCGACGCAGCCAATGCAGCGCGCCGCCTTCGTCCGCGAGCCGGTGCGCCGCGTAGCCGACACACGCGGCGGCGTCAGCGGAGTCGGGATGGGCGCGCAGCGCGCCTTCGAAGAAGCGCCGTGCCTGATCGAGCACCCCTTCGCGGAACAGCGCGCGTCCAATCTGCAACATGAGGTCGTGATCGTCCTGGAAGCCAAGCGCGAGCACGTGCTCGAAGCACGCGAGCGCTGCACCGCGCTCACCGAACTTGAGCAGCACCTCGCCCAACCCGGCGAGCGTGTCCTCGTGGTCGGGATCGAGACCGCGCGCCTCTTCGAACGCGCGCCGCGCCCACGCGTACTCCTCGCGCGCGAGCCGGGCGTAGCCCATACCGACAAGCAGCTCGACGGCATGGGGGTACAACCCCAGGCCTTCGCGCAGCGTATCTATGGCCTCGTCGTATTGACCTTCGTTGTAGAGCTGATGTGCGCGTTCGTCATATTCGTCGGAACTGAGGAACTTGTCCGACATCGAACGGGTCCCCCCGGGAAGGTTGTGCTATGATAAGAAACGGGGCACTGTTACACAAGCGACTATGGCCTCCGCATTTTCCCCGATCGACGGTGGCTCGGCGACGTCGCCCGGCGGTTTCAGCGCCGCGGCTGCGCACGCCGGACTGAAGGCGGACGGCGCGCTCGACGTCGCGCTGCTCGTCAGCGCGACGAGCTGCGCGACCGCCGGTGCCTTCACCAAGAACGCGCTGCGCGCAGCGCCCGTCATCTACGACGCGGAAATGTTGGCCGATCGGCCCGGACGGACGCGCGCGGTCGCGATGAACGCTCGCGTCGCGAACGCCTGCACGGGGGCCGCGGGCCTCGAGGCGGCGCGCGCGATGGCGCGTGCCGCCGAAGAGGCAGCCGGTCTGCCACCTCATACCGCGCTCGTGCTCTCCACCGGCGTCATCGGCGTGCCACTTCCTGTGGAAAAAGTGGCGCGCGGCCTACGCGAGGCGGCCGCGAAGCTGTCACCCACGGGGGGCGCTGACGCCGCACGTGCCATCATGACGACGGACACGCGCCCCAAGCACTGCGCAGTTCGCCTCGAAACGCCCACCGGGCCCATCATCATCGGGGGCATGGCGAAGGGCGCGGGGATGATCCATCCCGACATGGCGACACTGCTCGGCGTGCTGACCACTGACGCTGTATCCGAGCCCGGCACGCTGCGGCCTTTCTGGAAGCGAGTCGTCGACCGGACGTTCAACGCGATCTCGGTGGACGGCGACACCAGCACCAACGACACCGCCCTGTTCCTCGCGAATGGCCACGCGGGGATCGATCCGTCGCGCGACGGCGCGACGTGGAAACTGTTCGAGGAGGCGGTGACCGAGGTCGCGCGAACACTGGCGCTGGCCATCGTCGAAGATGGGGAAGGCGCGACGAAGCGGCTCGAGATTCAGATCGTGGGAGCGCAGACCGAGGCGCACGCGCGCGAGGTCGGCCGCGCGATCGCCCGCTCCACGCTGGTGAAGACGGCGATCTACGGCGGCGACCCCAATTGGGGGCGTGTGCTCGCGGCGGCGGGCGTCGCCGGCGTTTCGCTCATCGCCGAGCGGATTTCACTGCAGGCGGGCACGTCGAACGGCTGGCTCACCCTGGCGAGCGGCGGCGCGACCGCGCTCGCCGATCCGGCGCAGGCCCGCGCCATTTTCGAGCAGAAAGCCATCCGCCTCCGGCTCGACCTTGGTCTCGGTCGCGCGGAGGCGGTGGTATGGACCTGCGATCTTTCTCCGGACTACGTCCGGATCAACTCCGACTACACGTCCTAGTTAGGGCTTCGACTTGGTCGTGTCGCGCGGCGCGGCGGCCGGCTTCGCCTTGCTCTTGCGGCGCGCATGTTTCGGCTTGGCCTTCGACGTATCAGCCTGCTGCGACGCGTTGGCTTGGGGCTTGGCCGGTGCGGCCGCTGGCTGCTGTGTCGGCTGTTGCACAGCCAGTACTAGGAGGAGGAGGGCAGACGAAAGCATTAAAGCCTCTGGTTAGGGTCGCTTTTACGACCCCCGTGTTCCACCTCGCGTCACGGGCGCCGGGCCGGCGTCGGGACGTTGGGCAGCATGGCGCGGACGTGAGCTAGCGCCTCGGAGGGGGTGCGACCGCCAGGACGCTGGAGCTCGTGGTCGGCGGCGACCGCCACATCGAGTAACCTCACGCCCCGCAAGCCTTTGTTGTGCGCCTCCACCAGCAAGTCAGCCGCGGAATCGGGGTCGAAGCGGTGCGCGACCAGATCAGCAGCCGCGTGCAGCGCCGGCCCGGGGGGCTCGTTCGGCGCAACCGTGATCAGCCGCTCGACGATGGGCCCGGACAGCCCACGGGCGAGGGCCGCCGCTACCGCCGCCACATGACCTTCTGGTGGCGCCTGCCCCGGCACGGCGTGGCTCACGATGGCGCGCGCCTGGCGCAGCTGCAACAAGCCCCGCCGCACGCCATTCACCAGGCGGTCGGCCGGAATGTTCTTGGCGCTGCCTTCGAGCGCTTTCTGGACGAGCGGTTCGGTCGGCAGGCTCTCCGCGGCAGCCGCGGCGATGAGCGAGTCGATCGCCGGGAGCGCGGCAGCCGGCACCCGCCCCGGAAGTCGTGTCGTGCCGTTGGAGGGGGGGGTCTGTGCGCCGAGGTGCGCTGGCCGCGCGATGAGCGCCAGCGCGAGGACCAGCTTCCAACTCATGGTTGGGCGCTCGCCGGGCGCACGATGAGCAACGAGTTCTGCTGGCCGGCGCCGAATCCGTCATCGACGTAGCGACCCGCCAGGGGATCGGGCACCCACCGCTCGCCGTCCACCACGAACATGTATTCGTGCGGGCCGGCGGGCAGCACCGCTTCACCGTGCCAAATGCCGTCGCCATCGTCGTCATTCAGGTGCAGCACGCCCCGGCTCCAGTCGTTGAACGACCCGACGACTTCCACCGATCGGGCGCCGGGGAAATGACCCACGAAGTTCGCGATACCCTGAGCGACGCCGGGCGTCGGGATGCCGCTGGACCACGGAAGCAACAGGACGGTCGCCAGACCAGCCGCCAGCGCCAAAGTCCAGACCGGACGCAGTCGCACGGTGACTGCGCGGGGCCGCCCCAACCACCAATGCAGCAGGCGGCGCGCCAGACCTTCGTTTAGGACCGGCGGCGGGCCACGGCGGATCTCCGCCATGACGCGGGACGCGACGCTGACCGGCGGCGGCGCCTCGAGCAGCTGGGTCGCGACGGTCAACCGGGTGTACGCGTCCCGCAGATCCAGCGGCAGATCGCCTGGATCACGCTCGCCATCGAGCGCTTCCTGCAACCGAGGATCAAGTGGGCTCATCGTACCACCTCCTCCAGTGCCGCCAACAGGGCTTCTCGGGCGCGATGCACGCGCATCTTGAGCGTGGGGATCCGCGCGCCGGTTACCTGTGCCATCTCTTCGTAGCTCATTCCCTCTACATGCTTCAAGACGAATGCCTCTCGCTTCTCGGCCGGCAGCGCTGCCAACGCACGCTCGACCAGTGCCACTTGTTCGCCTCGTTCGAGCACCGCCCACGCATCCGAGCCGTCGGACAACGGCGGTGCGTCACTCAGCGAGATGTCGTTCGTGTGCCGCCGCGCCAGATGGCTACGGCAACGGTTCCCCGTAATGCGATAGAGCCAACTGCGCAACCGACCGGGATCGCGGCATTGGGCCAAATGCCGGTAGGCGCGCACGAGACTCTCGGCTACCGCGTCCGCCGCAGCATCGGGATTCCCGAGCATCCGCGTCGCAAACCGCAGCAGACCCGGCTCATATCGCCGGATGAGAATCCCAAACGCCTCCCCATCGCCACCCAAGATTCGGGCGACTACTTCGACATCCGGGGCGCCGTCGTTCACCATCCCAGTGACCCCCGGCGGGGGGGCTTCGTCACGGTTTTCCAAGGGTTTCCCGTGCGGCAACCAGGAACGTGGCGGCCCGAATCCCGCTGCCGTTCATGGCGCCCGCGAAGGTCTCCAGCGTTGCCTGAGCGCGGCGCCGGTACGCCGGATCGCTCGTCACCTGAGTCAACCGCGCCAGGAAGAGGGCCGTCGCGGCATTGGCACCGGGAAGCACGTCGTCGAACACGTGCTTTGTCCGATCACCCAGCGGAGCCTGCGAAGCGGGCGGAGGCTCGCGGGAAGGCGCTGCGACATCGAAGTACGCGCCCAGAGGATCAGCATAGCTGCGCTCGACGATCGCCGCGAGATCGAGCGCGACTCCGAGATAGCGCGGGTCGTTGCTGAGGTGGTGTGCCGCCAGAGACGCCGCTGCGACCTGGACCTGATCCTGGAGCAGGCCCTGCGGCGTGGTCACGCCTGCCGCCGGCATTCCAGTGGTGGCGTGCCGGACACCCCAGCCCGGGGCGTAGGTCCGCTGCAGTAGGACATCGAGACCTTTGCGGGCGCGACTTTCGACGGCGGGCTCACCGACTGTCGCGGCAGCGACCATCACGTTCTCGATGACGTACGCCTCCTGATCGGCAAACACCGATCCCTCGTGCGGCAGCTCGCCTGCAAGACTGCGCACCAGGCCGCGGCCCGCTTCACGATAACGCTGCTCGCCCGTGACTGCCCACGCCTTCGCCAGGCTCGCGGCGAGCGCGGCGCGGACGAGGCGCGGCGGATCCTCGCCGGCATTGCCCGCGGTCGTGTCGAGCATGAGGTCCAGCGTGCGCAACGCAGTCGCCAGGAGCGTCGTGTCGTGCCCGTGCGCCGCCTCGGTGAGCAGCAGCGACACGGCAGTCACGTGCATGACGCTGCCCGCGGCGACCCGAGCGCGAACGGCCTCATCCAGCTCGCGCGCGACCGCCGCAATTCCTTCCTGGACCAGTGCCGGCCGCAGCACGCCGCGCGACTCGCCGGTGCCGGCCCCAGTCCCTGCTTCCGACAGCACCATCTGCTGAACGGCTGCCGCCTGCTCGATGATGAAGGAGCGCTGATCGCGATAGCGCTTCGCGACCTCGGGCAACAATTGCTTCAGCCCGCGGCCCGTGATGGGATCGTCCGCCGGGAAGTACGTGCCGCCGAAGAAGGGCGCGCCGTCCGCGGTGAGGAATACGGTCAGCGGCCACCCCCGCAGCCCCGCCATGCGCTCCACTGCCGTCTGATAGCGCTGGGCGACGTCGGGCAGCTCGTCGCGGTCCACCCGAATCGGGACGAAGAACGCGTTGATCAGCGCGCCGATCTCCGGATCGGTGTAGATCGCGCGATCGGTTTCGGCGCACCAGCGACACGCATCGCTACCGATGTACAGGAGGACGGGACGGTCCAGCTTTGCGGCGAGCGCGAAGGCGTCGCGGCCCCAGGGCTGCCAGCGGACCGGTTGGCGCGCCGCGCGCGCGAGGTAGCTCGTCCCCGTGTGTGCCATGCGGTTGATGAAGGGCCCACGCTCGCCGATACACGCCGCGACCGTGGCGCCGGCGGCAACGCAAACGATGAGGGAAAAACGGGTGTGCATCTGACTCCGCACCCGGGAAATACCCCGTCCCGGCCCCTGCCGTGCCGCTATATTGGCCAAATGACCACCGTGACCATCACCCCGAAGTCGAACGGCCCCCTGATCATAGAGGGCCCTGTGCGGATCGTAACGCCCGGCGGGCAGGAATTGACGCCCCCACCCCGGAAAGACGGCAAACCGGCGGAAGTCGTTGTGCTGTGCAGAT
>QHUZ01000007.1 GCA_003223395.1 Gemmatimonadota bacterium | reverse complement strand
CGCGCGCCGCTGAGCTTGAGACACGCTCAGCTCAGCTGGACTTGGAGCGTCAGAATCTCGCCAACCTCCAAGCCCTCGAAAACGAGCTTCACCTGCGCGAGAAGGCGCTCGACAAAGACGCGCGCGAAAAGGCGCGAGCGTATCTCCTCGAGGCTCGCAAGACGGTAGAAACCGCGCTCGCGCAAGCTCGTGCGGCTGTCACGGAAGCCACGGCGAAAGAGGCGCGGCGGATGGTGGAAGACGCGATAAAAGACGTCGGACCGTCGGACGGTCGGACGGTCGGACAGAAGGCCCTGAACATTGGTGATCGGGTCCGCACAGGACAGGGCAAGGTGGGTGTGGTCGCGGAGATGCGTTCAGACGGACGTGTGGTGGTTGAAATCGGGGCTGTGAGACTCGTTATCGCGCCGGAGCTGTTGGAGGTCGTTCAGTCCGACGGTCCGACAGTCCGACGGTCCGACACATGATCCCTGATGATGTGATCGAGCAAGTCCGTGAAGCAGCGGACCTCGTGGGAATCATCGGTGAGAGCGTTGAGCTCAAGCGCACCGGCGCCGACTACCGCGGCCGCTGCCCCTTTCACGGCGGGACCCATCGCAACTTCGCCGTCATTCCGAAAAAGGGGATGTTCTACTGCTTCGTCTGCCACGAAGCGGGCGACGTGTACACCTTCTTCATGAAGAAGCTCGGCATGGACTATCCGACCGCAGTGCGCGAAGTGGCGCGGCGGGTCGGGATCACGATCCCCGAGCGCTCCGGACCCACCGGCCCCGATCCGCGCGAGCCGCTCTACGCCGCCGTCGCCACGGCCGCCGACTGGTTCGCGCGCCAGCTGCGCGAGAGCCCCGAAGCCGAGAGCGCGCGCAAATATCTCGAGTCCCGCCATGTCACGATGGAGCAGGCGCAGGTGGGGGGCTTGGGATTCGGGCCTAGGGGCACGGGGTTCCTCGATGCAATGAAAGGATTGGGGCTGCGGGAAGAAGTGTTGTTGGAAGCGGGGCTGCTCGTTAAACGGGAGGATGGCTCAAAGACTCCACGTTTCAGAGGCCGGCTGTTGTTTCCAATTCATGACCTGCGATCGCGAGTGGTAGCGTTTAGCGGAAGGATTTTGGGTGAAGGTGAGCCCAAATACTTGAACTCCCCCGAGTCGCCGATTTTTCACAAAGGCCAGCTGCTCTACAACCTGCACCTCGCCAAGCACGGCATGCGCAAAGCCGAGCGGGCGATTCTGGTGGAGGGGCAGTTCGACGTCCTGCGCCTCACGCTCGCCGGCCTCGAGGAAGTCGTCGCGCCGCTGGGTACGGGCCTGACCGACGACCAGGCGGCGCTGCTGCAGCGCCATACGGCGCATGTGATTCTGCTCTACGACTCCGACGATCCCGGGCTGCGCGCCACGTTCCGCGCCGGCGATGTGCTGCTGCGCCACAAGCTGCGCGTCAGCGTCGCTTCGCTGCCGGAGGGCGAGGATCCCGACACGCTGGTGCAGAACAAGGGGGCACCGGCGTTGGAGCAGGCGCTGAAAGACTCCGTGGACGTGCTCGAGCGGAAGATCCAGATCCTCGAGCGCAAAGCCTTCTTTGGGAGCTTGCCCGGAAGACGAAGAGCGTTGGACAGGTTGTTGCCGACCATCAGAGCAGCCGCGGATCCAATCACGAGAGACCTTTACATATCTCGGGTTGCCGAGGTTGCCGGAATCAGGAAGGACGTGTTGCAGCGGGAAGTGGATCCCAAGGAAGCACCTACCGCCCCCTACCGCCCCTTACCGCCCGTTACCGCGTTGCCTTCCAACGCGGAAAAGTCTCTCCTTTTGCTGATGATGGCGGGCGAACCGTGGACGTCGCGCGTCAAGGATGCCGTCGACGGTGAGGAGTTCGAGTTCGAGCCGTACCGGTTGGTCTTTGAAGCCCTGGCCGACGACGCCCCCGATCGTCTCGATGAGACGGCGGCCCGTGCCTACGAGTCCCTGCAAGCCGACGGGCTCGGCACCGATCAGCCCGACGTTGTGTTCGAGCGCTGCGTCAATCGACTCGAGGCCCGTCGCCTCGATCGGGAGATCGAGCGCATCAATCGTGCAATCCCCTTCGCCAGCGATGACGAGAAAGCGAACCTCGCGCATGAGAAGCAGCGACTCGCCGCCGAGCGCAATGCCAAGCGGCCGACCTATGGAATCATTCAGTCTGCAAGGAGGAAGGGTGCACCCGGATCTTGAAGCGTTGTTGGTTCTGCAAGCCAAGGACGTCGCCGTAACCAGCTGCGACGCCCGGCTGAGGGCGCTGGAGCCGGAGATCCGTCAGCTCGACGAGCAGGTCGCCGCGGCCGAGCGGGTGGTGGAGCAGGCGCGCGCGGGAATCCGGGCCGCCGTCGATCGGCGCGACGGGCTGGAAGGGAAGATTCAGAGCTATCGCACGATGCAGGAGCAACGCCGCCAGAAGCTCGAGTGGGTGCGCGGGGCGAAGGAAGCGTCCACGTTGATGGCCGAGCTCGATCTCGCGCGCACCGTGCTGGCGAAAGAAGAAGCCGAGTTCATGCGCTCGGGTGACGCGGTCGGTGAGGCGGAGCGGAAGACGGCCGAAGCGGAGAACGCGCTACAGAACGTGCGCGATGCGCAGGCGGCGCAGCGCGAGGCGCTCGCGGGCCGGCGCCAGGAGATCGCCGCCGAGCGGGAGAGCGCGGTGCTGGAGCGCGAACGGACCAGCCGCGGTGTGAACCCCGCGCTGCTCGCGCGCTACGACCGCATTCGCCGCGGCAAGGCGCCGCTCGCGATCTATCCGTTGCACGGCAGCTCGTGCGGCAACTGTTTCACCGCGGTCCCGACGCAACGCAAGGCGCTGATCCAACGGGGCGCCACGATCGAAGGGTGCGAAGCCTGCGGCGTGTTATTGTACGCCAAAGAATGATCGTCCCTCGTTGGGTGCTCACGAAAAGCGCAGACCCGGACGCGACGCGATCGCTGGCGTCGGAGCTGCGCATTCCGGATGCACTCGCCGCCCTTCTCGTCCAGCGGGGGCTTGGGTCCGCGGACCTCGCCAAGGCGTTCCTGCGCCCCGACCTCGAGCGCCTGTCCGACCCGCACTCCTGGGCCGACATGGACGTTGCGCTCGAGCTGCTGGCGCGGGCGGTCCGCGCGAAGCGGCCGATCCTGGTGCACGGCGACTACGATGTGGACGGCCAGTGCGCCTCGGCTATGCTCACGCGCATTCTGCGCAGCGCCGGCGCGACGGTGCATCCGTTCGTGCCGCACCGGATCCGGGATGGCTATGACTTCGGAGCCGCGGGTCTCGCAGAAGCACAACGGATTAGCGCAGGTCTGATCGTTACCTGCGATTGTGGCATTACGGCGGTCGACGCGGTCGCTAAGGCCAGGGCGGCGGGCATCGACGTCATCGTCACCGATCACCACCTGCCAGGCGACGAGCTGCCGCCCGCGAATGCCGTCCTCGATCCACGACGCCCCGACTGCAAGTCCGAAGACAAAAACCTCTGCGGCACCGGCGTCGCCTTCAAGCTCGCCCAGGCGCTCGTCGAAGTGCTCGGCCTGTCGCCCAACCTGCCGCTGCACTTTCTCGACTACGTCGCGCTCGCGACGATCGCCGACGTCGTCCCGCTCATCGGCGAAAACCGCATCCTCGTGCGCTACGGGCTCAAGAAGCTCGCCGACTCGCGCTGGGTCGGGCTGCGCGCCTTGATCGACACCGCGGGACTCGGCGGCAAACCGCTGCGCGGGGCGCACGTGGGGTTCATCCTCGCGCCCCGGCTCAATGCCGCGGGCCGGATCGGCGATGCGAATGACGGGCTGCGGCTGCTGCTTACCGAGGACAAGGATGAAGCGGGGAAGCTGGCGCGCGAGCTCGAGACCATCAACGCGCGGCGCCAGGAGATGGATCAGCTGATTCTCGACGAAGCGATCGAGCTGGTGGACAAGACGCTGAATCCGGCGGACGCCGCCATCGTGCTCGGCGCCGCGACGTGGCATCCGGGCGTCATCGGGATCGTCGCCTCACGGCTCGTCGAGCGCTACGGCCGGCCGACGTTCCTGGTCGGCTGGGATGAGGCGGGGGAGTTCGGCCGCGGCTCGGGCCGCAGTATCGCGGGTTTCGATCTCCACGGTGCGCTGCAGAAGGTCGGCGCGCATCTCGAGAAATTCGGCGGGCACACGATGGCGGCCGGGTTCACGATCCGGCGCGACAAGTTCGACGACTTCCGCGTGGCGTTCCTCGGCGTCGCGGGCGACCTGCTGACGCCCGAGGACCTGGCGCCGAGCCAGCGGGTCGATCTCGAGCTGCCGCTGGCCCAGGTGAGCGCCGATCTGGAGAAGCTGATTCGGCACCTCGAGCCGTGCGGGGCAGGCAATCCCGCGCCGGTGTTCGGCGTGCGAAATGCGCGCGCGGTCGGCGCGCGCCGCGTCGGGACGAATCACCTGCGCTTCACGCTCGACGACGGCTCCGGGCTGCTCCCGGCCATCGGCTTCCGCTGGGCTGATGCAGTGCCGGAAGACTGGCTGACGAACCCACTCGACGTCGCCTTTCGGCTGGAGCGGGACGACTGGCAGGGGAGGACGACGATTCAGGCCCGGGTGGCCAGCCTTGCTCCGCATAATCGCGGGTGAGTTCAAGGGGCGGCGCCTCAAGACGCCGACGACTGACAAGGTGAGACCCACGTCGGATCGGGTGCGTGAAGCCTGGTTCAGCATCCTGCAACAGTCTATCCCTGACGCGCGGGTGCTCGATCTCTTCGCCGGTTCTGGCGCACTCGGTTTCGAAGCGCTATCTCGGGGTGCGGTTTCCGTCGATTTCGTGGAAACGCATCGTGCTTCACTCACGGCCCTCAAGGCGAATACCGAGGCCCTGAAGGTGGAGGATCGCGTGACGATTCACCGGAGTGATGCGCTGCGCTTCGCCGAGCGGCTCCAGCCCGCGCAGTACGATGTCGCGTTCGCGGATCCACCATACGCGAGTGAAGCCGCTGCACGACTTGTCGAACTCTACGGCATTATTCCCTTCGCGCGCGTGTTTTCGATCGAACATTCCGCGGACCTGAGCATTATGGCGGGTGATACGCGGCGTTATGGCGACACGGCGATAACGATTCTGCAGTCGCCGCCCCTCGCCGCCCTTCGCCGCCCTTCGCCGCCGCCTTTATGAAACGCGTCGCGGTGTACCCCGGATCGTTTGACCCGATCACCAAGGGGCACGAAGACCTGATCCACCGGTCCCTCGAGTTCGTGGATCAGCTCATCGTCGCCGTCGCGGTCAATGTCGCGAAGCAGCCGCTCTTCTCGCTCGAGGAGCGCGTCGCGCTGATCCGCCAGGCGGTGCCCGACAAGCGGGTTGAGGTACAATCGTTCGAAGGATTGCTCGCGGAGTTCGCCAAAAAAGTCGGGGCCTCGGTGATTATTCGTGGGCTCCGAGCGGTGTCCGATTTTGAATATGAATTCCAGATGGCATTGATGAACCGGAACCTGGCACCGAAGATCGAGACGGTGTTTCTCGTGCCGGCGTTCGATCTGACCTTCGTGAGCTCCAGCTTGGTACGGGAGGTGGCGCGCTTCGGCGGGGACGTGTCCCCACTCGTTGATCCCGGCGTCCAAAAAGCGCTGAAGCGCAAGTTCGGGAAATGAGCTTTCTCGACCGCGTCTACCAGCGGGCGCGGGACACCAGACCACGCATCGTCTTTCCCGAAGGCGATGATCCGCGCGTGCAGGAGGCGGCCAAGCGCGTCGAGAAGGAAGGGATGGGCGTCGTGGAGGTGTTGCGGCGCGTTCCCGATTCGCGCATGCCGTTTCTCGCCCGCCACCTGCGCTCGCGGCGTCCCGATCGATTCCCGACGGACGCTTCTGCCGCGGAGGCGTTGGAGCATCCGCTCACGCGCGGGGCGTGTCTGGTCGGGATCGGTGCGGCCGACGTGATGGTCGGGGGCGCGGTGTATCCGAGCGCCGATACGATCCGGGCCGCGCTCTGGGCGGTGGGCATGGCACCGGCGATCGCCACGATATCGGGCGCGTTTTATATGGTTAACGGTGACCGCGTGCTCACGTTTGCCGACTGCGCCGTTGTCCCCGAGCCGACCTCGGTGCAGCTCGCCGACATCGCCATCGCGTCGGCGCGCGATCGACGCCGCATCGTGGGAGACGAGCCGGTCGTCGCCTTTCTTTCTTATAGCACCCGCGGCAGTGCCGAAGGCCCGCGCGTGGAGCGCGTGCAGGCGACGATCACGCAGCTGCGCGGACGCCAGCCGCCGGCGGACTTCACCTTCGACGGCGAGTTGCAGGCCGACGCGGCGCTCGTGGCGGAAGTCGCCGAGCGGAAGGCCAAGGGCTCCGGGGTCGGCGGCCGGGCGAACGTGCTGATCTTCCCCGACCTCGACGCCGGCAACATCGCCTACAAACTCGTGCAGCGCCTCGGCGGCTGGACTGCGCTCGGCCCGATCCTGCAGGGACTGGCCAAACCGATCGCGGACCTGTCGCGCGGCGCGACCGCCGATGATATTGTGAACACTGCGGCGATCGCCATTCTCCAAACGCGGAAGGGGTAATGGGATGCGGTTCACCCTGAAGAAGGACAAGAGCGGCGTCGTGATCGTGGGGGTGGAAGGCCAGCTCATCGTCGGCAACCGCCAGGAGCTGAAGCAAAAAGTCCTCGAGGCCCTCGAGGAAGGCTCTCGCAAGTTTGTGATCGATTTCTCCAAGACCGGATACATCGACTCGTCGGGGCTCGGCGTCCTGGTCTCGCTCTCCAAGAAGATTCGCGAGCAGAGTGGGGAGCTGCGGCTCGCCGGTCTCAACGCGGATCTTCAGACGCTCTTCGAGCTCACCAAGCTCGACACGTTGTTCGCCATCACGCGGACCGCCGAGGAGGCGCTCGCAGCGTTTTGAGCCTGCGACTTGATGTGACGTCGAGCTCGATGCGGCTCGACGTCCCGAGCGATCTTGGGATGGTGGGCGACGCCGTCGAACTGGTCGCCACTCATCTTCCCCCCGGTACGCTGTCCCCCCGCCGCATCAGCTTCAATCTCCGCACCGCCCTCGCCGAAGCCCTCGGCAATGCGATCCGGTACGGGAACGGCGAAGATCCCGATCGCCTGGTTCGCGTGTACGTGGAGCTGCGGCGTGACTTCGTGCGCATCCATGTCGATGATGACGGGCAGGGCTTCGATGCGAGCCGCCTTCCCGATCCGACGCATCCCGACAATCTCGAGCGCGAGTACGGGCGCGGGTTGTTCGTCATTCGTCACCTCGTGGACGACGTGGCGTTCAACGAGAAAGGCAACGGCATCTGCCTGACGCTCCGAGCGGGGTGACACGGCTCGAGCGCCTGTTGCCGGTGCTCGGGGCGCTTTCTGGGACAACTCTGCGTGTATGGCGGGCGAAGAGCCGTCCGGAGTCTTCCGACGGGCCCGCCGTGTTCCAGCCAATTCCTACCACCGCCGATGCGTGGCTGGAAGTCCAGGGCGGCGGGGAGCGCGTCGCCGTCGAGCTCGCGGAGATCATCGGGGCGGTGATGGAGGCGGAAGAGGAAACGACGCAGGTCGCGGCGGAGCTGTCGGGACGGTACGAGGAAATCGATCTGATTTACACGATCAGCGAGATCCTCGGCCATACGATTCGGCTGGACGAAGCGGCGAACCGCATTCTACGGGAAGTGTCGGCGGTGGTACGGGCCCGGCGCGCGACGCTGCTAGTGCACGATGCGCGCGCGCATGTGCTGCGGCTCGTCGCCGCCCGCGGGGTCGAGCTGGGCGAGATGGAACCGATCGAAGTGGACGATCCCAAGTCGATCGCGGCCCGGGTCTTCCGCGAAATGCGCATCATCAGCTACGACCCCCACGACCAGCGCGCCCAGAAGCCGCAGAATCCGATCGAGCGCGGCTACCGCGGGCACGCGTTTCTTTCGGTGCCCGTCGTCTACGCCTCACCGGGTCGCGTGCCCACCCCGATCGGCGTCATCAATCTGACGGACCGGACGGGAGAAGACGCCTTCACCGCCGGCGACCGCAAACTTGTCGCGGCCATCGCCAATCAGATCGGCGCGGCGATCGAGAATGCTCGGCTCGTCGAGCGCGATCTGGGACAGCAGCGGCTGCGCCGCGAGCTGGAGCTCGCGCACGACCTGCAGCTCAAGCTGCTGCCGTCGCCCGCCGTCGTCGCGGCGAAGGGCGATGTAGCGGCGCGCTGCCGTCCGGCGGAGTCGGTGGGGGGGGACTTCTATAATCTGCTCAGCCTGCACGGCGAGCGGATCGGGATGATGATCGGCGACGTGTCGAGCCACGGATTCGGCGCCGCGCTCATCATGGCGCTGGCGATGGCCGCCTCCGGTATCCACGCCGAGACCGCCGAGTCGCCGCATGAGGCGCTGCGGCGGCTCGAGATGTCGCTCGCCGAAGAGCTCGAAGAGACCGAGATGTTTCTGACGCTCTGCTATGCGGTGGCCGACCCGGCGATGGGCACGCTCACCTACGCGAACGCCGGGCACCCGCATGCGTTTCTGGTGTCGACCGAGACAGGGAACGTGACGCGCCTGGATGCGACCAGACCCCCGCTGGGTCTGGGCGGCGGCGGAGAGGAGCGTGTGCTGCCGTTCGCGCGGGGAAAGGCCATTCTGTGTTTGTTTACGGATGGTCTGGCCGATGCGCCGGGTCCGAGTGGCGAACGGTTCGGGGAGCAGCGTGTGCTCAGTCATGTGGTGAATCTCCGGAGCCGGCCAGCCCGGCATATCCTGGAGGCCGTCTTCACCGACATCGCCGCGTTTACCGGCGGCGCGCCTGCCAACGACGACCGTACCCTCGTGTTGCTCAAAGTCTGAGACGACTCGGCCAGCATTTTCTCAACGATCCTGCGATTCTGCGCAGGATTGTGGATGCCCTGGATCCGGCACCGGGAGAGCAGGTGCTGGAAATTGGACCGGGGCAAGGGACGCTGACGCAGGAGTTGCTCGCTCGAGGCCTGCAGGTCGTTGCCATCGAAAAGGATCGAGCGCTCGCTGAGCAACTGCGTACGCCGTACGCCGTGCGCAATGCGCCGGGAAACCTGATCGTCATCGACGGGGATGCTCTCACTCTCGATTGGCATCGCCTTCCGGCGTACGGCGCACAGCGCACGGCGCACGCCTTTAAGGTCATCGGCAACATCCCGTATTACATCACGTCACCATTGATCGATAAGGCCCTGACGCCGCCGCTTCCCGAGCGCATCGTCTTTCTCGTGCAGGACGAGGTCGCGGATCGCATGGCAGCCCCGCCGGGTGGGAAGACCTATGGGGCGCTCTCGGTGGGCGTGCAGGTGGTCGCACGAGTGGAGAAGCTCTTCACGGTGGCGCCGGGCGCGTTCCGGCCGCCTCCGAAAGTACGCAGTGCGTTGATTCGGCTCACACCGCTCGCTCAGCCGCTGGTCCTGGACGTCGAGGTTGCCCCGCTGCGCGCGTTCGTGACCGCGTGCTTCAGTAAGCGTCGCAAGCAGCTAAAAAACGCGGTGCCGGGGCTGAATGAGGCAGAGCTGACGGAGCTCGGTTTCGACCCCACCGTGCGACCGGAGCGGCTCGCCCCGGCGGCGTTTGTGCGGCTCTTTCGGCGCGCGCCCGCGACCCATGGGTGACTGCAACATATCCATGATTGTTGATGTGTCCCCCGTAGCTTCGTGTGCATGACTCGCCGCCATTTGATTCGTGTCGCCACAAAGTTGCCCCATTGCCGCCCCGGTTTGCCTCATCTGCCACACGCGTTACCTGTGGAAATGGCGCACGTCGCTCAGTGGTTTTTTGCGGCGTCGGACATCACCCGCTTGTACATCCTCGAGTTGCTGTCTCAGCGGGAACGCTGCGTGACGGAGTTGCATGAAATCCTCGGCGCCCCGCAATCGAGCGTGTCGTTCCATTTGAAAGTGCTTAAGGCCGCGGGCCTGGTTGGCGTGCAGCGCGACGGTCGCCGGAAGTACTATGGCCTCGAAGGCGACACGCTCACGCACATGATCGCCTTTGCGCGGATCGTGAGTCCCGGGAAGCACAGGGGCACCTGCGTGTTGTCCTGCTGCACCGAGCACGGAGACCCTTGACGTATCAAGAAAACTTGATGCGTTGAGGTCATGACCACTGCCGCACGCGTCCCGCGGCGAAGTCCCCGACGCGGTGCGGCGCAGCATGGAGTTGTGGGGGGGAGTATCGACGCCTGCTCCACAACGCCGGCTTCGTCGACATCGTTCATCCGGGCTCGCAAACCGGCGTGACCTTGCGCGGAGGTCGCCAATTGTGAAATAGTTCACAATGCGGAAGATCTCCGACAGCACCGTACGGCGGCTGTCCGTCTACCTGCGCTTCCTCGAGCAGGCCAAGTCTCCCACCATCTCGTCCGGAGAGCTGGCTCGCCTCGGCGGCACCACCTCTGCACAGGTCCGCAAAGACCTCTCCTTCTTCGGCTCCTTCGGCAAACGGGGCCTCGGCTATGCCGTCCCCGAATTGACCCGCCGGATCCGCGACATCCTGGGCCTCGAGCGCGGCTACCGTGTCGTGCTCGTCGGGGCGGGGCGGATGGGCGGGGCGCTGGTGCAATACCACGGCTTTCGCCAGCGCGGGTTCCACATCACCGCGATCTACGATCAGGACGCGCGCAAAATCGGATCGCGCTGGAACGGCCTGGTGGTGCGGGACGTCAAGCATCTCGAATCGGATCTCAAGAAGGACCCGAGTGACATCGCGATCGTCGCGACACCCGCCGAGTCGGCGCAGCAGGTGGTGGACCGCCTGGTGCGAAGCGGCGTGAAGGCCATCCTCAACTTCGCACCCGTGCCCCTGAACGTTCCTCCCGATGTTGAGGTCAAGACCGTAAACATGGCGCTGGAATTGGAGACGCTGAGCTACTCTTTGGCCAATCGTTAGCTTTCCGGCCATGCCCCGCGTCCACGTCACATCCGAAATCGGCGCGCTTCGGTCAGTCCTCGTTCACACCCCCGGTAAAGAGCTCGTCGCCGTCACCCCCGGCACGCGCGAAGACTACCTCTACGACGACATCATCGACCTCGAAATCGCGCAGCGCGAGCACCGCCGTCTGGTCGCGGTGCTGGAGCGCTTCGCCGACGTCCATGAAGTGCGCGACACCCTGGTCGAGATCGCGGGGCGGCCCGAAGTACGCGAATTCCTGACGACACGCGCGCTGGAAGTCATCCCGTCCGACGCGCTCGCCAAACAGATGGCTGCGTTGTCCTCGGAAGATTTCGTGGCGCTCATGGTCGAGGGCGCGCTCGAGGATGGCGGGCCGATCGCCCGTGCGCTGAACGAAGTCGCATACGCGCTCCCGCCGCTGCCGAACCTGTTCTTCACGCGCGACGTCGGCATCGTGATCGGCGAGCACGCGATCATCGGGTCGATGCGCCACGGTGTGCGCTGGACCGAGGAGCTGCTGATCAAAGCGCTCTTCCGCTACGACCAGAAGTTCGAGAACGGGGGCATTCTCTACGACGGCTCCGACGAGAAGCGAAGCAACTACACGCTCGAGGGCGGCGACGTACACCCCATCCGCCCTGACCTCCTCGTGCTCGGCTTCAGCGAGCGGTCCAGCCCGGCGGCGCTCGATCTGCTGTGCGACCTTGTCTTCGCGAACTGCAACGTGACCGACGTGATCATCGTGGTGCTGCCCGCCGAGCGCACCGCGATTCACCTCGACATGATCTTCACGCAGGTGGACCGCGAGCTGTGCATCGTCTACCCCCCGCACTTCGTGGGTCCAGAGCGCCTGGCCGTGTTGCACCGTCGCAAGCGGTCGAAGGGTGTGAAAGAGGTGCCGAACTTCTTTGCCGCGATGCAGGCGGTGGATCAGCCGCTCGAGCCGATCTTTTGCGGCGGCAACCAGCGCACCGTGCAGGAGCGCGAGCAGTGGTCGTCGGCCTGTAACTCGTTCGCGGTGCGGC